>JAGPIX010000174.1 GCA_018054745.1 Alicycliphilus sp.
CGCACGCACCTGGTCGGCCGTCACCGCGCGCGAGGGGTCGGCCCGCAACGCGTCATGGGCCGGGCCGACCTGCTGGTGCAGCCAACTTTCGACGGCGCGATCACGCGCCATGAGGGCGCGCAATCCATCGCGGATCACCTCGCTTTCGCTGGCGTACTCGCCCTTGCGCACCTTGGCCTTGACCGCGTCGGCCATTTCGTTGGGCAGGGTAATGCTCATTTGCTGCGTGGTGCGCATGGCGGGCTCCTGAGTTGGTGGGATTTAATCCTACTTCATCAAAGAACTGAACGGTTGCAAGCGGGTGTGCAGCGCGTCATGCACGCGGCACGCTGTGCGCGCGCAGCCAGGCGGCGAACGCGTCTTCGCTCAGCTCGCCAGCGGCGAGGCTGAGCATGGCCAGTGTGGTGTCGGCCTGGCTCGCGGTGAGGCGCCAGCCGTTGAGGTACAGGAACAGGCCCGTGGCCAGCAGGGCGGCGCGCTTGTTGCCATCGACGAAAGCGTGGTTCTTGGCCAGCCCCAGGCCGTAGCTGGCGGCCAGGGCGGCGTGGTCGGGATTGCCATAGGCGGCCAGGTTTTGCGGCCTGGTTAGGGCGGAGTCGAGCAGGCCTTCGTCCCGCAGGCCCTGGCCGCCGCCGTGCTCGGCCAGGCTTTCGGCGTGCAGCAGCAGCAGGGCCTGCTTGCTGATCCAGCGCCAGCTCATTTGGCCAGCTCGTGGAAGGTGCCGCGGTATTCGCGCATGAAGTCGCGGCCGGCGGTGATTTCTTCTTCCAGCGCCGGGTCGTAGGGCGTGAGGATGAAGCCTTCTGGGGATTCGGTCAGAAACACCGTTTCGCCCTTTTGCAGCTTCAGGCGGGCCAGGGCCTCCTTGGGCAGGATGACGCCGACGGAATTGCCGATCTGGGTGAGTTTGAGCTGGTGCATGGGGTGCCTCAGAAACGTTATTACGTTTGTAATACTAGCACCGCCTCGCGCGCTATGCAGGAGCGCCGTCGCACACCAGCCGGTCGCGCCCGGCCTGCTTGGCGCGGTACAGGGCCTGGTCGGCGCGGCGGTACAGCGCGCCGGTGCATTCGCCGGCGCGGTGCAGGGCCAGGCCGGCGCTGGTGGTGTAGCCCTGCGCCGGTGCCTCGGCCAGCGGGCGGGCGGCGCGTACATGCTCCAGCAGGCGCTGCACCACGGCGCGGGCCTGGGGCAGGTCGGTGCCGGGCAGCAGCATCATGAATTCCTCGCCGCCGATGCGCCCGCAGCCGTCGTCGCGCCGGGTGCTGGCCTGCAGCTGGCGCGCAAAGTCGCGCAGCACCTCGTCGCCGGCGGGGTGGCCAAAGCGGTCGTTGATGCCCTTGAAATGGTCCAGATCCAGCAGCACCAGCACCAGGGGCTGGCCCTGGGCGATGAGGGCGTCGGCCTGCTGCAGCATATGGGCGCGGTTGCTGATGCCGGTAAGGTCGTCGGTCTGCGCGGCGCGCAGGGCCTGGTCGCGTGTCTGGCGCAGGCTGCGGCCGTCCTGGCTCAGGGCGGTGATGTCGCTGGCCACGCACAGCATCCAGCCGCCCGCCAGCGTGGTTTCGGCCATCCAGATCCAGCGGCCGTCGTGCAGCTCGGTTTCGAAGGCGCGAAAGGCCTGCTTGCCCCGGCGCGAGCGCGCCGAGGCCAGCCAGCGGTCGAAGTCCTGCGTCTGCACCGGCGTGCCGCGCTGCTGCAGGTAGTTGGCGCGCATGATGTCGCCCCAGGTGCGGCGGCCATCGGGGCGCGCATGGTAGGCCTGCTGGAAGGGCGGATTAGCAAAGCGCAGGATGTCCTGCGCGTCAAAGATGCCTATCAGCTGTTCGCTGGCCTGCAGCAGCTCCAGCACCACGGCGGGCAGGGCGTCGCACGATGCCGGTAGTGAGCTTGCGGAGGGCGGGAGGCAGCCAGACATGCATGAATATGTATCAATTTATTACATGCATCATAACGATATCGGCTGCCCGGGGTGCCGTCTACAGCCCATGCACGGCCGCGCGCAGCGCGTCGGCGTTCAGGATCTCGGAGAACACCACCGGCTCGCGTCCCGGCGCGTGCAGCACGTAGACCGGCACGCCGCTGCGGCCCAGCGCGGCGAGGGCGGCGGTGATGGCCGGGTCGCGCCGCGTCCAGTCGGCGCGCAGCAGGGCCACCTGCTTGGCGGCAAAGTCGCCCAGCACTTCGGTTTTGGCCAGGGTGGTGCTCTTGTTGTACTGGCAGGTCACGCACCAGGCGGCGGTGTAGTCCACGAACACCGGGCGGCCCTGGGCCAGCAGTTCATCGGCCAGGCCCGGGCGCCAGGCCTGCCAGGCGGATGCGCCCACCGGGGCCGCGGTTGCGGTTTCGCTGGCATGGGGCGTCAGTTCAATGATTTTTGGGCCCCAGGCCCATGTGAACCAAGCGCAGGCAGCTATGGATAGTGGAGCAAGCACGGCCCGGCTGAGGCCGCGCAACGTCAGCGCCCAGACGGCCATGGCGAGCAGCACCAGCAGCGCCAGCAGCGCGGCCGCGCCGTGGATACCGCTTTGCTGGCCCAGCACCCAGACCAGCCAGACCACGGTGGCGAACATGGGAAAGGCCAGGAAGCGGCGCAGTGTCTCCATCCAGGCGCCGGGCCGGGGCAGGGCGCGGGCAAAGGCCGGCAGCCAGCTGGCCAGCAGATAGGGCAGGGCCAGGCCCAGGCCCAGGGCGGCGAAGATGGACAGCGCCTGCGCGGCCGGCAGCTGGGCCGTGAGGCCGAGCGACGCGCCCATGAACGGCGCCGTGCAGGGCGACGCCACGGCGACGGCGAGCACGCCGGTCAGGAAGGCGTCCAGCACCGGGTGGCGCGCCTGCAGGCCGGCGAGCGACTGCGGCAGCATGGCGCGGAACTCGAACATGCCGGCCAGGTTCAGCGCGATCAGCGTGAACAGCGCGGCCAGTGCCGCCACCACGGCCGGCGACTGCAGCTGAAAGCCCCAGCCCACGGCCTCGCCGGCGGCGCGCAGGGCCAGCATCAACGCGCCCAGCGCCAGAAAGGACAGCAGCACCCCGGCGGTATAGGCCAGGCCGCTGACGCGGTGCGCGCGCGCGTCCTGCGCGTGGCGCGCAAAGCCCACCACCTTGATGGCCAGCACCGGGAACACGCAGGGCATGAGGTTGAGGATCAGGCCGCCGAGCACCGCGCCGGCCAGCGCCAGCAGCCAGGTGGCCAGCGGCGCCGGGGTGTGTGCCTGGGGCAGGGGCTGCGCGTTGGCGGCGTTGGCCTTGAGCGCGGCCTCGAGCGCCGGCGACATGGCGGCCAGTGGCGCCACGGCGGGCCAGCCGCCGGCCACGGGCAGCTCCATGCGCCAGCCCTGGCCGGCGTGGGCCAGCACCAGGGGCATGGGCTCGGGGCCCTCGCTGCGGTCGCGCGCCAGCGGCACGCGCGCCGTCCAGGTGGCGCCGTCCCATTGCTGCGTGGGCGTGGCGGCGGTTTCGACCACGCCGCTGGTCTCGGGAAAGACCTCCAGCTTTTGCCCCTGCAGCGCGGCGGGCAGGCCGGCCACGCGCAGCAGCACGGCGCCGCCGTCCACGCGCGCGCCGCTGTCCGCGTGCGCGGGCAGGTTTTGCGGATGGGCCTGGGCGGCGGCGTCAAAGGCCGCGGCGTGCAGGGCGGTCGTGCCCTGTATGGGCAGCTGCAGGGTGAATTCCCCGTCCTCGGGAATGCATTCCTGGCGGCACACCAGCCACGAGGCCTTGAGCCGGATGGTGACCTCCTGCGCCAGCGGGCCGGGGTTGAAGGCCGGCGACACGGTCACGGGCACGGGCAGCAGTGCCGTACCCTCGTAGCCGTAGTTGGCCAGGTGGCCTATGGAGATCTTTTTGGGCATGGGCCAGGCGATCTCGCCCGCATCCAGGCCGGCGGGCAGCTGCCATTCCAGCTGCGTGGGCAGGCCCGAGTCGCCGGGGTTCTTCCAGTAGGTGTGCCAGTCAGGGCTGTGGGTCAGCAGCAGGCCCAGCTGCAGCGGCTTGCCCGGGGCCACGCCCTCGGGGGCCTGGGCGACGAGCTCGGCACGCACCTGGGGGGTGGTTACGACGCTGCCACCTGCCGTGGCCGTGGTTTTTAGCTGTATTTGGCTGTTGGCGCCCATGGGTAGCGCACTGACAGCTATAAAAACAATAGTTGGCAGGATCTGCCGTAGAAGTCGGTGAAGCATGTCGCAGGGTGGGAGCGGCGGGGCGCCGTTTGGTTCCTTGGGGCAATGGTAGAGCCACATTAAGATGGCTGGCATGTCATACCCCTCCCGTTTCTGGGCCGACCTGTCCACGCGCGACTTTGCAGAGGCGCGTACCTGGGGCCTGGCCGCGCAGACCGTGGCTGTGCTGCCCGTGGCGGCGGTGGAGCAGCATGGGCCGCATCTGCCGCTGTCGGTGGACGCTGCGTTGCTTGACGGCGTGATCCAGGCGGCGCTGCCGCTGCTGCCGGCCGAGTTGCCGGTGCTGTTTTTGCCGCCACAGCAGCTGGGCCTGTCCACCGAGCACCGCTCCTACCCCGGCACGCTGACCCTGTCGCCCAGCACGCTGATCGCGCTGTGGACCGAGCTGGGCGAATGCGTGGCGCGCGCCGGCATCAAGAAGCTGCTGCTGTTGAACGGCCATGGTGGCAACGTGAGCCCCATGGACATCGTGGCGCGCGAGCTGCGCCAGCGCTGCGGCCTGCTGGTCTACAGCAGCAGCTGGTTCGGCCTGCCGCTGCCGGACGCGGTGAGCGGGCTGTTCAGCGCGCAGGAGCACCGCTTTGGCATCCACGGCGGCGAGATCGAGACGTCGATGATGCTGCACCTGGCGCCCGAGACCGTGCACATGGAGCA
>JAGPIX010000175.1 GCA_018054745.1 Alicycliphilus sp.
CATGACCATCAAGATTGGCATCAACGGCTTCGGCCGCATCGGCCGCAACGTGCTGCGCTCGGCGCTGCAGAACTTCTCCGACATCGAAGTCGTTGCCATCAACGACCTGCTGGAGCCCGACTACCTGGCCTACATGCTCAAGTACGACAGCGTGCATGGCCGTTTCAAGGGCGAAGTCGCGGTGGACGGCAACACCCTCATCATCAACGGCAAGAAGGTTCGCCTGACGCAGGAGCGCGACCCCGCGAATCTGAAGTGGAACGAGGTCGGCGCCGACATCGTGATCGAGTCCACCGGCCTGTTCCTGGACAAGGCCAGCGCCGAGAAGCACATCGCCGCCGGCGCCAAGAAGGTGCTGATGTCGGCGCCCTCCAAGGACGACACGCCGATGTTCGTCTATGGCGTGAACCACAAGACCTACGACGGCCAGGCCATCATCAGCAACGCCAGCTGCACCACCAACTGCCTGGCCCCCGTGGCCAAGGTGCTGCATGACAAGTGGGGCATCAAGCGCGGCCTGATGACCACCGTGCACGCCGCCACCGCCACGCAAAAGACCGTGGACGGCCCCAGCAACAAGGACTGGCGCGGCGGCCGCGGCATTCTGGAGAACATCATCCCCAGCAGCACCGGCGCCGCCAAGGCCGTGGGCGTGGTGATCCCGGCGCTGAACAAGAAGCTGACCGGCATGAGCTTCCGTGTGCCCACCTCCGACGTGTCGGTGGTGGACCTGACGGTGGAGCTGGAAAAGGAAGCCAGCTACGACGAGATCAAGGCCGAGATGAAGGCCCAGTCGCAGGGCGCGCTCAAGGGCGTGCTGGCCTATACCGAGGACAAGGTAGTCGCCACCGACTTCGTCGGCGAGACCCACACCTCGGTGTTCGACGCCGACGCCGGCATCGCCCTGGACAAGACCTTCGTCAAGGTCGTGGCCTGGTACGACAACGAATGGGGCTACTCCAACAAGTGCCTGGAGATGGTGCGCGTGATGGCCGGCAAGTAAGCCACCACTACAACCCCATCCAAGAACGCGCCCTCGGGCGCGTTTTTTCATGTCAATCAGGGTAACCCCCCCCCCACCACAAAATCGCAACAAATATTTACATAAATCTCGAATGCGACAAAATCACCTGCCTTGACTTGAGTTAGCAAACGCCACCGCACCGGGTTCCCACCCAGTGCCCTCGACCATCCCGCCATCCCGTGCCCTTGTGAGGTCCACCCATGCGCATCAACCTGCCCGTTTCCGGCCAGGAATACCCCTTCCCCAGCGGCCATACCCTGGTTTCGACCACCGACACCAAGGGGCGCATCCTCTACTGCAACCCGATGTTCATCGAGGTCAGTGGTTACTCGCGCGAGGAGCTGCTGGGCCAGCCGCACAACATCGTGCGCCACCCTGACATGCCCGAGGAGGCCTATCGCGACATGTGGCAGACGATTGCCGCCGGCCGGCCCTGGTCGGCCCCGGTGAAGAACCGGCGCAAGAACGGCGACTATTACTGGGTGATGGCGAATGCGACGCCGCTGCTGGAAAACGGTCGGCCCATTGGCTACATGTCGGTACGCACCGAGGCCACGCGCGAGCAGATTGCCGCCGCCGAACGGCTCTACGCGACCATGCGCACGGAAAAGGAGAGCGGCCGGTGCATGCACCAGCTGTCCAGCGGACGACCCATTCGGCGCACGCTGGGGGGCAGGGTGCACGAAATGCTGCGCC
This sequence comes from Alicycliphilus sp., assembly GCA_018054745.1. Classification (GTDB taxonomy): domain Bacteria; phylum Pseudomonadota; class Gammaproteobacteria; order Burkholderiales; family Burkholderiaceae_C; genus Alicycliphilus; species Alicycliphilus limosus. The sequence continues at coordinate 1,721 of JAGPIX010000175.1, forward strand.
TGGGACTGTCAGCCAAGCTCCTGTTGGCCTCGTTCGCCAACATCGGCATGGGCTACCTGTTGGGGCATTTCCTGAGCCCGGCCCTGGGCCTGGGCCTGCTGGCACTGGTGATTCTGTTCGCCTGGAATCTCAAGGTAGGCCTGGTCGCCCGTCCCCTGACAGCACTGATCGCGACGGCCAACCGACTGGCCGCCGGCGACCTGGCGCAGACCATGGAGTGCAACCGCAGTGACGAACTCGGGGAACTGCAGCAGGCGCTGAACCAGCTCAGCGTGAACCTGTGCTCCATCGTGCGCGATGCGCGCGATCAGAGCAGCTCCATGGTGCTCGGCACCACCGAGATTGCCCAGGGCAACCACAACCTGTCGCAGCGCACCGAGGCCCAGGCCGCGAACCTGGAGCAGACCGCGGCCGCCATGGAGCAGATCACCGGCACGGTGCAGCACACGGCGGATTCGGCCCACCAGGCGAGCCAGCTGACGGCACAAACCCGCAACATCGCCGAGCGCAGCAACCAGGCCGTCGACGAGGTAGGCCAAACCATGCGTGCTATTCAGGACGCGTCGCGGCGCATTGGCGACATCACCCAGGTCATCGACTCCATCGCCTTCCAGACCAATATCCTGGCCCTCAATGCCGCCGTGGAGGCTGCGCGCGCTGGCGAGCATGGGCGCGGCTTTGCCGTGGTGGCCGCCGAGGTGCGCGCCCTGGCGCAGCGCAGCGCCCAATCGGCCAGGGAGATCAAGCAACTCACGGAGGACTCCGCGCGTACCGTGCAGGCCGGCCATGACACCACCGAGGTGGCGCGCCGCACCATGGCCGAGGTGGTGACCGCGGTGCGCCAGGTGAATGCCCTGGTCGATGAAATCAGCCATGCGGCAGGTGAACAGGTCGGCGGAATCTCGCAAGTGAACCAGGCCGTGGCGCAGCTCGATGGCATTACCCAGCAGAACGCCGCCATGGTGGAGCAGATGGCGGCTGCGGCGCAGTCGCTGCGCAACCTGGCGGAGGCCACGAGCCAGACCGTGCAGGTATTCCGCCTCAAAGGCGCGAGCGCGGCCGACGCCCCCGACGCCGTGGCCCTGCGGCGCCGGCACAAGGCGCAGGCAAGCCTGGCCTTGCAGGCGTAGTGTCCGAAAGGATCCATTGCCAAACCAGTACCGCAGCCCGATATCGCGGCTGCCTCAAGGGGAGAGGAAGCACATATGGAGTACTACCAGCAGGCATTCGACTCATCGCCCGACGGGCTCCTGGTGGTCGATCCACAGGGGCTCATCGTGCAAGCCAACGCCCAGGCCTGCACCTTGTTTGGCTATGCATCAGGCGAGCTTGATCAGCAAATGATCGAAGCCCTGGTTCCCAAGCACCGCAGACGACAGCACATCGGTCACCGTGAGCACTACGGTGAGTCCCCCCACCCGCGCGCCATGGGTGGCCAGGGACTGCAGTTGGCGGGTCTGCGCAAGGACGGCAGCGAATTTTCCGTGGACGTCATGCTCAGCCCCCTGCGCGGCAACATCGGCCCCATGACCTTGTGCGTAGTCCGCGACGTGACCGAGCGCGTGCACACCGAAAGGCTGATGCGCGACCTGCTGGAGTCGGCACCGGACGCCATGGTCATAGTCAACGCACAGGGCAGGATAGAGTTGGTCAACTCGCAAACCGAAACCGTGTTTGGCTTTGCACGGCAGGAGCTTCTGGGCCAGCCGATCGAGGTGCTGATCCCGCAGCGCTTTCGCGCCCACCACCCCCAGTACCGAAGTGGCTACCATGCCAATCCGCGGGTGCGGCCCATGGGGGAAGAACTTCAGCTCTATGGCCTGCGCAAGGACGGCTCGGAGATGCCCATCGAAATCAGCCTCAGCCCCTTGAAGACCAGCAACGGCACGCTGGTCGTGAGCGCCATTCGCGACATCAGCAGCCGCAAGCGCGCAGAGCAACTGATACTCGACTCACTCAAGGAAAAGGAAGTCCTGCTCAAGGAGATACACCATCGGGTAAAGAACAACCTGGCGGTGATATCCAGCCTGTTTTCGCTGCAGTCCAACAACCTGGACGACGAGCACCTGAAAACCATACTGCGCCAAAGCCAGGATCGGGTGCGCTCAATGGCCCTGGTACACGAGACCTTGTACAGCCACAACCTGGCCGAGGTGGACTTTACCGAATATGTAACCAGCCTGAGCGCCCAGCTCCTCACCAACTACAGCCTGAGCACCGGCCAGGTACAGCTCGTCACCGAGCTGGAGCCCATCTTGCTCAGCATAGACATGGCCGTGCCCTGCGGGCTGATCCTCAACGAGCTGATCACCAATGCCCTCAAGCATGGCCTACAAGACGGACGCGCGGGCCGGTTGCTGGTGGCGTTGCGCCGGACAGAGCCTGGACGTTTCGAGCTGGAGGTGAGCGACGATGGCTGCGGCCTGCCGCCGGATTTTGACCTGGCCAGTGGCAACTCGCTGGGCAAGCGCCTGATACGCTCGTTGGTCAAGCAGCTCAATGGCCAGGTGCAGTTCACGTCAGCGCAGCCCGGCACAAGAGTGTTGCTGACACTACCTCTGCCCGCACGCAAGGAATCCGGTACATGAGCCCCAGTGCCGACATCACCCCCTATCGGCTGCTCATCGTCGAGGACGAGGCCCTGATTGCCGAGGAAACCGCCGACCGCCTCACCCGCCTGGGCTACCAAGTGCTGGGCATTGCCGACACGGGGCCCCAAGCCATCGCCATGGCGCAGCAGTTACAACCAGACTTGGTGCTGATGGACATACGCCTGAAAGGCGCCATGAGCGGCATAGAGGCGGCCGAGCAGATCTACCAAAGCCTGCAGACGCCGGTGATCTTCGCCTCGGCGCATTCCGACCGGGAGACCCTGCAGCGCGCGCAGATCAATGCGCAGTTCGGCTACATCGTGAAGCCGTTTCGCGAGAACGACCTGACGATGGCGCTGCGCGTTGCGCTGCACCGCCACCAGGTGGAGGAAAGCCTGCGCTCGTCCCACATCACGCATGCCTCCATCCTCGCCAGCATCAACGACTGCGTGGTGGTGGCCAACGCCCAGGGGCGTGTGGGCTTCATGAACCTGCCGGCCGAGGAG
>JAGPIX010000176.1 GCA_018054745.1 Alicycliphilus sp.
CGGCCATGTCCTCGAACACCGTGGCGCGGCGCGTCTCGGGGATCAGCCAGACCTCGAACCACGATTCCTGGCGGTTCACCTCGGCCACCGTCAGGCTGGCGCCGTGGATGGCGATATAGCCCTTGGCAAAGATGTAGCGCGCAAACTGGGGCGGCACGGCGACGCGCCAGACCAGGTTGTTCTCCAGCACGCGCGTGGCGGCAAGCCGGGCGGTGAAATCGACATGGCCCGACAGCGGGTGGCCGCCGATCTCGGCGCCCTCCTTGGCGGCGCGCTCCACGTTCACGCGCCGGCCCACGGCGTAGCGGCCCAGCGTGGTGATGGCCAGGCTCTGCTGCATCACGTCAAAGCGCGCACTGGTGGGCGAAAGAATCTCGGTCACCGTCAGGCACACGCCGTCGGTGGCGACGCTGGCGCCAATCGCCAGATCGGCGCAGAAGCCGGGTGGAAACTCGATGCTGAAGGTGCGCAGGCCGGCGCGATCCTCGATGGCGGCGATCACCGCCGTGGCCTGGACGATGCCTGTGAACATGGCTGCTGCCTATAAATGGTGCGAAAGGGTGGTGCGAAAGCCGGGAATTGTGCCAGCCACTACCGGTTTTCACGTGCCCCTCGGGCAGGGGCAATTTCCTCTCACCCTCTGAGATGTGTCGTCAAGCAACAAATCAGCCTGTAGCGCTCTATTCATAAGCGCTAACAGCTATCAATAAGTGAGTTCAAGCAGCTCTGATCGGGGCGCATGCGATTCACTCGCCCCGGCGCGGAATACCGCCACCGCCTGCACCAGGCCCTGGGCCTGACTGCTAAGGCCATCGGCGGCGGCGGCCATCTGTTCGACCAGGGCGGCGTTCTGCTGCGTCACCTGATCCAGCGAGGTCACGGCCTCGCCGACCTGGGCCACGCCGTTGGCCTGCTCCTGGCTGGCGGTGCTGATCTGGCCGACCAGGGTGTTCAGGCGCTGCATGCTGGCCACCACGTCGGCCATGGTGCGGCCGGCGGCCTCGGCCTGCTGGTTGCCGGCGCTCACGCGCGCGTTGCTGGCCTCGATCAGGCCGCGAATCTGCTTGGCGGCCTCGCCGCTGCGCCCGGCCAGGTTGCGCACCTCGCCGGCCACCACGGCAAAGCCGCGCCCCTGCTCGCCGGCGCGCGCCGCCTCGACGGCGGCGTTCAGCGCCAGCAGATTGGTCTGGAAGGCAATGCCGTCTATCACCTGGATGATGTCGGCCATCTGCCGCGCCGCCTGGTGCACGCCGTGCATGGTGCTGACCACCTGCTCGACATTGGCGCCGCCCTGGCGCGCCAGCTCGCGCGTGTGCTCGGCAAGCGCGCTGGCCTCGCGGGCGGTGTGGGCGTTGTTTTGCACCGTGGCGCTGAGCTGCTCCATGGATGCTGCCGTCTGCTCCAGCGCGCTGGCCTGGGCCTCGGTGCGGCCGGACAGGTCATGGTTGCCCTGGGCGATCTCGCTGCTGGCCAGGGCCACGCCCTCGGAGCCGTGGCGCACCTGGGCCACGATGGGGCGCAGCCTGGCGCGCATCTGCTGCTGGGCGGCGATCAGCTCACCCACCTCGTTGTCGCCATGTGGCTGGTCTGCGCCGCTCAGGTCGCCGCCGGCCACGGCGCGCGCCAGGGCCACGGCCTGCTGCACCGGCTGGGTGATGGAGCGCACAAAGGCCGCGGCCAGCAATACCGCCAGCGTGGCCAGGACGGCCAGGGCCGCGCCCATGAGCCACAGCGCGCGCTGCGCGGCGCTGGCCTGCTGCTGCACCAGGTTCAATAGCTGCTGTGTGGCCTGGCTGCCCAGCGCGTTCACGGCGTCGATGCCAGCCGTCAGGGTGTCGAAATACTGCCCGGCGGGCAGGCGCAGCTCGCTGGCCTGGAGCAGGCCGTTGTCCACCAGGCGCAGGGCGTCGGCGGTGGCGGTCTTCTCGGCGCCCAGCGCCTGTGCCAGTGCGGTCTGCAGTGCGGGTGCGTGCTGCAGGGCGCGTTGCAGGCTGACCTGGCTGCCGCTGTCGAGCTCGTCGGCGCGCGTGCGCAGGGCGCGCAGCAGGCCGCGTGTCTCGGCTGGCAGCTCGCCGCGCGCCAGCGCGCCGGCGCCCATGGCGCGCATCTGGCCCAGCTGTTCGGTGAGCATGGGCAGCTGTTGCAGCGCCGCCTGGATCAGCGCCTGGGTGTCGCGGCGCTCGCTGGTGCTCAGGCCGCTGCTGTGCTGCAGCTGCTCGCTCAGGGCCAGCAGCCGCGCCACCATCTGGTTGTGGCGCGCCAGGCTTTGCGCGGGCGTGACGGCGCCGTCGCCCACGGCTTGCTGCAGTGCCTGCCAGTCCTGGCGCAACTGGTTCAGGGCGCTGGCCTGGTCGGGGGCCACGCTGGCCAGTTCGTCAGCCGTGGCCTGCAGGGTGCGGCCGAGCTCGTCGCGCACGGCGGGCCGGCGTCCCGCCAGCTGCGCGTCGCCGCCGAGCTGGCCGGCCGACAGGCCGCGGTGCACCTGTGTCAAGCGCACGGACTGGCCCAGCTGCTGCAGCGCCGGCATGGCGCGCGCCTGTGTGCCCAGCTGCTGCATTTGCGCGCCCATGCTGCGCAACTGCAGGCCGGCGGGAATGGCCATCATGGCCAGCGCCAGGCCACCCAGGATGAAAAACTTGTGCGACAGGCGCAGATGGTCAAGCAATCGCATGGAAGCAGATATTTGTAAGTAATCGCTTCTAATTGTAGGCGAACCATCGCCAAAAGTGGGTATGCCCCATCCGACTGTTGTTTTCTGAAACGGCCCCATCTGGCCGACTTTCAGGCCACGGCACTGCGGGTGCCGGGCTTGCGCCGCCTACAGCGGACGCCGCCGGGCAAAGCGCACCACGCTCACGCCGGCGCGCGCCTGGCGTGTGCTGGGCATGACCAGCACGCAGTCGTCGTAGGGGGTGGTGACTGGCTCGCCATCGTTGTCGCCTATCACCGTGCCGGCCCGGGCGATCACCTCGAGGCCGGTGAAGGCTTCGGTGAAGGTAAAGCGCTCGTTCTTGGCGACCACCGGGCCGGTGACCTGCAGCGCCCATTGGCGCGGCGCATCGGTCAGGCGCCAGCCGGGCAGCAGGCGCGCCAGCTCGGCGCCATCGACGATGCCCGACGCCTCGATGAAGCGCAGGCATTGGTCTTGCGCCACGGCGCGGCTGGCCGGGTCGCCGTGAAAGCCGCATTCGACCAGCAGCGAACGGCTGTCGCCCGCCTGCGCATCGGGCAGGCCAAAGCGCCCGTAGTCGCGCATGCGCGTGCCGTCCTGGTGGCCGGCGTCGATGACGATGTGCTCGGGCGCGGCCATCTGCTTGGCCAGGGCCAGGTTGCGCGGCTGCACGCCGGTGAGCAGCAGCGGCGCGCAGGGCTCGTGCATGGAGTGCAGGTCCAGCAGCCAGTCGGCCCGGGCGACAAACGGGCGCAACGCCGCGCAGCGGCGCCGCTCCAGGCTGTCGGCGGCATCCATGCGCTCGTCGCTCCACTGGCGGTTCATGTCCTGCTCGACGAAGCGCGCCGCGTCGTGGTTGGCCGGGTCGAAGCGGTCGAAGGCCGCCAGGTTGCAGAACATCAGCGTCAGGCTGCCCGCCTGCGGGCGCAGGCCCGATTCCAGCAGGCCCTTGAGTGCCCAGGCGCCGCACAGCTCGTTGCCGTGGATCAGCGCGCTGACCAGCACCTGGCGCCCGGGCAGTCCCGAGTCAAAATGCCAGACGCCCTCGGTGCCGGTGTTGCCCGCGCGCCAGGCGCTCAGGTCGGGCGCGGGCAGGTCAAAGCGCAGGCTGCTGTTCATTCTTCGATCTTCGCGAATTGCACGATTTTTGTGTACTTGGCGACCTCGCCCTGCCAGAACTGCGCCAGGTTGGCATCGGGCGCGGCCACGCCCGAGCCGGCGGCGGCCATCTTCTTGCGGAAATCAGGGGACTGCAGGGTGTCGTTCAAGGCCTTCTTCAGCTTGGCGACCACCGGCTGGGGCAGGTTGGCCGGCCCGACCAGGGCGAACCAGCTTTCGATGTCCACGTTCTTGAACTGCGGCAGCTCGGCCAGGGCCGGAATGTCGGGCGTGGCCGGCGCGCGTTTGGCTGCCGTAGTGCCCAGGGCCACCACCTTGCCGGACTTGATGTGCGGCAGACCGCTGGAGAGCACGAAGACGCCGAACTCCAGGTTGTTGCCCACCAGGTCGTTGGTCAGCGGCGCCACGCCGCGGTAGGGGATATGCGTCATGAACAGGCCGGCCTGCTCCTTGACCATCTCGCCGGCCAGGTGCAGGGCCGTGCCCACGCCCGAGCTGCCGTAGCTGAACTTGCCGGGGTTCTTCTTGACCAGCTGGGTGAAGTCGCTGGCGTTCTTCACGCCGGTGGAGGTGGCGGCCACCAGCACCATGGGTTGCGAGCCGATCAGGCCGATGGGGGTGAAGCTGGCCGGGTCGTACTTGACTGTCTTGGTGACCAGCTTGGCAATCGCCAGCTCGTTGTTGGCCCCCACCAGCAGGGTGTAGCCGTCGGGCGCGGCGCTGGCCACCTTCTGCGCGCCTATGGTGCCGCCGGCGCCGCCCAGGTTCTCTATCACCACCGGCTGGCCCAGGCGCGTGGACAGCTCGGCGCCCACCAGGCGCCCCATCAGGTCGGTGCTGCCGCCGGGTGGGTAGCCGACGACGAGGGTGATGGGCTTGGCCGGGTAGTCCTGCGCCTGGGCGGGGCCAGCTGTCAGCAGGGCCAAGCCGCAGGCGAGCAGTGCTGTGGCGTGGCGGCGCGTGGGCATGAGGGGCGAGGGGCGCATAGGTGTTTCTTGGGCGGTGGTGACAG
>JAGPIX010000063.1 GCA_018054745.1 Alicycliphilus sp.
CCGCGCATGGCCTCACGGCCGCGCAGCTGGCCCAGCGCCTGGGCGTCGAGGTGCTGCAGCTGGAGCCGGTGCTGGACGCGCTCACGGCCCTCGACTGGGTGGTGCAGGTGAATGAGGCCGCCACCGGCGCGCCCGGCTCGGTGGATGCGCGCTATGTGCTGCTGGCCGACCCCGCCACGACGCACATGGAGCCGCTGGTGCAGCGCCTGCTGCTCACGCGCACCGAGGCGCTGGAGCGCTTCTGGGGCCATACCGGCCTGGAGGTGCTGCGGCTGGCCGATGTGCTGGAGCGGCCGCAGGCGCCTGGCATGCCGCCGCAGTCACTATTGAAAAAATAGCTGATTACGCTTGATGGGTAAGCGCTAGAGGCCTATTTGATTAATATTTTGGCATCTTGCCCGCAAGGTGCCGGCGTTCCCATCAGGGCGCCTCGGCGACAAAGCTGCGCTGCAAGATGCCGCGCAGCATGCTGCCCAGCAGCGGCTGCAGCGGGTCGCTGGTTGGGGGATCGGCGCGCAGGGCTGTGTTCAGCTCGCTCCAATGCGCGGCCACCGTGCCGGTGACCTCGGCCTGCCAGCGCGCGCCCAGTTCCTGCGCCTGCTCGGCCGGCACGCGCCCCAGGTGGGCCAGCGCCAGGTAGCGCGTGCAGGCGGCCTCGGCCATGTGCTGCAGCAGGTCTTGCGCGCCCTCCAGCTGCGCGTCCTTCTTTTGCAGATTGCGCACTGCCCAGGCGGTGCCGCCGCCCAGCAGCGCGCCCAGGGCCGTGCCCAGGCCCAGGGTCAGGCCGCCCGTGCCCACATCGATCATCGCGCCCACCTTGGCGCCGGCGGCGGCACCGGCGGCGGCACCGGCCGATGTGCCCACGGCCAGGGCCTTGTTGTCGCTGCCGCGCTGCTGCGCCGGCTGCGCGGGCGGGGGCAGCTGGGCGGGCAGCGGCCGGACAACCGCGCCCAGGCCGTGCAACTCGGCCAGCCGGGCATCGAGCGCCTGCAGCAGCTGGGCATGGCGGCCCGCACCATCCACGCCCGGACCCAGGGCGGCGCAGGCGTGCAGGTGCTGGGCCAGGGCCTGCAGTGATTGCGTGAACAGCGCCTCGTTGCGCGCCTGCCAGGCGTCGCCCAGGCGCTGCAGGGCCTGGCGCCGCTCGGGCAGCAGGCTGGATAGGCGTGCGAACAGCGCGCCGTCCTGCACCCAGCTGGCGCCAAACTCCGCCGCGCCCAGGCGTCCGCGCGGGGCCGTCTGCCAGGCGGCGGGCGCCTCGGGCGCGGGTGCGTCGCCCCAGGCGATCACGGCATCGACGGGGCCGGCCGGTTCGCTGGGTGGGGCCAGGTGCAGCCGGTCGCCCTGGGGGCTATCCATGGCGCCATGCCCGGCGTGCGGCGCCAGCAGGGCGTGCAGCGCCTCGGGCTGGATGGGGTGGGTGCACAGCAGGCCGATGTGCAGGTCGGCCGGCAGCGCCTGGCGCAGCGCGTCGAAGTCGCGGCCCTCGGTATCCAGCGTGCATTGCCGCGCCAGCCTTGCCTGCTGCCAGCCGGCCCAGGCCGCCAGCAACAGGCGCGGCAGCACCACCACCAGGGCCAGCAGCCCGACATACATCCACACCCAGCGGGCGCCGGCCACGCCTTCTCCGGCAAAGTTCTGCGTGGCGGCAATGTCCTGCAGCGAAAACGGCGCCAGGCCAAACAGCGTCAGCGGCGCAAACAGCAGGCTGACGATGGCGTGTACCTGGCTGGCATCCAGAAAGGTGCTCTCCCAGCCGAAGCGGTAGCTCACCACCAGCCCGCGCAGCAGCAGCGACAGGGCAATGCCCGCAGCCCAGGCGGCGGCGCACAGGTGCAGCACGGCGGCGGCCTGCCGGGCAAAGCGTGCGTGCGTCTGGCCCGCCCAGTGCGCGGCAAAGTCGGCGGCAATGCGTGTGGCCAGGCTTTTGCGCCCGGCCGGCCCGGCATGGGCCTGGCGGCGCAGCAGCCATTGCTGCAGCGCCGCCAGCGCGGTGGGGGCGCTGCCCGAGCGCCGGGCGCGCCAGGCCAGCACGGCGTAGATGACCAGGTTCCAGCCCAGCACCGCCAGCAGTGGGGGCGAGAGCAGATCCACCCGGTGGGCGTTGGCAATGCGGTCGAGCAGCAGCCCGAGCAGCAGGGCCAGGAGCGGCAGGCCGCGCGCCAGCCAGAGCAGCGCGCCCGGCTGCTGCAGCGCGGCCACGCCGGCGTTGCGCCCGGCGGCCCGGGCGACGACGGCGGCCGATCGCTCCAGCACCACCTCGGCCACGCCCACGCGCTGCGCGCCGCGCTCGCGTGCGGCGGCCAGCGCCTGGCGCGTGGCCTCGTCCCATTCGATCTGGCTGACCAGGGTGCGTTCGGTGTCGGCCCGCTCCAGGGCCTGGGCCAGCGTCACGGTGCGCAGTTCTTGCCAGCTCAGGTGCATGGCTACCCTTTCAAATCCTGCGCCGCGGCCACCCCATGCAGCACGGCGCCCTCCAGTGTCGCAGGGTAGGGGCCGGCCACATAGTCGGCGCAGGCCTGCAGGCCGGGCGCGATGTGGCGCGGCGGTCGCGCCAGGGCGGGCGTGCAGGCAAAGGTGGCGCGCTTTTCCACCACGGTTTGCACCACCCGCAGGCCGGGCAGGCCCAGGTCTTCGGCGGCCTGGGCCAGCACCTCGCGCTCCAGCTGGGCGCGCTCGCCCTCGAAGGCGCTGACCACGAAGGCCAGCAGGCCGCGCTGGCCATCGAGCCGCGCGCGGTCGAAGACGAACTGCGCCGGGCGCCCGGCCCGCGGGCGCAGCGCCAGCATGGGGCGCGCCAGCAGGGCGGCGGGGGCCCCGGGCAGTTCGGCATAGACGGTGGCGATGGCGCCATGGCGCAGGGCCTGGGCGCAGGCGGCCCAGGACTGCAGGGCCGCAGTGGTACCGGCCTGCGCCACCAGGCGCGCGGCCTCGTGGCTGCCGCTGGCCAGCAGCACGGCATCGAATGGCTCGTCGTCCACCAGCCAGCCTGCGCCGCCCTGCGCCAGGGTCTGCACGCGCCGGCCCAGATGCACGGCGTGGCCGCGCTCCTGCAGCCAGCGCGCTGCGGGCTCCGGGAACAGCGCGCCCAGGTCGCGCCGCGGCAGCAGCAGGTTGGAGCCGCCGCGCCCGGCAAACAGGCTGTCGCGCAGCACGCGCAAGAACACCTGGCCGCAGGCCGCGCCAGCGGGGGTGTTCAGGGCCGAGACGCACAGCGGGTCTATGAATTCATCGATCAGCCTGCCCGGCAGGCCGGCGCACAGGCCGGCCACGCTGGTGCCCGGTGGGCAGGCAAAGCCGGCCAGGCGCCAGCGCGCCGCGCGCGCCAGCAGCGCCAGGCGCTCGCCCAGGCTCCAGCCGCGTGCGCGGGCGATGCCGGTGAGCGCGTCCCAGGGCGGTGGAACATCGGGCAGCTGCAGGCCGGCGCCGTCAGGAAAGACCAGCTGCAACGGCAGGCGCAGCAGGGCCTGGTCGGGGTCCACGCCCACGGCGCGCATCAGTCGCAGGCATTCGGTGTAGGCGCCTATCAGGATGTGCTGGCCGTTGTCCAGCAGCACCGGCGTGCCGTCGGCGCGCTGCGCGGCCACGGCGCGGGCGCGCCCGCCCGGCGCGCGGCCGGCCTCGAAGACGGTGACAGCGTGGCCGGCCTGCGCCGCCTGCACGGCGGCGGCCATGCCGCCCCAGCCGGCGCCGATGACGGCAACCTTCACATCAGACCCAGTGCCTGCATCTTCCAGGCCAGCCAGAACTTGCGCAGCGGTGTCAGGCTGGTGCGCTGGTGCAGCACCTGAAAGCCGTCGGCCTCGATCTCGCGCAGCAGCGTGCGGTAGATGCTGGCCATCATCAGGCCGGGCTTTTGCGTGCGCCGGTCCACCTCGGGCAGCAGGGCCAGGGCCTGGTCGTAGAACAGGTGGGCGCGCTCGGCCTGAAAGCGCATCAGGGCGGTGAAACGGTCGGAATATGTGCGGTTGCTGATTTCATTGGCCGTGACCTCGAACTGCTGCAGTTCGCTCACCGGCAGGTAGATGCGCCCGCGCATGGCGTCCTCGCCCACGTCGCGGATGATGTTGGTGAGCTGGAAGGCCAGGCCCAGCTTGTGCGCATACTGCGTGGTGTGCGCGTCTTGCTGGCCGAAGATCTGCGCGGCCACCTCGCCCACCACGCCGGCCACCAGGTGGCAGTAGCGCTGCAGGCTGCGAAAGTCGGCGTAGCGCGCCTGCTCCAGATCCATCTGGCAGCCTTCGATGACCGCCTGCAGCTGATCCTGGCGCAGGCCATGTGCGGGCACATGCGGCATCAGTGCCTGCATCACGGGGTGGCTGGGCTGGCCGGCGAAGGCTTTGGCCACCTCGTCCTGCCACCAGGCCAGCTTGGCCTGGGCCACGCCGGGGTCGCTGACTTCGTCCACCACATCGTCCACCTCGCGGCAAAAGGCATAAAAGGCGGTGATGGCCGCGCGCCGTTCCTTGGGCAGGAACAGGAAGGCGTAATAAAAGCTGCTGCCCGATGCGGCAGCCTTTTCCTGTGCGTATTGTTCTGGGGTACTCATCGCGGGGCGGGGGTGGCTGGGCGGCGATTGTCCCATGTGCGCCACGGGCTCAATGCTGCAGCGCGACCAGGGCAAAACCCGCGGCCATGCCCACACCATGCAGCAGGGTGGCCGCCACGGTGAGGGCCAGCGCCGGTTTCAGGCGCTGGGGCTGATGCGCCCGCTGCAGCAGCAGGCTGGCTGCGGCCAGCGACAGGGGCAGGGACACCAGCCCCCACAGCGCCGTGGCTGGCGGTATCAGCAGCCACACGCTGGCCGCCAGCCAGCCGTGCGCGGCCAGCACCAGGCCCAGGTAGGCCCAGGCCGCGCCCAGCGGCCCCAGACGCACGGCCAGGGTGTGCTTGCCCACGCGCGCGTCGGCATCGGCGTCGGGGCAGCCGTTGATGAGCAGCAGCGCCGCCACCAGCAGCGCAAAACTCAGCGCCGCGCTGGCCGGGATGATGAAGAACTGGCGCCGCTGCACATAGTCGCTGCCCAGCACCACCAGAAACCAGGCGCCCGCGACCACCGGCTCGCCCAGCCCGCGCGCCATCAGGCGCAGCGGCGGGGCCGAATAGGCCCACACCAGCAGCAGCCCGGCCAGGCCCAGCAGTAGCACGCCGCCGGCGGTCTTCACGGCCAGCAGCAGGCCGGCGGGTACCAGCACCAGCAGCAGGGTGTGGGCCAGGGCCGCGGTCTGGCCTTCGGTGACCAGGCCGCGCTGGATCAGCCGCGAGCCGCCGGTGAAGGGGTAGATGCCCTGGTGGTTGGCGGCGTCGGCGCCGCTTTTGGCATCGTGCAGGTCGTTGAGCAGGTTGCCGGCTGCATGGGCCAGCACCGCCAGCAGCGTGGCGGCGGCCGCCAGCCACCAGTCCAGGCCACAGCCACAGGCGGCGGCCGTGGCCGTGCCCAGCAGGCAGGCGACCACGGTGAGCAGCAGGAACGCCGGGCGCGTCATGCGCCACAGCAGGGCCGGGGAGGGTGTGCTGCCCGCCATCTACATCGCCAGCGCGCGCGCCGCCATGCGCAGCCAGTCCAGCGGCCGCAGCACCGGGCGCTGGCACAGGCTGGCACCCTGCAGCGCGTCCACCTTGTCCAGGATGCGCAGGCCGCCTTGCGCCACCAGGCGCAGCTCCCAGCCGGCTCGCCCCGGCAGACGATGCACCAGGGGGGCACCCTGCAGTATCAGGGCGCGGGCCCAGGCGGCGCAGTCCAGGATCAGGCGGTCGCTGGCGGCCGAGCGTTGGCGCGCCGCCAGGTCGGCGCGCGCCACGCCGTGGGCGGCGCAGTCGGCGTCGGTCAGGTAGTGGCGCCCGCGTGGCAGGTCCACACTCAGGTCCTGCCAGAAATTGATGAGCTGCAGGGCGCTGCAAATGGCGTCGCTTTCGCGCAACGCAGCGTCGTCCTGCACGCCGTACAGGTGCAGCAGCAATCGCCCCACGGGATTGGCCGAGCGCCGGCAGTAGTCCAGCAGCTCCTCGCGGTCGGGGTAGCAGGCGCCGGCCTCGGTCATGGCCACGTCCTGGGCAAAGGCGTCCAGCAGGTCCTTGAGCAGCGCCGTGGGCAGCCGGTGGCTTTGCAGCGCGACCTGCAGCGGCCCGAACACGCCGGCCCAGCGTGCGCCGGGTGCCTGGCCCGCGGCTGCCGCGCGCAGTTCGGCGCGGTAGGCGGCCAGGTCGGACAGGCGTTCGCCGGCCGTGGCCTCGCCTTCGTCGGCAATGTCATCGGCGGTGCGCGCAAAGGCGTAGATGGCGGCAACCGGCTGGCGCAGCCCCGGCGGGCACAGCAGCGAGGCGACGGGAAAATTTTCGTAATGCGTGACGGGCGCAGCCATGGCTGGCGCGAGGGTGTCGGGTGATGAGGGGCTGGGGTTCACGGCCGGCATTGTCGCTTGACAGTGAAAATAGGTTTCACATAGATTACCAACCAATTACTAACCGATCAGTCATTAAGCGCCGTTGGGCGCGCTTCGTTCCATGCCAAGCTTTCCTGCCCTGACGCGGCCCCGTTCGGGGCTTTTTTTGTGCAGTCTGACCGCCTGCGTGGCGCTGCTGACGGCCTGCTCGCGCCATGAGCCTGCGCCCGAGCCGGTGCGTTCCGTCAAGCTCGTGACCGTCGGGCCGTCTGCGCTGCAGATGCAGCTGGAGTATGCGGGCGAGGTGCGCGCGCGCATCGAGTCGCGCATCGGTTTTCGCGTCGCCGGCAAGATCGTGCAGCGCCAGGCCGAGCTGGGCCAGCGTGTGCAGGCCGGCCAGTTGCTGGCGCGCCTGGATGTGAGCGACTATGCCCTGGCCACCCAGGCCGCGCGCGCCCAGGTGGCGGCGGCGACCACGCAGCGCGATCTGGCGGCGGCGGACTTTGAGCGCTTCTCCAAGCTCAAGGCGCAGAACTTCATCAGCGGCGCCGAGCTGGATCGGCGCGAAGCGCAACTCAAGTCGGCCCAGGCGCAGCTTGATCAGGCGCGCGCGCAACTGGTCACGCAGGGCCACCAGGCCGACTACACGCGCCTGCTGGCCGATGCCGCCGGCGTGGTGACGGGCATAGAGGCCGAGCCCGGCCAGGTGGTGGCGGCCGGTACGCCGGTGGTGCGCATTGCGCGTGACGGCCCGCGCGATGCGGTGTTCTTCGTGCCCGAGGATAGGGTGGGCCAGCTGCGCGTGGGCCTGCCGGTGCAGGTGCGTGCCTGGTCGGCCGATACGCTGATGCCGGGCGAGGTGCGCGAGGTGGCGGCCAGCGCCGACCCGGTGACGCGCACCTTCCTGGTCAAGGTAGCGGTGCAGGCCAAGGATGTGCCGCCGCTGGGGGCCACGGTCTATGTCACGCCGCAATGGCATGCGGCCGAGGGCCTGCAGGCCATCAAGCTGCCCACGAGCAGCCTGCGCCAGGAGGGCGGTGAGACGGCGGTGTGGGTGTACGAGCCGGGCGACGGCGGCGGCGGCACGGTGCGCTCGCAGGTGGTGCAGGTGGCCACGGCCGACGGCAACGAGGCCGTGATCGCCGCCGGCCTGGCGCCCGGCATGCAGGTGGTGGCCTCGGGGGTGCATGTGCTCACGCCTGGGCAAAAGGTCACGGTATACAAGCCAAAATTCGACCAAACGCCCGCAGATAAAGCGCCGGCAGCTATCAATAATGATAAAGCTGCGGCGCCTGCCGCGGCGCGTTGAGGGCAGGCCATGGCGTTGCTGGAACCCAAGAAGGGCTTCAACCTCTCGCGCTGGGCGCTGGAACATGTGCCGCTGACGCGCTACCTGATGGTGGTGCTGATGCTGCTGGGCTTTGCCGCGTACTTCCAGCTGGGGCAGGACGAGGATCCGCCGTTCACCTTCCGCGCCATGGTGATCCACACCAACTGGCCCGGCGCCACGGCGCAGCAGGTGGCCGAGCAGGTCACCGACAAGATCGAGCGCACGCTGCAGGAGGTGCCCTACGCCGACAAGATCCGCAGCTACAGCAAGCCGGGCGAGTCGCAGGTGATCTTCGAGCTCAAGGATTCCTCCAAGCCGGCCGAGGTCGCCAACACCTGGTACCAGGTGCGCAAGAAGATCGGTGACATGCGCCATACCCTGCCGGGCAACATCCAGGGGCCGTTCTTCAACGACGAGTTTGGCGACGTGTACGGCGTGATCTACGCGTTGCGCGGCGAGGGCTTCGGCTACGCCGAATTGAAGGACTTCGCCGACGACACGCGTCAGCGGCTGCTGCGCGTGAAGGACGTGGCCAAGGTCGAGCAGTTCGGCGTGCAGCCCGAGAAGATCTGGATCGAGGTCTCGCAAAAGCGCCTGGCGCAGCTGGGGCTGGATCAGGCCGGCGTGCTGCAGCAGCTGGGCAGCCAGAACGCGGTGGAGAGCGCCGGCACCATACAGACGCCGCAGGACATGGTGCAGGTGCGCGTGGCCGGGCAGTTCACCAGCGTGGAGCAGCTGCGCGCCATGCCGATTCGCGCACCCCAGTCCCAGGCCCAGCTGCGCCTGGGCGACATTGCCGAGGTGCACCGCGGCTATGTCGATCCGCCCGACGTCAAGGTGCGCTTCCAGGGCCAGGAGGTGATCGCGCTGGGCATCTCCATGACCAAGGGCGGCGACATCATCGCCCTGGGCAAGGCGCTGCGCGCCGCCGTGGCCGACATCCAGCAGCGCCTGCCCGCCGGCGTGGAGCTGGCGCAGGTGCAAGACCAGCCGGCGGCCGTGGCGGCGTCGGTGAACGACTTTGTCAAGGTGCTGATCGAGGCCGTGGTCATCGTGCTGGCGGTGAGCTTTGTGTCGCTGGGGCTGCACAAGGGCGGGCGCTTTGGCTGGTACGTGGACTGGCGGCCGGGCCTGGTGGTGGCCATCACCATCCCGCTGGTGCTGGCCGTCACCTTTCTGGCCATGCATTACTTCGGCATAGGGCTGCACAAGGTGTCGCTGGGCTCGCTCATCATTGCCCTGGGGCTGATGGTGGACGACGCCATCATTGCCGTGGAGATGATGGTGCGCAAGATGGAGGAGGGCTACGACAAGATGCGTGCCGCCACCTTTGCCTACGACATCACGGCCATGCCCATGCTGACCGGCACGCTGATCACGGCGGCCGGCTTTTTGCCGATCGGCATCGCCAAGTCGGTGACCGGCGAATACACCTTCGCCATCTTTGCCGTGACGGTGATCGCGCTGGTGCTGTCGTGGATCGTCTCGGTGTACTTCGTGCCTTACCTGGGCACGCTGCTGCTGCGGGTCAAGCCGCACGACCCCGATGCGCCTCCGCACGAGGTCTTCGACACGCCGTTCTATGCGCGTTTTCGCCGTACGGTGGACTGGTGCGTGCGCCGTCGCTGGACCACGTTGGCCATCACTCTGGCCATTTTTGCGCTGGGGCTGGTGGGCATGGGGCGGGTGCAGCAGCAGTTCTTCCCCGATTCGAGCCGGCCCGAGGTGATGGTGGAGCTGTGGTACCCCGAGGGCACCTCGTTTGCCGCCAACGAGGAGGTGACGCTGCGCGTGGAGCAGCGCCTGTTGCAGCAGGCCGGGGTGAAGAACGTGGCCACCTGGGTCGGTTCGGGCACGCCGCGCTTTTATCTGCCGCTGGACCAGGTGTTTCCGCAGAGCAATGTGTCGCAGTTCATCGTGCAGGCCGCCAGCCTGGGCGAGCGCGAGCAGTTGCGCCGCAGCCTGCCGGCGCTGCTGGCCACCGAGTTTCCGGAGGCGCGCGGCCGCGTCAAGCTGCTGCCCAATGGCCCGCCCGTGCCCTATCCGGTGCAGTTTCGCGTGATCGGCAGCGACCCGGCCGTATTGCGCCAGCGTGCCGACGAGGTCAAGACCGTGATGCGCGCCAACACCCACATGATCGGCGTGAACGACAACTGGAACGAGTCGGTGAAGGCCGTGCGCCTGGAGATCGACCAGGAGAAGGCCCGCGCCCTGGGGGTGAGCAGCCAGTCCATCGCCCAGGCGGCACGCACCATGTTCACCGGCACCACGGTCGGCCAGTACCGTGAGGGTGATCGCCTGATCGACATCGTGCTGCGCCAGAGCCAGGACGAGCGCGACACCATCTCCGGCATCGCCAACGCCTATCTGCCCACGGCCTCGGGGCGCTCCATTCCGCTCACGCAGATCGCCCGGCCGGTGTTCAGCTGGGAACCTGGCGTGATGTGGCGCTCCGGCCGCGACTACGCCATCACCGTGCAGGGCGACCTGGTGGAAGGCATGCAGGGTGCCACCATCACCGAGCAGTTGCTGCCCGAGCTGCGCACGCTCGAGGCGCGCTGGCAGGCCACCGGCGGCAACGGCGTGCGTATCGAGGTCGCGGGCGCGGTGGAGGAGAGCAGCAAGGGCTCGTCCTCCATCGTGGCTGGCGTACCCATCATGCTGTTCATCGTGTTCACGCTGCTCATGCTGCAGCTGCACAGCTTCAGCCGCTCCATGCTGGTCTTTCTGACCGGGCCACTGGGCATTGCCGGTGTGGCCGGGGCGCTGCTGTTGCTGGGCCGGCCGTTCGGCTTCGTGGCGCTGCTGGGGGTGATTGCGCTCATGGGCATGATCCAGCGCAATTCCGTGATCCTGATTGACCAGATCGAGCTCAACCGCGCCGCTGGCCGTTCCACCTGGGACTCCATCGTGACCGCCGCCGTCTGGCGCATGCGCCCGATCGCGCTGACAGCCGCCGCCGCCGTGCTGGCCATGATTCCCCTGTCGCGCAACGTGTTCTGGGGCCCGATGGCCGTGGCCATCATGGGGGGCTTGATCGTCGCCACGGTGCTCACGCTGCTGGCCTTGCCGGCCATGTACGCGGCCTGGTTCCGGGTAAAAAAACCGGATTCGGAGCCCGAATGAGACCGCCGAAACAGAATCGGGTTTGCGACAAGGTAAAATCCAACGTTTGACCTATTTCACCGGGGTGGCCTTGAACCAGGGGCCATCCGGGTGGCTTGAAGAACCGCGCGGGTGGCGAAATTGGTAGACGCACCAGGTTTAGGTCCTGACGCCAGCAATGGTGTGGGGGTTCGAGTCCCCCCCCGCGCACCACGTGAGACCTTGATGCAGCGCAGCGCCGTCAAGGTCGGCACGATCCACATCCCTGACACTAGGAACCATCATGGCCGTAACGGTTGAAACTCTTGAAAAGCTCGAGCGCAAGATCACGCTGAGCCTGCCTGTCACCACCATCCAGAGCGAAGTCGATGCGCGCTTGAAGCGCCTGGCCCGCACCGTGAAGATGGACGGCTTCCGTCCCGGCAAGGTGCCGATGAGCGTCGTGGCCCAGCGCTACGGCTACTCGGTGCAGTACGAGGTGCTGAACGACAAGGTCGGTGAAGCCTTTGCCCAGGCCGCCAACGAGGCCAACCTGCGCGTGGCCGGTCAGCCGCGCATTACCGAAAAGGATGGCGCCCCCGAGGGCCAGGTCAGCTTTGACGCCGTGTTCGAGGTATTCCCCGAGGTCAAGATCGGCGACCTGTCCGAGGCAGAGGTGGAAAAGGTCTCCGCCGAAGTGACCGAAGTCGCTATCGACAAGACCGTGGACATTCTGCGCAAGCAGCGCCGCAGCTTTGCCCAGCGCGCCCAGGGTGCGCCCGCCGAGGATGGCGACCGCGTGACCGTGGACTTTGAGGGCAAGATTGACGGCGAACCCTTCCAGGGCGGCAAGGCCGAGGACTTCCAGTTCCTGGTCGGCGAAGGCCAGATGCTCAAGGAATTCGAAGACGCCGTGCGCGGCATGAAGTCTGGCGAAAGCAAAACCTTCCCGCTGGCCTTCCCTGAGGACTATCACGGCAAGGACGTGGCCGGCAAGACGGCCGACTTCCTGGTCACCGTGAAGAAGATAGAGGCCGCCCACCTGCCCGAAGTGAACGAGCAGCTGGCGAAGTCGCTAGGTATTGCCGACGGCACCGTCGAAGGCCTGCGCGCCGACATCAAGAAAAACCTGGAGCGTGAAGTCAAGTTCCGCCTGCTGGCGCGCAACAAGGCGGCAGTGATGGACGCCCTGGTGTCCAAGGCCGAGCTGGATTTGCCCAACGCCAGCGTCCAGGCCGAGGTTGCCCGCCTGCTGGAATCCGCCCGCGCCGACCTGAAGCAGCGCGGCATCAAGGACGCCGACAAGGCCGAGATCCCCGACGACATCTTCCGTCCCCAGGCCGAGCGCCGCGTGCGCCTGGGCCTGGTGGTAGCCGAGCTGGTGCGCGCCAACGAGCTGCAGGCCAAGCCCGAGCAGCTCAAGGCCCATGTGGACGAGCTGGCTGCCAGCTACGAAAAGCCGGAAGACGTGATTCGCTGGTACTTCAGCGACCGCCAACGCCTGGCCGAGGTGGAGGCCGTGGTCGTTGAAAACAATGTCACCGATTTCGTCCTGGGCAAGGCCAAGGTCAGCGAAAAGGCGGTGTCGTTCGACGAACTGATGGGCCAGCAGGCCTGATACACGCAGGTGGTTCGCCTGATGGAGGCGCGCCACCGGTGAAGCTTTGCGGGGCTTGTGCTTTGCGGCACAGGCCCCATGTTATTTTTCTGAATACGGTATCCGCCTGACTGGAGACATACATGAGCGCATTGGAAACACGGGCCCTGGGCATGATTCCCATGGTCATCGAGCAGTCGGGCCGCGGCGAGCGGTCTTACGACATTTATTCACGCCTGCTCAAGGAGCGCGTGATTTTCCTGGTGGGTGAGGTGAATGACCAGACCGCCAACCTGGTGGTGGCGCAGCTGCTGTTCCTCGAGAGCGAGAACCCGGACAAGGACATTTCGTTCTATATCAACTCCCCCGGTGGCAGTGTCACGGCTGGTATGGCGATCTACGACACCATGCAGTTCATCAAGCCGGACGTGTCCACGCTGTGCTGCGGCTTTGCGGCCAGCATGGGAGCGTTTTTACTGGCGGCCGGTGCCAAGGGCAAGAGGTTTTCCCTGCCCAACTCGAAGATCATGATCCATCAGGTGCTGGGCGGCGCGCGCGGGCAGGCGACCGACATCGAGATCCACGCACGGGATATCCTGCGCACCAAGGATCAGATGAACCGCATCCTCGCCGAGCGCACTGGACAACCCATTGAGAAGGTCAAGGCGGACACCGAGCGCGACTATTTCATGACCGCTGACGAAGCTATGGACTATGGCATCGTTGATCAGGTGATCTCCAAGCGCCCCTGAGGGCCTTATTTGCCCGGATGCGGCGTTTCCCCCTGCGGGAAGCGCCGTTTTTATTTCGTTATCATCTTCCCGACTTCCCCAGTGATAAGGCATTGCTTCCATGGCCGATAAAAAAGGCTCCTCCAGCGAGAAAACCCTTTACTGCTCTTTTTGCGGCAAGAGCCAGCATGAAGTAAAGAAGCTGATCGCCGGACCCTCCGTCTTTATTTGCGACGAGTGCATTGACCTGTGCAACGAAATCATCCGTGACGAACAACCCGCGGGTGAAGCTGCGCGCGAGGGTCGGGGCGATCTGCCCACGCCCGCCGAGATCAAGGCCAACCTGGACAGCTATGTGATTGGCCAGGAAAAGGCCAAGCGTACCCTGGCCGTGGCCGTGTACAACCACTACAAGCGCCTGCGCCACAAGGACAAGGCCGGCAAGGATGATGTCGAGTTGTCCAAGAGCAATATCCTGCTCATCGGCCCCACCGGCTCCGGCAAGACGCTATTGGCTCAGACCCTGGCGCGTCAGCTTGATGTTCCTTTCGTGATGGCCGATGCCACCACGTTGACCGAGGCCGGCTATGTGGGCGAGGACGTGGAGAACATCGTCCAGAAGTTGCTGCAAAGCTGCAACTACGACGTCGAGCGCGCGCAGCGCGGTATTGTCTACATCGACGAAATCGACAAGATCAGCCGCAAGAGTGACAACCCGAGCATCACGCGCGACGTGTCGGGCGAGGGCGTGCAGCAGGCCTTGCTGAAATTGATCGAAGGCACCATGGCCAGCGTGCCGCCTCAGGGTGGACGCAAGCATCCGAACCAGGACTTTCTGCAGATCGACACCACCAACATCCTGTTTATCTGCGGTGGCGCGTTCGCGGGGCTGGAAAAGGTCATCGAAAACCGTACCGAGGCTTCGGGCATTGGTTTTGGTGCGGCCGTGCGCAGCAAGAAGCAGCGTTCGCTGACCGAGGTGTACCTGGATATCGAGCCCGAGGATTTGATCAAGTTCGGTCTCATTCCCGAACTCGTGGGGCGCATGCCGGTGGTGACCGCCCTGGCCGAACTGGGTGAGGATGCGCTGGTGCAAATCCTGACCGAGCCCAAGAATGCGCTGGTCAAGCAGTACAGCAAGCTGCTGGGCATGGAGGGAGTGGATCTGGAGATACGCCCGGCCGCACTCAAAGCCATTGCCCGCAAGGCCATTGCCCGCAAGACGGGCGCGCGGGGGCTGCGCTCCATCCTGGAGCAATCCCTGATCGGCACCATGTTCGACCTGCCCAACGTTTCCAACGTGGAAAAGGTGGTGGTGGACGAGGCCACCATCGAAGAGAACAAGGCGCCTCTGTTGCTCTACCGCGAGGCGGTCAAGACAGCCTGAGGCTCGCCAGTTTGTCCCGCTGCGGCGACCACTGGCGCCATGCGCGCCTGACAGTGGTGTCGCCGGGTTGAAAAAACGCTGTCCATGGACCATATGCCATGGACTTACCTGAGGAATGCCCATGTCTGGACATACGCCCCTGCCCGCTACACCCCTGGATCTGCCATTGCTGCCGCTGCGCGATGTGGTGGTATTCCCCCATATGGTGATCCCCCTGTTCGTGGGCCGTCCCAAAAGCATCAAGGCCCTGGAGACGGCCATGGATGCCGATCGCAGGATCATGCTCGTGGCCCAAAAGGCGGCCGCTAAAGATGAGCCGCAGGTGTCCGACATGTTTGAAGTCGGCTGCGTTTCTACCATCCTGCAAATGCTCAAGCTGCCCGATGGCACGGTGAAGGTGCTGGTCGAAGGCCAGCAGCGCGCCCTGGTGGATGCAGTGCATGAGGCCGAGTCACACTTCACTGCCACGACAACGCCCGTGCCGGGCGAGGTCGAGTCCGAGGATGACCAGTCCAGCGAGATCGAGGCGCTGCGCCGTGCGGTGATGCAGCAGTTTGACCAGTACGTCAAGCTGAACAAGAAGATTCCGCCCGAGATTCTTACTTCGATCGCCAGCATCGACGATCCTGGCCGTTTGGCCGACACCATTGCGGCACATCTGCCGTTGAAGCTGGAAAACAAGCAGCGTGTGCTCGATCTGGCGGATGTGAAGCTGCGTCTGGAAAACCTCTTTGAGCAGCTGGAGCGCGAGGTTGACATACTGAACGTGGACAAGCGCATCCGGGGCCGTGTGAAGCGCCAGATGGAAAAGAGCCAGCGCGACTTCTATCTGAACGAGCAGGTCAAGGCCATTCAGAAGGAACTCGGAGAGGGCGAGGATGGCGCAGACATCGATGAGATCGAGAAAAAGATCAAGGCCGCCAAGATGCCCGCCGAGGCACGCAAGAAGGCCGAGGGTGAGTTGAAAAAACTCAAGCTGATGTCTCCCATGTCGGCCGAGGCTACGGTGGTGCGCAACTACATCGATGTGCTTACCAGCATGCCCTGGAGCAAGAAGACCAAGATCAAGCACGATCTCGCGTACGCTGAAGATGTATTGAACGAAGACCACTACGGGTTGGATCGAGTGAAGGATCGCATCCTGGAATACCTTGCTGTGCAGCAGCGCGTGGACAAGGTGAAGGCGCCCATCCTGTGCCTGGTGGGGCCACCGGGGGTGGGCAAGACCTCGCTGGGCCAGTCCATTGCCAAGGCGACTGGGCGCAAATACGTGCGTATGGCGCTGGGAGGCATGCGTGACGAGGCCGAAATTCGTGGTCACCGCCGCACCTACATCGGCGCCATGCCGGGCAAGGTATTGCAAAGCCTGAACAAGGTTGGCGCGCGCAACCCACTGTTTCTGCTGGATGAAATCGACAAGCTGGGTACGGATTTCCGAGGGGATCCGTCGAGCGCCCTGCTGGAGGTGCTCGACCCTGAGCAGAACCACAAGTTCGGTGATCACTATGTCGAGGTTGATTTTGACCTGTCAGATGTCATGTTCGTTGCTACCAGCAACTCGATGAACATCCCGCCAGCTCTGCTCGATCGCATGGAGGTGATTCGCCTATCGGGTTATACCGAGGACGAGAAGACCAACATCGCTATCAAATACCTGCTGCCCAAGCAGATGACGAACAACGGCGTCAAGGATGAGGAGTTGCGAATCACCGAGTCGGCTGTGCGCGACATAGTGCGTTACTACACGCGCGAGGCTGGCGTGCGCTCGCTGGAGCGTGAACTGTCCAAGATCTGCCGGAAGACGGTCAAGGGCTTGCAGCTCAAGAAGTTGCAGCCACAGGTCGAGGTGTCGGCCGACAACTTGTCCGAATACCTGGGGGTGCGCAAGTTCAGCTATGGGCATGCAGAGAAGCAGAACCAGGTGGGTTTGGTGGCCGGCCTGGCATGGACCGAGGTGGGAGGTGATTTGCTGACCATCGAGGTGGCCACCATGCCTGGCAAGGGCAACAT
>JAGPIX010000064.1 GCA_018054745.1 Alicycliphilus sp.
GCGCCAGCCAGTAGGCGACCACGGTGGTCACGGCGATCACCAGGCCGTGGCGCAGCGGCTGCGCCGGCCACTGGTCCATGAACATGGGGCGCACCAGTTCCACGGCGTTTGTCAGCGGCAGCCAGTCCGAGGCGATGCGCACCGCCGTCGGCAGCTGCTCGCGCGGGAAGAACACACCCGACAGAAACATCATCGGCGTGAGCACCAGCGTGAAGTAGTAGGTGAAGAAGTCATAGCCCGGCGCCAGCGCGTTGAAGATGAGCGCGATGCTGGCAAACATGATGCCCACGAACACCAGCACGGCCAGCGCCGCCAGCAGCTTCGGGCTGTGGCTGATGGACAGCGCCAGCATTACCCCCAGGATGGCCGTGGTCGTGAACAGCGCCTTGAAGGCGGCCCACAGCATCTCGGCCAGCAGCACGCTGTCCAGGCTGATGGGGGCGTTCATGATGCCGTCCCAGGTCTTTTGCACATGCATGCGCGAGAAGGCTGAGTACAGGGCCTCGAAGCTGGCGGCGTTCATGGCGCTCATGCAGATCGAGCCGCTGGCCAGGAACAGGATGTAGGGCACGCGCTGCCCGTCCACGGTCAGCTCGCCCACCAGCGCCCCCATGCCGTAGCCAAAGGCCACCAGCCACATCAGCGGCTCGGCGATGTTGCCCATCAGGCTGGGTATGGCCAGCTTGCGCCAGACCAGCAGGTTGCGCAAAAACACCGGCCACCAGCGCAGCGACAGGTCGGGGGCGCGCCAGAGGCTTGGATTCGTGTGGGGTGCGGGCATATCAACCATCCTCGCGGATCTGCCGGCCGGTGAGCTTGAGGAACAGATCTTCCAGGTTCGCCGGCCGGTGCAGGGTGCGCAGCTGCGGCTGGGCGGCCAGCGCCTGCAGCAGGGCGCGCGCATCCTGGGTGTAGAAGAACACCGTCTCGCCGCTGACCTCGATGCGCGCCGCCAGCGGGCGCAGCCGGGCGTCATGTGCCAGGGCCAGCGCGCCGTTGCCGTAGGCCTCGACCACCTCGCGTTCCAGGTGCTCGGCGATCAGCTCGCGCGGGCGGCCCTCGGCGATCTTGCGGCCATGGTCGAGCACCAGCAGGCGCGAGCACAGGCGCTCGGCCTCGTCCATGAAATGCGTGGTCAGCAGGATGGACTTGCCCTGCTGCAGCAGCGTTTGCAGCCGCTCCCACATCAGGTGGCGCGCCTGCGGGTCCAGGCCCGTGGTGGGCTCGTCCAGCAGCAACAGGCGTGGGTCGTTGACCAGGGCGCGCGCCAGCGACAGGCGCCGGCGCATGCCGCCCGAGAGCTGGCCCGGGCGCGCGTCGGCCTTGGGCGCGAGCGCGGCAAACTCCAGCAGCGGCGCGATGCGCGCGTCCATGGCTGCACCCTTGAGGCCAAAGTAGCGCCCGAACACGCGCAGGTTCTCGGCGCAGCTGAAATCGGGGTCCAGGCTGTCGAACTGTGCCACCACGCCCAGCTGCGCCTTGATGGCCAGCGCGTCACGCGGCATGGCCAGCGGCGCGGCGCCATGGCCGGGGTGGAAGTGCACGCTGCCGGCGTCGGGTGCGGTGAGCCCCAGGCAGATGCGTATGGTGGTGGTCTTGCCGGCGCCGTTGGGGCCGATCACGCCCAGGCATTCGCCGGGCGCGATGGTGAATGACACGCCGTCCACCACGGTGGCGGCGCCGTAGCGCTTGCGCAGGTTCTGGGCTTCGAAGAGCACGCTCATGCCCGTGATTGTGGGGGAAAGCGGCGCGCCTGGTGTTTGAAGCAAAAATAGCTGTTTGCGCCCATCCATCAAGCGCAAACAGCTATTGTTTTAATAGCTTTCTGTCAGTTGGTCACGCAGCTGAAGCTCTCGGCCTTGTTCACGTCGCCGCTGCCGCCATAGCGCGGCCAGCTGGGGTATTCGCACAGCGGCCGGGTGCGGCCGGGCACGCCGGCGGTGTCGCTCACCACCTGGGCGGTGGGCGCCTGGCCCTGGGTGACCCAGGCGTCCAGGGCCTTGAGTGAGTCCCAGTTGGCGTTGAAGGCCGTGCTGGCGGCATGGCCGTAGCCCGGCACCTCGTAGTAGCGGGCAAAGTTCCTCACCGCCGCTTCGCCCATGGTTTGCTTCAGGCGCTCGTAGTACTGGGCGGTGGCGCGCGTGCTCACCAGCACATCGGCGGTGCCATGGGCCATCAAGAGCTTGCCGCCGCGCTGGTTGAAGGCCGCCAGGTTGGTGCTGTTGATGTCCTGCAGCCGGGTCAGATCGTTGATGCGCGTGGCCCAGGCGCCGGGGTTTTGCGGGTCGAGCGAGAGCGAATCAAAGCCCGCGTCGCGCGTCACGAAGTAGCGCACCCATTGATCCCAGAATACGGCCCAGTAGGGTGCGCTCAAGGGCGCCGGGCTGGCCGGGGGCGTCGTGTTCATGGCCAGCAGGGTCACGGTGGGCTGCAGCGGGCTGCTGCCGTCCTCGCCCAGTTCGGCGCCCCAGACGTTGAAGCCCGGGTACTGCGTCTCGCCGCTGCCCAGCGGGCTGGCGAAGGTGATGGCGCTGTTGTAGACCTTGAGCGCGGCGATCATGGCGTCGGACAGGCAGCCATCGCCCTCGTTGGCGCCGCTGGCGCAGCGCAGCGCCTTGCCGTTGTGTTGCGCCGTCGCCGGGTCGAACTGGGCGTTGCAGGCGTTGACGTTGCTGATGAGGCCATCGGAGACGCCGTCCAGACCATCGCATTGGGCCAGGGCCGCCTGGCGCACAAGCTTGCGCTGGGCAAGGCTGGGGTAGGCGCCGGGCTGGGCGAAGGCGCGGCTCAGGCGGCCGAATTGCAGGTCCAGGCTGGCGGCGTTCCAGGCCGGGTACCAGGAGATCACGCCGTCCCATTCGGCCGGCCATTTCTGCGCCACGGCCAGGGCCTCGCGCCCGCCGGTGGAGCCGCCGATGAAGTAGCGCCGCTCGGGCTTGCGGCCATAAAAGCGCGTGACGAGCACGTCGGCCACGTCGCTGACTTTCTTCAGCGCCGCGCCGGAGAAGTTGGCCACGGCCTCGTCATTCGTGCCAAAGCTGCCGTCGCGGCTGCCGGCGGCGCCCGCCTGGTGGCCGGAGTCGCTGGCGAACACGGCGTAGCCCTGGCTTAACAAGGGGTAGGGGGCCTGGGCCGCTGGTGCCGCGGCGTAGGTGTAGAGGCTGGGGATGCTGCCGTTGTAGCCGCCGCCGCCAATCATGACCACCTTGCCATTCCATTCCTTGGGCAGAAGCAGTCCCATTTTGATAGCTGGCGCCGCTGTATCCACGGGCGAAATGGCGATGTTTGCGCGTATCGACGCGGGGGGCTGCGCTCCGGTGGCGGCGGTGGGTGTCTCCACCGAGGTGACGGCCGCGCCCGTGGTCGGCAGGCCGATCTGGGCGGCGGCGACCTTCTGCCCCGCCAGATCCTTGCTGGAGCGGTCGAAGTCGAAGTGGTCCGAGCCGCCACAGGCGGCCAGAGCCAGTGCCGCGCCGGCCGTGGCCAGCAGCCGCATGCGGCGTGTCGATGGGGGGTGGAAGGCGAAGGCTTGCTGCATCTGCTTGTCTCCTTTGAAATGTGGCGGGCCGGGCGCATGCCGGCCGGCGGCCATTCTTGGAGTGATGCAGCACCCCGGGCAAGCGGGGTTTGCCGTTACGTAGTTCTCCATACCCCAAAATTGATGGGGTATGGTTTGGCTTCAAACGCTTGTCAGTTGTGCGCGGATAGCTATCAAAATTACTGAAACGCCACCTCGGCAAAGCTGCGCAGCTTGCGGCTGTGCAGGCGCTGCGGGCCGCCGGCGCGCAGGATGTCGATGGCGCGCATGCCAATGCGCAGGTGCTGATCCACGCGCTCGCGGTAGAAATGGTTGGCCATGCCGGGCAGCTTGATCTCGCCGTGCAGCGGCTTGTCGCTGACGCACAGCAGGGTGCCGTAGGGCACGCGGAAGCGAAAGCCGTTGGCGGCTATGGTTGCGCTTTCCATGTCCAGTGCCACGGCGCGGCTTTGGCTGAAGCGGCGCTGGGGCAGGTTGTCGGGCAGCAGCTCCCAGTTGCGGTTGTCGGTGCTGGCCACGGTGCCGGTGCGCATGATGCCCTTGAGGTCGGTGCCGGCCATCTGCGTCACATCGGCCACGGCCTGCTGCAGCGCGACCTGGATCTCGGCCAGAGCCGGGATGGGCACCCACAGCGGCAGTTCGGCGTCCAGCACATGGTCTTCGCGCACATAGGCATGGGCCAGCACGTAGTCACCGAGCTGCTGGCTGTTACGCAATCCGGCGCAGTGGCCCAGCATCATCCAGGCATGCGGGCGCAGCACGGCGATATGGTCGGTGATGGTCTTGGCGTTGGCCGGGCCGACGCCGATGTTGACCATGGTGATGCCGCTGTTGTCGGCGCGCACCAGGTGGTAGGCGGGCATCTGCGGCAGGCGCGGCGGCGGCGTGCCGAGTTCGTCGCCGGCCTCGGGCGACAGGCCGGTGCGGCGCGTGACCACGTTGCCGGGCTCGATGAAGGCGATGTAGTCGCTGTCTGCCTTAGCCATCTCGGCATGGCCCAGGCGCACGAACTCGTCGATGTAGAACTGGTAGTTGGTGAACAGCACGAAGTTCTGGAACCATTCGGGCAGCGTGCCGGTGTAGTGGCGCAGGCGGTGCAGCGAGTAATCCACGCGCGGGCCGGTGAACAGCGCCAGCGGCTGGGCCTCGCCCGCGCGCGGCGTCCAGGTGCCGTTGGCGATGCCGTCGTCCATGGCGCCCAGATCCGGCAGGTCGAACAGGTCGCGCATCAGCGTGCGCCGCTCGGGGCTGAGCTGGCCCTCGATATGGTCATGCTCGGCAAACGAGAAATGCACCGGGATCGGCTGCTGGCTCAAACCCACCTCCAGCTCCACCCCGTGGCTGGCCTGCAGCAGGCGGAACTGCTCCAGGTAATAGTCGGCAAACAGATCCGGGCGGGTGAGCGTGGTCTCGTAGTCGCCCGGCCCCTCGATGAAGCCGTAGGCCAGCTGCGTGGCGGCGCGCGCCACGCTGGTGATCTGCACGCGCACATAGGGGTAGCAGGCGCGCACATGGCCGGTGGGCGATTCACCGGTGACAAAGCGCTGCATGGCGGCGCGCAGGTGCTCGATCTGCTGCTGGTAGATCTGCTGCACCCGGGCCAGGGCGGCGGCGGGGTCGCTGTGCAGCGTGGCTTCGGAGAAGGGGGCGGTGATGGGTGGGGGGATGCAGGCCATGGGCATGATTGTCCATGGCCCGCTGTCACGCTTCTGTCATGGTTTGCGCGGGCGGCTGCATCTGCAGCCAGGCATGCGCGCTGCCCGCATCCATGGGTGCGGCAATGCCAAAGCCCTGGGCCAGCTCGCAACCCAGGCGCTGCAGCAGGCCCAGCTGCTCGGGCGTCTCCACGCCCTCGGCCACCGACTGCAGCTGCAGGCTGCGCGCCAGCTGCACGATGGCGGTGACGATGGCCACGTCCTCGCCGTCGCTGGGGGTGTCGATGACGAAGGATCGATCCACCTTGATCTTGTCCAGCGGGTAGCGTTTGAGGTAGGCCAGCGACGAGTAGCCGGTGCCGAAGTCGTCCACCGTCACGCCCACGCCCAGGGCCCGCAGCTCGTCCAGCGTGGTGCGCGCCTGCTCGGGCTGCTGCATCAGCGTGGTCTCGGTGATCTCGATCTCCAGGTACTGCGCGTCCAGGCCGGTGTCGGCCAGCACCTGCTTGATTTCACCGACGAGGTCGCGCTGGCGAAACTCCATGGCCGACACGTTCACCGCCACCGGCACGCGCGCCAGTCCCTCGTCCTGCCAGGCCTTGATCTGGCGGCAGGCCTCGCGCAGCACCCAGCGGCCTATGGGGGTGACCAGGCCGCGCGACTCGGCCAGGGGGATGAACTCGTCCGGCCCCAGCAGGCCGCGTTCGGGGTGCTGCCAGCGCACCAGGGCCTCGAAGCCCGTCAGCCGCCCGGTGCTGACCTCGATCTGCGGCTGGTAGTGCAGGCGCAGCGCGTCCTGCGGCACGGCCGCGCGCAGCAGGTGCTCCTGCTGCAGCGCCTCGGCCGGCTGCCCCAGCATGTAGGGCGCGTAGAACAGGTGCGTGCCGCGCCCGCCCTCCTTGGCGTAGTGCATGGCGGCGGCGGCGTGGCGCAGTAGCTCGTCGGGGCTGTAGCCGTCCTCGGGCAGCATGCTGATGCCTACCGTGGCCGAGATCGACAGCTGCGTGCCGCCAATCTCATACGCGGCGCTCAGGCGCCGGATCAGCGCATCGGACATGTCGGCCGCCGAGCCGCGGTAGCGCAGGTCTGGCAGCAGCACCACGAACTGGTCGCCGCCGGCGCGGGCGATGAAGTCGTTGCCGTTCACGCCCTCCTGCAGGCGCCGCGCCATCTCGCACAGCAGCCGGTCGCCGGCCTCGTGGCCCAGCGAGTCGTTGACGGTCTTGAAATGATCCAGGTCGATGAACAGCACGGCCATGCGCGCCTGGCGCTGCTCGGCCTCCACGGCCTCGCGCGCCAGCTGGCGCATCAGGTGGCGGCGGTTGGGCAGCTGGGTCAGGGTGTCGTGCTGGGCCAGAAAGCGGGCATGCTCCTGCTCCTCGCGCCGCGCCGTGATGTCGCGCATGATGACCACGCGCTGCGTGCCATCCTGCTGCGGCAGGGTCTTGCCCACGGCCTCTATGGGAATGGCGCGACCGCTCTTGTGGTACAGCGCCAGCTCGTACGGGTGTTCGCGCGCGCGGCGCGTGTACTCCATGGACACCGCGCGGTACTCGGGCAGGATGAAGTCGAAAATCGAGCGGCCCAGGACTTCGGCCAGCGTGTAGCCGGTCATGCGCAGGGCGGCGGCGTTGGCGTCGATGATGGTGCCGTCCCGATGGAACACCAGACCCTCCTCGGTGACCTCGGCAAACCGGCGCATGCGCTCCTCGCTCTGGCGCAGGGCGTTTTCGGCCTGGCGGTGGCGGCTGATGTCGTTCACCAGCACCATCAGGCCGACCACGGCGGCCTGGCCATCGCGCATGCGCTGGTCGGGGTGCAGGCTGAACTCCAGCACGCGCATGCTGCCGTCGCCCTGCTGGCGTTGGCAGACATGCTGCACGGCCTCGCCGGCGAGTGCGCGCTGCACACAGGGTTGCATTTGTTGCCAGGTTTCGCTGTCCAGCACCTCTTGTGCCGAGGTGCCGGGCAGGCTGTCCAGCGCCCGGCCGACATAGTCGGCAAAACGCTGGTTGGCAAAGCTGCAGCGCAGTTGGTGGGCGTCGTAATACGCCAGCATCACCGGCACCGTGTCGGCCACCAGGCGCAGCAGCGTATCGCAGGCGTGGCTACCCGTGCCGGTCAAGTCCGAGGTGGAGGAGGTCGGTGACATGGGTGGTGGGCGGTGTAACCGCCATTTATAGCGGATTGCCGGCGCTTTGACGATGTGGCAAGTGCATACTTTGCGCCATGCCACCTACTGTTACCGGATTGTTGCAAGTCCCTGCCTGGATGACGCCGCACAACCTGCTGCGCGCCTCGGTGGGCGTGGCGCTGCTGACCATCGTCCTCAAGACCCTGGCCTGGTGGGTCAGCGGCTCGGTGGGGCTGTTGTCGGATGCGCTCGAATCCTTTGTGAACCTGGCCGGCGCGCTGTTCGCCCTCACCATGGTCACGGTGGCGCAGCAGCCGCCGGACGCCGAGCACCCCTATGGCCACCACAAGGCGGAGTATTTCTCGGCAGGCTTCGAGGGCATCCTCATCGTCGGCGCCAGCATGGCCATCCTGTGGGCGGCGGGGCTGCGCCTGCTGCACCCGCAGCCGCTGGAGCAGCTGGGCTGGGGCCTGGGCCTGTCCCTGGTCAGCACGGCCTGCAACGGCCTGCTGGCCTGGGCCATGTTCCGCTCGGCGCGCGTCTACCGCTCGGTGGCGCTGGTGGGGGATGCGCGCCATCTCATCACCGATGTCTGGACCTCGGTGGGCGTGGTCGTGGGCCTGGTGGCCGCCGGTGCCACCGGCTGGCTGTGGCTCGATCCGCTGGTGGCCATTGGCGTGGCGCTGAACATCCTGAAGGAGGGCGTGCAGCTGGTCTGGCGCTCGGCCCAGGCTCTGATGGACGAGGCCGTGGAGCAGGAGCTGCTGGCACAGATCGAGGCCGCGCTGCAGCGCCACGCGCAGGCCGCGGGTGGCCATGTGTACTTCGACAACCTGACCTCGCGCCGGGCCGGCGCGCGCAGTTTTCTCGACCTGCACATGCATGTGCCGGCGCATTGGACGCTGGGCCGCGCCGCCGCCGCGCGCGCCGCCGTCGAGGCCGAGCTGATGGACATGGTGCCCGGCCTGTACGCCACCATTGAGCTGCTGCCCGAGGGTGCGGAAACCGTTTTTGAGCAAACCGAGGCACAGGAGAAGGCGACGTGATGGGACTGTTGCAGCGCGTGCGCCAGGCGCGCGTGGAGGTGGCGGGCGAGGTGGTGGGCCAGATCGGCCCCGGCCTGCTGGCCCTGGTATGCGCCGAGCAGGGCGACGGCGAGGCCGAGGCCGACCGCCTGCTGGCCAAGCTGCTCAAGCTGCGCATCTTTGCCGACGCCGCCGGCAAGATGAATCTGAGCCTGCAGGACGTGGCTGGCGGCCTGCTCATCGTCAGCCAATTCACCCTGGCCGCCGATACCACCAGCGGCAACCGCCCGGGCTTCAGCCAGGCCGCCACCCCGGCCGAGGGCGAGCGCCTGTACGACTACTTCGTCGCCCAGGCGCGCGCCGTTCACCCGCAGGTGGCCACGGGCCGCTTTGGCGCCGACATGCAGGTGCACCTGGTCAATGACGGGCCGGTGACGATACCGCTGCGCATGGTGCCGACAGGCACTTGATTGCTATTCAAAATATAGCTTGATGCGCTTTATCCATAAGTGCTTGAGGCACTTTTGCTGCGCGGCCTGCTGCTGTGGCAATTGTCTTAAACAAACATATATATGTGGTTTTTTCGCTTTGCACTAACATATATGCAATGTCAAAGCGATCTTCTAGCCTGGTTGCCATGCCGCCCGCCGTGCTGGCGCAGCTGCGCGCGCTGGGCGAGAACCTGGCCATTGCGCGCAAGCGCCGGCGCGAGAGCGTGAAGTCGTGGGCGCAGCGCATCGGTGTCTCGGAGCCCACGCTGGCGCGCATGGAAAAGGGCGACCCCAGCGTCTCCATGGGCGTGTATGCGACGGCCCTGTGGCTGATGGGGCGCTCGCCGGCGCTGCCCGAATGCGCCGCGCCCGAGCATGACCGCGGCGCGCTGGAAGACGCCGTGCGTGCCGCCCGGGCGCGCTCGGTGCGCCGGCGGCCGTCGCTCTACGGCGCGGCGCCCAAACCCCCGGCGGATGAAGGCGGAACGCCATGACGGCCTTTGACCTGCAGCACTACCAGCCTGGCGAGCAGCTCTACCTGTGGTGGCTGGCCAACCCGGCGGCGCCGCGCCTGATCGGTGAGCTGCGCATGGCGCGCAGCCTCAAGGGCGTGTCGCTGGTCTATGCGCCAGCGTGGCTGGCCAGCGGCTTTGCGCTCAGCGAAGACCTGCCGTTGATGCCGGGAGAGTTCTTCCCGCACGATAAGGAAAGCGCCGCCGGCGCCGTCGACGACGCGCGGCCCGACCGCTGGGGCGAGCGCGTCATCCGCATGCTGGACAAGCCGCCGCGCCTGGCCGTGCTCGACTTCTTGTTCTTTGCCGGCGACGAGCGCTTTGGCGCCCTGGGCGTGTCCGTCTCGGCCAGCGACTACCTGGCGCGCGTCACCGGCCCGCTGCCGCGCCTGGCCGATGCGCAGGAAGTGCACAAGCTGGTGGCGCAGATTCTGGCTGGCGAACCCGTGGCGCCAGACAGGCGGCGCCTGATCGCGCCGGGCGCCACCCTGGGCGGCGCACGCCCCAAGGCGCTGCTGGAGCTGGACGGCCACCCCTGGGTGATCAAGTTCAACGAGCCGGGCGAGGCCGTCGACATGCCGCTGGTCGAGCACGCCGCCATGACGCTGGCGGCGCACGCGGGCATACACGCCGCGCCCACGCGACCCGTGCCGCTGCAGCGGGGCCACGCCGTGGCCGTGCGCCGCTTCGACCGCGTGGGGGGGCTGCGCCGCCACGCACTTTCGGCCAACGTGGCGCTCAAGGCCGCGGGCGAGGCGCCGGGCTACCCCGAGCTGGCCCAGTGGCTGCGCCGGCGCGGCGTTACGGCAGGCGGGCACAACCTGCAGCAGATGCACGAGCTGTTTCGCCGCATGGTCTTCAACATCCTCATCGACAACACCGACGACCACGAGAAGAACCACGCGCTGCTGATGACCGACAGCGGCGAGTACATCCTGTCGCCCGCGTTCGACGTGTTGCCCTCGGGTCAGGCGCTGGGCTATCAACAGATGCGCGTGGGCGCGGCGGGCGCGGATGCCACGCTGGACAACGCCCTGTCGCAATGCGCGCAGTTTGGCCTGAAGCGGCCCGAGGCCGTGGCCCAGCTGCGGCAGGTGTGCGCGGTCGTGCAGGGCTGGCAGGCGCACTTTGCCAGCGTGGGCGTGACGGCGGCCGACATCGAATCGCTGGCGGGCCAGATCGACCGGCCGTTTTTGCGCGACCAGCGGCTGGCATTTCAGCGCTGATGCTCTGTAAACAATAGCTTTCAGCGCTTGTGTATTGGCGCTGATGGCCGGTTTTTATTTGGGGCGGCTACTGCTTCCAGAAAAACAGCCCCGCCATCACCAGCCCGGTGGCGACTATGCCCCAGCGCAGCGCCGGCGCCGGCAGGCGGCGCGCCACGCGGGCGCCCCAGTAGCCGCCCAGGGTGGCGGCAATCATCATGATGAGCGCCTGCTGCCACTGCACGATGCCGCCGGCGGCGTAGATGGCCACGGCGATGGCGGTGAGCAGGGCCGAGACCAGGTTCTTCATGCCGTTCATGGCGTTGAGCTGGGTCTGGCCCAGCAGGCCGAACAGTGCCAGCAGCAAGATGCCCAGGCCACCGTTGAAGTAGCCGCCGTAGGCCGCCACGGCCAGCGTGCCCAGGCCGGCCTTGGCGGCGCTGGCCGGGTGCGCGCCGGCGCCGAGCCACTGGCGCAGCTGCGGGCCAAACGCAAACAGCGCGGTGGCGGCGAGCAGCAGCCAGGGGATGATCTTCTTGAAGGTGGCGTCGGGCGTGACCAGCAGCAGCGCCGCCCCGGCCGAGCCGCCGACGAGTGACAGCAGCACCACGGCGCGCATCGACAGCCCCGGCGGCGGCGCCATGTCCTCGCGAAAGCCCCAGGCGCTGGCCATGTAGCCGGGCAGCAGTGCCACGGTGCCGGTGGCGTTGGCCACCACCGGCGGCACACCGGTGAAGACCAAGGCTGGCAGCGTCAAAAAGCTGCCGCCGCCGGCGACGGCGTTGAGGGCGCCGGCGACGAAGGCAGCGGCAAGCAGGAGGGCGGTGTCGAGCATGGGGGGTAAGTGCTCAATGGTCAGTAGTAAGTGGTTGGTGGCGGCGCTGTCGTTATTCACGACTTGCCACTCACCATTTACCACTTACCCAAGCGACAGATATGGATCCGCAAACCCCAACTCTTCCATGATGGCCGTCTCATACGCCTCCATCTCCCGCGCGTCCTCGTCGCTGGTTTCATGATCCCAGCCCTGGGCGTGCAGGGTGCCGTGCACCAGCAGGTGGGCGTAGTGTTCTTCCAGCGTCTTGTTCTGCTCGCGCGCCTCGCGCTCGACCACCGGGGCGCAGAGCACCAGGTCGGCGGCCACGGTCGGCTCCTGCTGGTAGTCGAAGGTCAGCACGTTGGTGGCGTAGTCCTTGTGGCGGTAGTCGCGGTTGAGCTGCTGGCCTTCCTCGGCTCCGACGATGCGCACGGTGATTTCGGCGTCCATGGCCAGGGCGTGGCGTATCCAGCGTGCCACCTTGTGGCGCGGCAGCTGGGCGCGGTGCTGCGTGGCATCGCGCGCGAACTGCAGGGAGAGGGTCAGTTGATTCAGTGCCAAATTGGCCTCCAACGCCTGTGTATCAAGCGCAAATAGCTATTAAAACAGGAGTTAGTTGCCGGTGCGGCGGCGGCTGCCCTGGGCGTCGTAGGCGTCCACGATGCGTGCCACCAGCGGGTGGCGCACCACGTCGGCGCTGGTGAAGCGCGTGATGGCGATGCCCTGCACGCGCCGCAGTACCTGTTCGGCATCGATCAGGCCGCTCAATGTGCCCTTGGGCAGATCGATCTGGCTCACGTCGCCCGTGACCACGGCGCGTGCGCCAAAGCCGATGCGCGTGAGGAACATCTTCATCTGCTCGGGCGTGGTGTTCTGGGCCTCGTCCAGGATGACGAAGGCGTTGTTCAGCGTTCGGCCGCGCATGAAGGCCAGCGGCGCGATCTCCAGCGCATTGCGCTCGAAGGCCTTCTGCACGCGGTCAAAACCCATCAGGTCGTACAGCGCGTCGTACAGCGGGCGCAGGTAGGGGTCTACCTTTTGCGTCAGGTCGCCGGGCAGAAAGCCCAGGCGCTCGCCGGCCTCCACCGCCGGGCGGGTGAGCACGATGCGCTGCACCTGGCTGCGTTCCAGCGCATCGACGGCGCAGGCCACGGCCAGGTAGGTCTTGCCGGTGCCGGCCGGGCCTATGCCGAAGGTGATGTCGTGCGCGGCGATGTTGGCCAGGTAGCGGCCCTGGGTGGGCGTGCGCGCGCGCAGGTCGGCGCGGCGCGTGGTCAGCGGGGCCGGGCTGCCCTCTTCGTCCATCATGCTGGCGTCGCCGGCCAGCATCAGCTGCAGGTGATCCTCCTTGATGGCGTGGTCGGCCATTTCGTACAGCGCCTGCAGCAGTTCCATGGCCTGGGTGGCGCGGGCCTTGGGGCCGTCCACCTTGAACTGCTCGTGGCGGTGGGCGATCTTGACCTGCAGCGCGTTCTCTATGGTGCGCAGGTGTACATCGGCCGGGCCGCACAGGTGCGACAGGCGGGTGTTGTTGTGGGGGGTGAAGGTGTGGCGCAGGATCACGCTGATAATTCCCTGGATGGCCGCGTTGACTGCGGTAAAGGATTGGGATGATAGGCAAATTGACGGGCCAGCTGCTGGAGAAGAACCCCCCCGAGGTGCTGCTGGACTGCCACGGCGTGGGCTACGAGGTGCTGGTGCCCATGAGCACCTTCTACAACCTGCCCGGCGTGGGCGAGCAGGTCAGCCTGCTGACCCAGTTCATCGTGCGCGAGGACGCGCAGCTGCTCTACGGCTTTGCCACGGCGCAAGAGCGCCAGGCGTTTCGCGAACTCATCAAGATCAGCGGCGTGGGGCCGCGCACGGCGCTGGCGGTGCTCTCGGGCATGGGCGTGGCTGATCTGGCCCAGGCCGTGTCGCTGCAGGAGGCCGGGCGCCTGGTCAAGGTGCCGGGCATAGGCAAGAAGACGGCCGAGCGCCTGCTGCTGGAGCTCAAGGGCAAGCTGGGTGTGGACATCGGCGTGCGGCAACATCTGGTTAACGATGCGCAGGCCGACATCCTGCAGGCGCTGCAGGCGCTGGGCTATAACGACAAGGAGGCCGCCGCCGCCCTGAAGGCGCTGCCGGCCGACGTAGGCGTGAGCGATGGCATCAAGCTGGCGCTGAAGTCGCTGGCCAGATAAATCATGTGGCAGGGCCATGGAGGTGTAACGATGGTTGTCGGCAAAACAATCGGGTGGGCGCTGCCGGTGGCCGCCCTTCTGGCCGCGTGCGGCGGCGGCGGCGGTACCGATGTCGATGGTGGTGGTGGTGGCGGTGGCCCCGGCCTTGCCATCCCGACCTGGAGCCAACGCATAGAGCCTTTCGAGCCCAAGGCCGCGGCTCTCAAAGGCGCGGCCCAGGACAGCGTGGCAAGCCGCGCCGTGGCCCAGGCCGGCGCCACGCGGGTGATTGCGCTGGCGCCGCTGCAGGGCGTGACGCCAAAGCGCGCCGCCGCTGCGGGCAGCGCGGGCGCGCCGCGCCAGATCGGCACGGCGCGCGCCGTGGCAGAGACGGCCGACGCGGCCGCCACCGCCGCGCTGCTGCAGTGGCGGCCCACGGCGCGCGGCACGCAGGTGGCGGCGCTGCGCTTTGAGTCGCCGCTGGCGCGCGGCGTGCGCCTGGGCGTACTGGTGCAGGCGCTGCCGCCGGGCGCGCTGCTGCGCTTTCATGGAGCGGCGCCCGAAGACGCAGTGCAGCTGAGCGCCGAGCAGCTGCAGGCCGTGGCCGAGCGCAACGCCAGCGCGGGTGCCGACGCCACGCTGGCGCGCACCTACTGGAGCCCGGACTTTGGCGGCGCGCAGACCACGCTGGAGGTGGAGATTCCCGCAGGCGCGGCGCCCGCCGCCGTGCGCCTGGCCGTGCCGCGGCTGTCGCACTTCACATCGACGGCGGCCGAGGCCGAGGCCGCCTTTACCACCAAGGCCGCAGTCGCCGGCTGCCTGGTGGACGTGAGTTGCCACCCCGATTACCTGGAGCAAAGCCGCTCCGTGGCGCGCATGACCTATGTGGCCGAGGACGGTGGCGCCTTTTACTGCACCGGCACGCTGCTCAACGACATGGCCGCCAGCGGCACGCCGTACTTCCTGTCGGCCCAGCACTGCATCCCCAGCCAGGTGGTAGCCTCAACGCTGGTGACCGACTGGCTGTACCGCTCGGCCAGCTGCAACAGCGCCGCGGAGAACCCGGCCAGCCGGCGCCTGACGGGCGGCGCCCGGCTGCTGTACGCATCGGCCGGCACCGACACCGCCTTCATGCGGCTGAACGACCCGCTGCCCGCCGGCGTCGTCTACGCCGGCTCGTACTACGGCGGCGTGCCCATTGGTACGGCGCTGGCCAGCCTGCACCACGCGGAGGGCGGCCTGCAGTCCATCAGCCTGGGCAGCGTGCTGCGCTACAGCAACTGTGGTGACGAAAGCTGCACGGCCACCAGCGGCGAGACCGGCAACTACCTGGCGCTCACCTGGCAGCAGGGCAGCACCGAGGGCGGCAGCAGCGGCTCGGGCGTGTTTGTCACCATTGGCGCCCGGCGCTACCTGGCGGGTCAGCTGCATGGCGGCTCGGCCAGCTGCGCCAGGCCCGATGGCACGGACTATTACGGGCGCTTTGACCTGAGCTACCGCGCTGCGCTCAAGAACTGGCTCAATCCCTGAGGGCCTTCACCCCACCAGCACCAGCCCCGGCGGCAGGCTGTCGCCCAGGCTGAGGCGGCGGTCCTCGGCGTTCATTTCCTGCACCTGGGCGACCTGGGCCAGCCAGCGCTCGGGCGCGCCGCTGGCGCGCAGCTTGTCCAGGACCCGGGCGCGCTGGGCCTCGTCCAGATCCAGCAGGCGCTCGCCCGTCATGCGCGCGATCTGCACGGCGGCGAACATGGCGGGCTCGTTCTTGCGCCAGTCCTGGGCCAGCGTGGCCTGCAAGAACTCTTGTGCGGCCTCGGGCGGCATGACCAGATGGGCGTTGGCCGCCAGCGGCGCGCGCGCCGCCAGGCGGCCTATGGCCCACCAGGTGTGGGGCGGCTCGTCGGGGCGCTTGAGGCGCTCAAGCATCCACCGGCCCATCTCCTGGCGGTACTGCCAGGGCACGGCCTCCATCGCGGCAAACAGGCGCAGCATGTCGTCGTAGCTGCCCCAGCGTGACTTGGCGCCGCGCTGCACGGTCTGTTGCATGCGGCCGGCCACGTCTTCGAGCACCTGCATCTGCTGGGCTTCATCGAGGCCCGCGGCCACGCGGCGCCACAGCACCCACCATTCGGTCCAGTTGGCGCCCTCCTGGCTGTGGCCCAGGCCCTGGGCGTAGAGCGGCCACAGCTGCTGCAGGCGCCAGCCGTCCAGCTCGGCGCCCAGGCCGGGGCGCAGGCACCAGCCGGCCAGGTTGAGCCACACGCGCTCATGCTCGGCGCTGCGCCGGCGGCGCTTGGCACGCGCCAGCAGGGCGTCGAACAGCGTGCGCAAGAGCGGCAGCGGCCAGGATTCGCGCGGGCCCAGGGTCTTTTCCAGCGTGGCGCGCAGCTGGCGTACCTCTTTGGGCGACACATCCTGGGTCTGGTTGCCGAAGATGCGGTCGATCTGGGCGATGGCTGCGTCTAGCGCGCCCCTCACCCCTGCCTCTCCCCAGAGGGGCGAGGGCGACCGGTCGGCTGGGGGTTTTGCGCCCTCTCCCTCTGGGAGAGGGTGAGGGCCGGCCCCGCGCACGGCGAACGGCAGCAGCCAGGACTGGCCCGCGTCCTGCGTGTCGATGCAGCGCAGCTCCAGCACACCCACCTCGCTGATGCAGGCCTGCAGCTCTACCTGCACCTGCGCCTTGTCGCGCCCCTCGGGGGCCGGCAGCACGGTGGCCAGCGGCGGCAGTTCCACCCAGCCCTCGCCGTCCAATGCGGCGATCTGCCCGGCCTGGGCCTGGCCGGCGCTGCGCGCGACCAGCGCAAAGCGCACCGGCTGGCCCAGCCGCAGCGCAAAGCGCCGGCCGGCCAGCACCATGCGCGTGCCCTCCTCGGTGCCGCGCGGCAGCAGGCA
>JAGPIX010000177.1 GCA_018054745.1 Alicycliphilus sp.
CCCAGCAAAGCGAGCAGGTGCTGGCGGCGCTGAAGAGCGAGGACGCGGGCGTGACGCTGCGGCGCACGGAGTTCGTCGGCCCGCAGGTGGGCGAGGAGCTGGTGCACGGCGGCCTGATGGCGCTGGGTATGGTGGTGCTGGGCATCGTCATCTACCTGGCGTTCCGTTTCGAGTGGAAGTTCGGCGTCGCGGCCATCATCGCCAACCTGCACGACGTGGTCATCATCCTGGGCTTCTTCGCCTTCTTCCAGTGGGAGTTCTCGCTCTCGGTGCTGGCCGGGGTGCTGGCCGTGCTGGGCTATTCGGTGAACGAGTCGGTGGTGATCTTTGACCGGATTCGCGAGGCCTTCCGGCGCTTTCGCAAGCTCTCCACGCACGAGGTCATAGACCACGCCATCACCTCGACCATGAGCCGCACCATCATCACCCACGCCTCGACCGAGGCCATGGTGCTGTCGATGTTCTTCTTCGGCGGCCCCAGCCTGCACTACTTTGCGCTGGCGCTGACCATAGGCATTCTGTTCGGCATCTACTCCTCGGTGTTCGTGGCGGCGGCGATCGCCATGTGGCTGGGTGTCAAGCGCGAGGATCTGGTGAAGACCTCGGCGCGCAAGGATGGCGATCCCAACGACCCCAACTCCGGGGCGGTGGTCTAAGCGGGCGCTCGCGCCGGCGCTGTGGCAACGCACTGAAACTGTCTTGGATACGCCACAACAGGGCGAGGGCAACGGCTAAGATCCAAGGTCTATGGACATCCAGCCCACCTCTGCCGCCGACCGCCGCCTGGCCCAGCTGGCGCGGCAGCGTTTTGTGGAAGGCCTGTGCGCGGCCTTGCCGGATCTGGACAAGAAGCTGTATGCGTTCCTGACCGATCTGATGGCGCAGACGGCGACGCAGCGCGACATGCAGCTGCGCCGCGACGCCTGGATGAACTACCAGGCCCACCGCAAGGCCTGGGTGGAGGATGTGGTGCGCGCCTGGCGCGAGGCTCTGGTGCCGCAGCAGTCGCCCTCCGCCACCATGCCCCTGGACGGGGGACTGGAGCTGGTTGGCGACGACGTGATCGAGAACCGGCTGCTGGCCTCGCGCATGGCGCTGACCGTCACCGAGCATGTGGGCGCGTCCTTTGACGTCGCGCGCCAGCGTACCCAGCACCTGGACGGACGTGAGCTTTCCAGCCGCGACATCCTGCGCCCCGAGACCCTGTGCCTGCGGCTGGTGGAGTCGTGGCTGGATGCCGGCCTCAAGCGCGAGGAGCTGCAGCTGGCGCTCGATCCGGTGCAGACCGCCCTGTCCGAGCTGGCCCAGGCGCAGTACCAGGCGTTGCTCGGGCTGTATGACCAGCAGGGTGTGATCACGGCCGAGGAGCTGCGCACGCGCCAGGTGCGGGTGGCGAGCGTGGGGGCGAGCCGCTCGGGCGCCTTGGGCCGCGACAGCGCCGGTGTGGCCCTGGGCCGGGATACACCGTTTCCCGCCACCATGCTGGCAACGCCCGGCGGCATGCAGCCACCCCAGGGCATGCCGGTGCCCATGGCTGGCGTACGCC
The DNA here is from genome assembly GCA_018054745.1 of Alicycliphilus sp. Classification (GTDB taxonomy): domain Bacteria; phylum Pseudomonadota; class Gammaproteobacteria; order Burkholderiales; family Burkholderiaceae_C; genus Alicycliphilus; species Alicycliphilus limosus. The sequence goes on from JAGPIX010000177.1 coordinate 1,547, forward strand.
CGGGGATGGGCGGTTTTTCCACCCCCCTGGCCTATGCGCGCCAGCGTGCGCAGGGGGTGATGATGCAGCTGCGGCGCATGCTGGCGCCGTCGGCCACGGGCCAGGGCGCGGCCCCGGCGCAGCCGGCCTCGTCGGCCCTGATGCATGCATTGGCCGACGAGCGCGTGGAGGCCGACCTGTACTACAGCGGCATGGCCACGCTGGTCGAGGACTACAGCCCCCAGGCCGTGGTGCGCGTGGCCCATGTGGTGCGCGAGCGCGCGGACGAATTCAAGAAAAAGGCCAGCACGGCCAGCGAGAAGGCCGTCATCGAGGTGGTGGCCCTGATGTTCCAGAGCATCCTCAGCGAAGACCGCATACCGCCCGCGGTGCGCGTGTGGTTTGCACGCCTGCAGGTGCCGGTGCTGCGCGTGGCGCTGGCCGAGCCGGAGTTCTTCAGCGACCTGGCCCATCCGGCGCGCCAGCTCATCGACCGCATGGGCTCCTGCGTGCTGGGCTTTGACGCCAGCGCCATCAACGGTGGCGCGCTGGAGGCCGAAATCCGCCGCATCGTGCAGGTGATCGAGCAATACCCCGAGACTGGCAAGCGCGTGTTCGAGCTGGTGTTGGCGGAGTTCGAGAAGTTCCTTGCCAAGTACCTGACCGAAGGCCAGGGCACGGCGCGCATCATCAGCGTTGCCCAGCAGGTCGAGCAGCGCGAGACGCTGGCGATCCAATACACCATAGAGCTGCGCAACATGCTCAAGGACATGCCGGTGCGCGAGGAAATTCGTGATTTCCTGTTCAAGTCCTGGGCCGAGGTGCTGGCCATGTCGGCGGTGCGCAACGGCGCCCAGCATGCCGAAACCACCGCCTTCAAGCGTGCCGCTGCCGACCTGGTCTGGGCCGCCAGCGCCAAGCCCAACCGTGCCGACCGCGCACGCGTCATCGCGCAGTTGCCGGCACTGCTGCAGCGGTTGCGTCTGGGGCTGGTTCTGGTGGGTGTCACCGGCGCGCCGCAGGATGCACAGGTCAAGCTGCTCACCGACACCCTGGCCGAGGCCTTTCTGTCGAAGACGGCCTCCATCCCGCAGGAGCAGATCGAGGCCATGACCAGGCGCCTGGAAAACCTGGAAGACTTCATCGACGACGAGACCCTGGGCGACATACCGTTGAGCGCGGAAAACATCGAACTGCTGCTGGGCATGGATGCCTCGTCTATCCATGTGGTTGCCGACGACGGCGCGGCCGTGCAGGAGGACATGGTGGCCTGGGCGCAGGCGCTGCCGCTGGGCGCCTGGTTCACGATAGAGCACAACGGAGCCTCGGCGCGGGTGCAATATGTGTGGCACAGCCAGCGCAAGCAGCTGCACCTGTTCGCCGCCCTTGGTGGCAGCAGCTATCTGTTGCAGCTCAAGCCCCTGGCTGGCTATATGCAGGCCGGGCTGCTGCTGGCCCAGGAAGAAGAAAGCCTGACCCTGCGCGCGACGCGCGATGCGCTCATCAGGCTGGATGCCAATCCCGAGCGCTTGTCCCAGTAAGAAATACTAAAAATATAGCTATCAACGCTTGCTAGGTAAGCGCTGCAGCCGATTCAACCACCGTCTTCTCTGGCGTCCAGTACGCGCCGTACAACATCGCCGCCGAAGCCGCGTGCGGCCAGAAAGCGCATCTGGCGCGCCTGCTCCTCGCGCGTGGCGGGCGCTGGCGCATTGCCGAAGCGCTGGTGCCAAACGGCACGGGCGCGCTCCAGTTCCGTGTCTTTCAGGCGCCCGGCCGCGGCGCGCAGCAAATCCTCGTCCAGCCCCTTGCGGCGCAGCTCCTGCAGCACGCGCTGTGCCCCAAGACGCGGTGCGCGGCTGTGCAGCACGGATTCGACCACACGCTCCTCGTTGATGAAGTCCCGGGCCTGCAGCTGGTCGAGCAGGGTGGCGAGATCATCGCCCTCCTGCACATGGGGCGCGAGCTTGGCCTCCAGCTCGCTGCGCGAATGCTCGCGCTGGGCCAGCAGGCGCAGCGCGCGTGCCTTCAGAGAGGGCTTGGCAAATCCCATGATTACTATTTAAACAATAGCTATCAGCGCTTTGTATATAAGCGCTGAATGCCTGTTTGTGTGTTGGTGGATCAGCCTTCGGCGGCGTCGGTCTTGTCGCCCTTCTTGCCGCGCGCGGGCTTGTCGTCGGGGGCTGCGGCCGGCGCGGCGCCGGGCAGCAGGGCAATGCCCAGGCTGTCGCGCACCTTGTTCTCGATCTCGCGCGCCAGTTCCGGGTTCTCGCGCAGAAATTCGCGCGCGTTGTCGCGGCCCTGGCCTATCTTCTCGCCGTTGTAGGCGTACCAGGCGCCGCTCTTTTCGAGGATGCGCGCCGTCACGCCCATGTCGATGATCTCGCCCTCGCGCGAGATGCCCTCGCCGAACAGGATGTCGAACTCGGCCTGCTTGAACGGGGGCGAGACCTTGTTCTTCACCACCTTCACACGGGTTTCGTTGCCTATGGCCTCGTCGCCCTTCTTGATGGTGCCGGTGCGGCGTATGTCCAGGCGCACCGAGGCGTAGAACTTGAGCGCGTTGCCGCCGGTCGTCGTCTCGGGGCTGCCGAACATCACGCCGATCTTCATGCGGATCTGGTTGATGAAGATGACCATGCAGTTGGTCTTCTTGATGGTGGCGGTGAGCTTGCGCAGCGCCTGGCTCATCAGCCGCGCCTGCAGGCCGGGCAGGGCGTCGCCCATCTCGCCTTCGATCTCGGCCTTGGGGACGAGGGCGGCGACCGAGTCGATCACGATCAGATCCACGGCGCCCGAGCGCACCAGGCTGTCCACGATCTCCAGCGCCTGCTCGCCGGTGTCCGGCTGGCTGATCAGGATGTCGTTCAAGTTCACGCCCAGCTTCTGTGCGTACTGCGTGTCCAGGGCATGCTCGGCGTCGATGAAGGCACAGGTGCCGCCCAGCTTCTGCATCTCGGCGATCACCTGCAGGGTCAGAGTGGTCTTGCCGGACGATTCGGGGCCGTAGATCTCGACCACGCGCCCGCGCGGCAGGCCGCCCACGCCCAGGGCAATGTCCAGGCCCAGCGAGCCGGTGGAGACGACCTGGATGTCCTGCGCCTGCTCGCCCTCGCCCAGGCGCATGATGGTGCCCTTGC
>JAGPIX010000065.1:0-9124 GCA_018054745.1 Alicycliphilus sp.
GCCTGTCAGCAGGCGTTTCAGTCCTGTTCACTGCGTTTGATCTGCAGTGCTAGTTCGTACAGGGCATTTCGCGGCGCATTGGTGATGTCCGCCGTCAGCTTCACGGCGGTTTTGGTGGGTAGCTCGGCCAGCAGCAGGCGCAGCACGCGCTCGGCCGCAGCGTCATCGTCTTGCGGGACGGGCGCAGGGTGCAGCAGCACCACGAACTCGCCCTTGCTGCGCTGGGGTGCTCCCTGTAGCCAGGCGGCAAGATCCTGGGCCGCGTGGGTGGTGACTTCTTCGAACTGTTTGGTCAGTTCGCGTGCCAGTGTCACGCGGCGCTCTCCCAGCATGGCCAAGGCCTGTGCCAGTTCGAGTATGCGGTGCGGCGCCTCCAGCAGCAGCACGCAGCGCGGCTCGGCGGCCAGGCGCTGTATGGCGCTGTTGCGCTCCGCGCTCCTGCTGGGCAGGAATCCCGCGAATACGAAGCCCTGGTTTTCGCTGGCGTGGGCGATGGCACCGCTCACGCTCAGGGCACTGGTCACGCTGCTGGCGCCGGGCAGGGGCATGCAGCGCAGGCCGGCGGCCTGCACGGCTGCAACCAGGCGCGCGCCGGGGTCGCTCACTGCGGGTGTTCCGGCGTCGCTCACATAGGCCACGCGCTGTCCGGCCTGCAGGCGCTGGAGCACGGTCTGTGCGGCCTCCACCTCGTTGTGCTGGTGCAGCGCCAGCAGGCGTTCGCCGGGTTTGTCGATGCCGTAGGCACGCAGCAGTGCCTGGGTGTGGCGCGTGTCCTCGCAGGCGATGGTGTCGGCCAGTTGCAGCACATGCAGGGCGCGCAGGCTGATGTCGGCCAGATTGCCAATGGGTGTGGCCACCACGTACAGGGCGCCCTGCGGATAATGCTGGGCAGCCGCAGCGTCGCGCGCGGCATGCAGGGCAGAGGCAAAGGATGCGCTCAATGGGGTTCCTCGGCAAAAAGATCATGGGTGGTGCGCCAAGGCACACCACGCGTGCCATAGGGCAGGTGGCTGAAGACCGGGCGCTGGCCTGTCTGGTTGCGGCGGGCCTGGTGCTGGTCGAGCGCAATTATCGAACCCCGGGGCGCGGCGGCGGCGAGATTGACCTTGTCATGCGCGAGCGCGACGGCACGCTGGTGTTCGTGGAGGTGCGCAGCCGCGGTGCTGGCGATTTTGGTGGGGCAGCGGCCAGCATAGGCGCCACCAAGCGCCGGCGCATCATTCTGGCGGCGCAGCACTATCTGTTGCGCTGGTCTGCGCCGCCACCATGCCGTTTCGATGCCGTGCTCATCGACGATGGCCGGGTGCAGTGGTTGCGTGCTGCCTTCGATGCCGGGTAATGGGGCTGGTCTACCGTTTGCTACAGAAACTGCAACATCGGCGGGTATCATTCGCGGCCCATGCTTGAGCAACGCATTCAACAGCATTTCATCGACAGCGCCGACCTGAAGTACCAGGCTGCGCAAGCCCTCAGCCAGCCCATCACTGCCGCAGTGCAGGCGATATGGGCCTGTGTGACCAATGGCGCGAAGGTGCTCGCCTGCGGCAGTGGCCCATCGGCCGCGCAGGCGCAGCAGCTGGCGGCTTTTTGCGTGACCGGTTTTGAGCGCGAACGCCCGGAACTGGCAGCGCTGGCCCTGGTGCCCGACGCGCTGTGGCTGGCTGCGGCCACGACGGGTGCCGGTGCGGACATCGCAGCCCTGGCGCGCCAGGTGCGTGCTCTGGGCCAGGCCGGTGATCTGCTGCTGGCCATCACCATTGCCGGCAATGAGCCAGCCATGCTGGAGGCGGTGCAGGCTGCCCATGAGCGCGACATGACCGTGGTGGCCCTGACTGGCCGCGATGGCGGTGCCCTGGCGACCTTGCTGCGTGAGACCGATGTGCAGATCTGCGTGCCGCATGACCGCCCAGCGCGCGTGCGCGAGGTGCATGCCCTGGTGCTGCACTGCCTTTGCGATGGCGTGGACGCACAGTTACTTGGAGAACAGGAGAACCCCATATGAAGATGCAGTCGATGCGAACCCTTGGCGCCTTGCTGGCAGCGGCCTCCCTGGTCGGCAGTCTTGCCGCCTGTGTGCCGCTGGTGGTTGGCGGCGGTGCCGTGGTGGGCACCATGATGGCCGTCGATAGGCGCACCGCGGGCACGCAGGTCGAGGACGAGGGCATAGAGCTGCGCGCAGTGAACCGTATTCGCGAAGCAATGGGCGAACGCGCGCATGTGAACGTGACCAGCTACAACCGCCAGGTCTTGTTGACCGGCGAGGTGCCCACGGCGGCAGACAGCCAGAAGGTGGAGCAGATCGTGCTGGCGGTGGATAACGTGCGCTCGGTGGTGAACGACCTGGGCGTGATGGCCAACACCTCGCTGTCGCAGCGCTCCAAGGACACTTTCATCACCGGCAAGGTGCGCGCCAGCCTGGTGGACGCCAAGGATCTGACGGCCAATGCCTTCAAGGTGGTGACCGAGCGCGGCGTGGTCTATTTGATGGGCCGCGTCACGCAGCGCGAGGCCAAGCGTTCGGCCGAGATCGCGCGTGGCGTGGATGGTGTGCACAAGGTGGTGCGCGTGTTCGAGGTCATTTCCGAGGAGGAGCTGGCGCGCGGCGTGGCGGCGCAACCGGCGCCAGTTTCACAGGATCCGGCGGCCGCGCGTTGACTATCAGGGTCGGGGTGGCACCAGCCTGGTGATCAGGCTGGAGGTGTCCCAGCGGTTGCCGCCCGCGCGCTGCACGTCGGCATAGAACTGATCCACCAGCGCCGTCACCGGCAGGCGTGCGCCATTGCGTCTGGCTTCGTCGAGCACCAGTCCCAGATCCTTGCGCATCCAGTCCACGGCAAAGCCGAAGTCGAAGCGGCCTTGGACCATGGTCTTGCCGCGGTTGTCCAGCTGCCAGCTTTGCGCCGCGCCCTTGCCGATCACGTCCAGCACCAGCGGCATGTCCAGGCCCGCCTGCTGCCCGAAGGCAATCGCCTCGGACAGGCCCTGCACCAGGCCGGCGATGCAGATCTGGTTGACCATCTTCGCGAGCTGGCCGGCGCCGCTGTCGCCGATGCGCGTGCAGGCGCGTGAAAACGCCATCGCCGTGGGGCGCATGGCATCGAAGGCTGCCTGGTCGCCGCCGCACATTACGGTGAGCTGGCCATTCTGCGCGCCGGCCTGGCCGCCGGAGACGGGGGCGTCGATGAACTGCAGCCCCAGCTTCTTGGCGGCGGCGTAGAGTTCGCGCGCCACCTCGGCCGAGGCCGTGGTGTGATCCACGAAGGTTGCGCCCGGCCGCATGCCGGCAAAGGCGCCATCGGCCCCCAGCACCACGCTGCGCAGGTCTTCGTCATTGCCCACGCAGCAGAAGACGATCTCGGCATCCTGGGCCGCCTCGCGCGGAGTTTTGGCATGTTTTTGGCCTGTAACGCCCGCAAATTCAGCGCACCAAGCTTCTGATTTTGTAGCGGTACGGTTGTACACCGTGACCTGGTGCCCGGCCGTCGCCAGATGCCCGGCCATCGGATAGCCCATGACGCCCAGGCCCAGAAAGGCCACGCGGCGCGTGGGGCTTGGTTCATAGCTGCGTGGGTTGATGCTGCTCATGGTGGTTTGCGCTCCAGAAGAAAAAACAAGGCCCGCCCGGCATGGTAAGCCGGGCGGGCCGGGGTGTTGATCACGCGCTTCAGACGATGGCGAAATGCTCGGTGCCCGAAGACAGGTCGTTGGTCTTGGCGCGTTGGCTGGACAGCTTGATCTGCAGGCGCAGGTCGTTCACCGAGTCGGCGTTGCGCAGCGCGTCCTCGTAGCCGATGACGTTGGCCTCGAACAGGTCGAACAGCGACTGGTCGAAGGTCTGCATGCCCAGGTTGCGGCTCTTTTTCATGATCTCCTTGATCTCGGGGACATCGCCCTTGAAGATCAGGTCGGCGATCAGGGGGGTATTGAGCATGACCTCCACGGCGGCGGCGCGGCCCTTGCCGTCCTGCTTGGGCAACAGGCGCTGCGACACCATGGCCTTGAGGTTCAGCGACAGGTCCATCAGCAGCTGCGCGCGGCGCTCCTCGGGGAAGAAGTTGACGATGCGATCCAGCGCCTGGTTTGCGCTGTTGGCATGCAGCGTGGCCAGGCACAGGTGGCCGGTTTCGGCAAAGGCCACGGCATGTTCCATGGTCTCGCGGTCGCGGATCTCGCCCATCAGGATCACGTCGGGCGCCTGGCGCAGCGTGTTCTTCAGTGCGGCCTCCCAGGTGTCCGTGTCCAGGCCCACCTCGCGCTGCGTGACCACGCAGTTCTTGTGCGGGTGCACGAACTCGATCGGGTCTTCGACGGTGATGATGTGGCCGAAGGAGTTCTCGTTGCGCCAGTCCACCATGGCCGCCAGCGTGGTTGACTTGCCCGAACCCGTGGCGCCCACCAGGATGCACAGGCCGCGCTTGGCCAGGGCGATCTCCTTGAGCACCTGGGGCACGCCCAGGCCGTCTATGGTCGGCAGGGTCAGCGGAATCGTGCGCAGCACCATGCCCACGCGGCCCTGCTGGATGAAGGCGTTGGCGCGAAAGCGGCCAATGCCCGCGGGCGATATCGCAAAGTTGCACTCCTTGGTGCGCTCGAAGTCGGCGATCTGGCGGTCACTCATGATGGAGCGCGCCAGCGTCAGCGTATGCGCCGGCGTCAGCGGCTGTGGCGAGACCTTGGTGACCTTGCCATCGACCTTGATGGCCGGCGGAAACTCGGCGGTGATGAACAGATCGCTGCCGCCGCGGCTGACCATCAGTTTGAGCAGGTCGTTGATGAATTTGCTGGCCTGATCGCGTTCCATTGCATTCCTCCCCGTGCCTTTGTTTCAGCGCTGGTTTTCGCTCAGGCGCGCGCTCACCACGCGCAGGCGCAGCGACAGCTTGCGTGCCAGCAGGGCCACCAGGCTGGCCGCCAGCTGCGGGTCTTGCGCCATCATCTCGTCCATGGCCTCGGCGCTGAGCACGGCCACTTCGCAGTCGGTCAGCGTGGTGCAGGCAGAAAAGCGCATGCCGCTGTCGAGCAGCGACATCTCGCCCAGGATGTCACCCGGGCGCGTCTCGGCCAGGCGCAGTTGCTCGCCCCAGGGCTGAATGCGATCGACGGCGATGGTGCCCGTGAGCAGCACCACCATGAAGTTGCCGTACTCGTCCTGGCGGATCACATCCCGGTTGGGCGGGATGGAGGCGAACTGGAAGAAGCGCTCCATGCGCTCGACCGCGCCCTGGTCCAGATGCGCCATGTACTTGTCCTTGGCCCACAGCGACTGCAGCAGCTTGCCGCCGCGGTTTCTGGGCAGGCGCTTGGCGCCAACCTCGACGGCGCGCGCCTCCCAGGGGGCGAGCAGCGATTCATCCACCCCCAGGCTGGCAAATGCGGTGGTGAAGAGCACCGAGTCGTTCGCGTCTTCCCCGGGCTTTTGCACCTTGGATTTGAGCAGGCTGAGAATGCCTTTCATGGACGGACTCCGATACGAGAGAGGCGCGCGAACGCGGGCAAAACGGGCGAGCGGGCTGATGGCATGGCATCAACCCGGGAAGTTGTCCGGAATCTTGGCCTTGCTGCGCGCCTCGGCCGGGCTGATGATGTTGCGCCGCACCAGATCCGTCAGGTTCTGATCCAGCGTCTGCATGCCCACGCTGTTGCTGGTCTGTATGGTGGAGTACATCTGCGCCACCTTGGCCTCGCGGATCAGGTTGCGAATGGCGCTGGTGCCGGTCATGATCTCGTGCGCCGCCACGCGGCCCGAGCCGTCCTTGAGCTTGCACAGCGTCTGCGAAATCACGGCCACCAATGACTCCGACAGCATGGCGCGCACCATCTCCTTTTCCTCGGCGGGGAAGACGTCGATCACGCGGTCAATGGTCTTGGCGGCGCTGGACGTGTGCAGCGTGCCAAACACCAGGTGGCCGGTCTCCGCTGCCGTCATCGCCAGGCGTATGGTCTCCAGGTCGCGCAGCTCGCCCACCAGGATGGCGTCCGGGTCTTCGCGCAGGGCTGAACGCAGCGCGTTGGAAAACGATAGCGTCATCGGCCCGACCTCACGCTGGTTGATCAGGCATTTCTTCGATTCGTGCACGAATTCGATCGGGTCCTCGATGGTCAGGATATGGCCGTATTCGGATTCGTTCAGGTGGTTCACCATCGCCGCTAGCGTGGTGGACTTGCCCGAACCCGTGGGGCCCGTCACCAGCACCAGGCCACGGGGCTTGAGCGCCAGATCGGCAAATATCTTGGGCGTGTTCAGCTGCTCCAGCGTCAGAATCTTGCTGGGAATGGTACGGAACACGGCGCCCGCGCCACGGTTCTGGTTGAAGGCGTTGACGCGAAAGCGCGCCAGGCCGTCGATCTCGAAGGAAAAGTCCACCTCCAGGAACTCTTCATAGGCCTTGCGCTGGGCATCGCTCATGATGTCGTACACCATGGCGTGCACGGTCTTGTGGTCCAGCGCATCGACATTGATGCGCCGCACATCGCCGTGCACCCGGATCATGGGCGGCAGGCCGGCCGACAGATGCAGGTCAGAGGCCTTGTTCTTCACGCTGAAGGCGAGCAACTGGGTGATGTCCACGGGATCCCTTTGGGTCGTTTGATACGCTTGGTAAAAGATTACACATTATGACGACGATTGCAGACAAGCTCCAGAGCGTGCGTGCGCGCATCGCACAGGCCTGCGCCGCGGCAGGGCGCGCGCCCGACTCCGTGGCCCTGCTGGCCGTGTCCAAGACCTTTGGCGCCGATGCGGTGCACGCGGCGGCGCTGGCCGGCCAGTGTTGTTTTGGCGAGAACTACATCCAGGAGGCGGTGGAAAAAATCGCCCAGGTGGCCGCGCTGGGCCTGCCCCAGCCGCTTGAATGGCACTGCATAGGCCCGGTGCAGAGCAACAAGACACGCCTGGTGGCCGAGCATTTCGACTGGGTGCACACGCTGGACAGGCTGAAGACGGCGCAGCGACTGTCAGAGCAGCGCCCGGCGCATCTGCCGCCGCTGCAGGTGTGCATACAGGTGAATGTGGACGGCGGCGCCAGCAAGTCCGGTGTGGCGCCCGTAGATGCGCTGCAGTTGGCGCGCGCCGTGGCGCAAATGCCACGTTTGTGCCTGCGCGGGGTGATGAGCATTCCCGACGAAGTACAGGGCGGGGCGGCGCAGCTGGCCGTGCATTTACGGGTGCGCCAGGTGTTCGATGCACTGCGCGCCCAGGGCGGTGCCGGGTTCGAGGCCTTCGACACCCTGTCGCTGGGCATGACCGCCGATCTGGAGGCCGCCGTGGCCGCTGGCAGCACCATGGTGCGCGTGGGCAGCGGCATCTTTGGGGCACGCCACTACCCTTCAAGCCCCACGGCCTGAGGTGCTAAGCTGCGCCGCTGTTGCTATTTTGCAAGGAGACACCCCCATGCCCGGCCTGCTGCCCGACATCGATCCCGATGGCCTGCTTGAATTCTCGGTGGTCTATACCGACCGCGCGCTCAACCACATGTCCAAGCGTTTCACCGGGGTGATGCAGGACATCCTGGCCGCGCTGAAAGAGGTCTACAACGCCCACACGGCCGTACTCGTGCCCGGCAGCGGCACCTTTGGCATGGAGGCCGTGGCGCGCCAGTTCGCCAACCGCGAGAAGGTGCTCATCGTGCGCAACGGCTGGTTCAGCTACCGCTGGAGCCAGATCTTCGACGCCGGCGGCCTGGGCGGTGGTGCCGTGGTGTGCAAAGCACGCCCGCAGGGTGCGGGCGCGCAGGCGCCCTGGGCGCCCTGCCCGGCGGCTGAAGTGGCGGCCGCCATCCGCGCCGAACGTCCGAAGGTGGTGTTCGCCCCGCATGTGGAGACGGCCAGCGGCATCATGCTCAGCGATGACTACATCCGCAGCGTTGCCGACGCCGCGCACGAGGTGGGCGCGCTCTTCGTGCTCGACTGCGTGGCCTCGGGCGCGATGTGGGTGGACATGGAAAAGACCGGCGTGGACGTGCTGATTTCCGCGCCGCAAAAGGGCTGGAGCAGTTCGCCTTGCTGCGCCATGGTGATGCTGTCCGAGCGTGCGCGCGCGGCCATCGAGGGCACGACCAGCAGCAGCTTCTCCTGCGATCTGAAGAAGTGGATGCAGATTGCCGAGGGCTACGAAAAAGGCCAGCATGCCTACCACGCCACCATGCCCACCGATGCCCTGGTGCGCCTGCGCGACGTGATGCTGGAGACGCGCGCCTATGGCTTTGACAAGGTGCGTGCCGAGCAGATGGAGCTGGGCGCCAAGGTGCGCGCGCTGCTGGAATCGCGCGGTTTTCCCAGCGTGGCGGCCGAGGGCTGGAAGGCCCCGGGGGTGGTGGTGAGCTACACCCAGGATGCCGGCATTCAGAGTGGCAAGAAATTCCTCGACGTGGGTCTGCAGACCGCCGCCGGCGTGCCGCTGCAGTGCGACGAGGGGCCGGACTTCAAGACCTTCCGCATCGGCCTGTTCGGCCTGGAGAAATGGCACAACGTCGATCGCACGGTGGGCCATCTGGCGGCGGCGCTGGACAAGGTGGCCGCCGCCGGCTGACGCGCCGGCCTACCCGCCTGTGGCCATGATGCCTATCAGCAGGGCGCGCGCGCCATCCCAGATGATCTCCACGCCCACGCACAGCAGCATGAAGGCCATCAGGCGCAGAAACACGATCTGCCCGGTCTCGCCCAGGCGCTGCAGCAGTCGGCTGGCGTAGCGAAAGGTCAGCGCCACCAGCATGCCCAGCAGCAGGGCGGCGGCCAGGCCGCCGGCGATGTTGGTCATGGTTTCCGTCACGCTGCGTTTGGTGTGCAGGCTGGCGCCAATGGCGATCGCCACGGCGATGGAGCCGGGGCCGCAGGTGAGCGGAAAGGTCAGCGGGTAGAAGGCCTTGATGCGCACCCGGTCCTCGTTCAGCGACTGGGCCATCTGTGTGGTGTCGTCGCTGGCGCCCTGCTGGGCGTGCAGCATGCGCCAGGCGATGGAGGCCACGACCATGCCGCCGGCCACGCGCACCACCGGCAGCGACACGCCAAAGAAGTTCAGCAGGTAGGAGCCGATCAGCATGGCCCCGGCCAGCAGCAGCGCGGCGTTCTTGCCAATGCGCCGCGCCAGCCGGGCGCGGCCGTCGTCGCTCAGGCCGCGCGTGAAGTC
>JAGPIX010000065.1:9224-16407 GCA_018054745.1 Alicycliphilus sp.
AAAAACGAGGCGGAAAAATCCATGGGCGCTACTGTACGCGCCGCAGCGGTCAAAAACGTGGCAAATCGGGGTGGCTGAGCCTGCCGCCGCGCACCAGCATCTTGCCGTATTCGGCGCAGCGGTTGTGCGTGGGTATCGCCTTGCCGGGGTTGAGCAGCCCGGCCGGGTCGAAGGCCTTTTTCAGGGCCAGCATCTGCGCGTTCTCCTCGGCCGTGAACTGCACGCACATGCTGTTGAGCTTTTCCACGCCCACGCCATGCTCGCCCGTCACCGTGCCACCCATGGCCACGCTGGTCTCCAGGATGTCGGCACCAAACAGCTCGCAGCGGTGCAGCTGGTCGGGGTCGTTGGCATCGAACAGGATCAGCGGGTGCAGGTTGCCGTCGCCGGCGTGGAACACGTTGCAGCAGCGCAGCTGGTACTTTTTCTCCATCTCGGCGATGGCGATCAAGATGTCGGCCAGGCGCTTCCTCGGAATGGTCGAATCCATGCACATGTAGTCGGGGCTGATGCGGCCGCTGGCCGGGAAGGCGTTCTTGCGCCCGCTCCAGAAGCGCGCGCGCTCCTGCTCGTCACGGCTCACGGCAATGGCGGTGGCGCCGGCGGCGCGCAGCACCTCGCTCATGCGCGCGATCTCTTCCTCGACTTCCTCGGGGGTGCCGTCGCTCTCGCACAGCAGGATGGCCGCGGCCGTCAGGTCGTAGCCGGCCTTGACAAAATCTTCCACGGCGGCGGTCATGGGCTTGTCCATCATCTCCAGGCCGGCCGGGATGATGCCGGCGGCGATCACCGCGGCCACGGCGTCGCCGGCCTTTCGCACATCGTCAAAGCTGGCCATGATGCAGCGCGCCAGCTGCGGGCTGGGGATCAGGCGCACCGTCACCTCCAGCGCCACGGCCAGCATGCCCTCGCTGCCAATCATGGCCGCCAGCAGGTCGTAGCCGGGCGCGTCCAGCGCCTGGCCGCCGAAGGTGATGGGCTCGCCCTCCATGGTGAAGCCGCGCACCGCGAGCACGTTGTGCACCGTCAGGCCGTATTTCAGGCAGTGCACGCCGCCGGAGTTTTCGGCCACGTTGCCGCCAATGGTGCAGGCGATCTGGCTGCTGGGGTCGGGGGCGTAGTACAGGCCATGGGGGGCGGCGGCCTCGCTGATGGCCAGGTTGCGCACGCCGCATTGCACGCGCGCCGTGCGCGCCACCGGATCGACATCGAGGATGCGGTTGAACTTGGCCAGCGACAGCGTCACGCCCATGGCGTGCGGCATGGCGCCGCCCGACAGGCCGGTGCCGGCGCCGCGCGCCACCACCGGCACCTGCAGCCGGTGGCAGGCCTTGAGCACGGCCTGCACCTGCTCTTCGGTCTCGGGCAGGCAGACCACCAGCGGGCGCTGGCGGTAGGCCGTCAGGCCATCGCATTCATAGGGCGTGGTGTCCTCGGCCTGCCAGAGCAGCGCATGGGCGGGCACGCATTGGGACAGGGCTTGCACAACGTCGCGCTGGCGCGCGGCGCGTTCGCTGGCGGGGGGGGCGGAGGTATCGACCATGGCGCGACTGTAGGCCATGGCATGGGGCCATGGCGTGAATCTTCTTGCAAGCCGCCGTGAAGCCGCCGATAGCTATAAATATAATAGCTGTATGCGCTTGTTGGATAAGTGCTTGCGGCCGATTTTTGTTGAAATCACCCCATGGTCCGGCGTAGCCAGTCGGCAAAGGCCGCGCATTCCCAGCGATCCATGGTGCCGGTACGCCAGCACAGGTAATGCGCGTAGGGACTGGGTGCCAGGATGTCGAACAGGCGCACCAGCGTGCCCTGGTCCAGCCAGGGCGCGGCCAGCTTCAGGCGCACCGGTGCCACGCCCATGCCGGCGGCGGCGGCGTCGCACATCAGGCCAACGTCGTTGAATTGCGAGCCCTCGTTGGGCTCGGGCCAGCCCAGGCCGGCGGCGGCAAACCAGGTGCGCCAGGGCTCCAGCGGGCTGCGCAGCAGGGGCAGGCCCTCCAGATCCTCGGGGCGCTCGAACGGCCCATGCTCGCGCACAAAGGCGGGCGAGGCCAGGGGCGTGAGCATGTCGCGCGCGATCTCCACATGCTCCATGTCGGCGTAGTGGCCGGGGCCGTAGCGCACCACCAGGTCGGCGTCCTCGGCCACCACGTCCAGGAGCGGAATCGACACCTGCAGCGCCAGGTCGATCTCGGGGTAGGCCTCGGTGAACTGGCGCAGGCGCGGAATCAGGATGGAGCGCGCAAAGGTCGGCGTGACGGCCAGCTTCAGCCGTCTGCGGCCAGGGTTGACGGCATGGCCCGGCAGGCGCTGCAGGGCCGACAGGCCCTCGCGCACCTGGGCCAGGTAGCCGCTGCCCTCGGTGGTCAGCGAAAAATCGGCGCGCCCGAACAGCCGCGTGCCCAGGATCTGCTCGAGCTGCTTGACGCGGTGGCTCACGGCGCTGGGCGTCACGCACAGCTCGTCGGCGGTCTGCGTCACGCTGCGCAGGCGCGCCAGCGCCTCGAAGGTCAGCAGGCACTGTATCGGCGGTATGCGCCGTGCGGCGCTGGCGTTGAAGGCGGTGGCCATGGGCGGCAATGCGGCAGGGGTTTAGCGGAAGACCACGGTCTTGTGGCCGTTGAGCAGCACGCGGTGTTCGCTGTGCCATTTCACGGCGCGCGCCAGCACCAGGCTTTCGGTGTCGCGCCCGCGCGACGTCAGGTCGTCCACGGTGTCCGTGTGTTCGGCTCTTGTAACGTCTTGTTCGATAATCGGCCCTTCGTCGAGGTCGGCGGTGACGTAGTGAGCGGTTGCTCCTATCAACTTCACGCCCCGGTCATGGGCCTGGTAATAGGGCTTGGCGCCCTTGAAGCTGGGCAGAAAGCTGTGGTGGATGTTGATGGCGCGGCCGGCCAATTTGGTGCACAGATCGTCGGACAAGACCTGCATGTAGCGCGCCAGTATGACCAGTTCGGCACCCTCGGCCTCGATGATTTCGTATTGCCGCGCCTCGGCCTGGGCCTTGGTGGCGGCGCTGACGGGTATGTGGTGAAAGGGAATGTTGTAGCTGGCGGCCAGTTGGTAGAAGTCGCGGTGGTTGCTGATGATGGCGCGCACGTCTATCGGCAGCAGGCCGCTTTTGACGCGGAACAGCAGGTCGTTCAGGCAATGGCCCTCGCGGCTGACCATGAGCACGGTGGGCATGGCGGCGGATTTGGCGTGCAGGCTCCAGCGCATGGCAAAGGGCTCGGCAAAGCTGGCCAGGCGGGTCTTGAGCGCGGCGTGGTCATGCTGGCCGCAGGCGAACTGCACGCGCATGAAGAACAGGCCGGTGGCGTCGTCGTTGTATTGCGCGGCTTCCTCGATGTTGCCGCCATGCTCGAGCAAAAAGCCCGAGACGGCGTGCACCAGCCCCAGGCGGTCGGGACAGGACAGGGTAAGAATGTAAGCGGGGGTCATTGGCGCATTGTCGCAGCAGCCCTCGGAAGATAAGCAGAGTCATTGTGAAATCGATTGCATCGCGAATTGACACGGGAATCAGCCCCTGGTGGGGCATGGCCCTGTATTGGGTTCTGGGCGCGGCCTGGGTGGCCGCGGGCGACGCCTTGCTGGCCTATTGCGTCACCGAGCCGCAGCAGCTGGCCTATTGGCAGACCCTCAAGGGCTGGCTGTATGTGCTGCTGACCGGGGCGCTGGCCTGGTGGCTGCTGGCGCGCATGTCGCGCGGCCAGGGGGAGATTGGCGCCGCGCGCGCCGACCTGCTGCACAGCGAAAACGTGTTGCGCCTGGCGCTGGAAGGCAGCGGCAGCGGCCTGTGGGACTGGGACTTGCTGCGCCGCCGCTCCACCCATTCGCCCGGTCTGGTGCGCCTGCTGCGCTACCAGGGCGCCGAGCTGCCGCGCGGCATGAATCTGCTGCGCCGCCTGCACCCGGATGACTATCGGCGCGTGCACCGGGCCGTGCAGCGGGCCATGGCCACGGGCGAGCCGTTTGCCGAGACGGCGCGCCTGCGGCGCTTTGACGACAGCTATTGCTGGTTCCAGGCGCGCGGCATGTGCCACCGTGGCGCACAGGGGCAGGCCGAGCGTTTCTCCGGCATCCTCACCGACCTCACGGCCAGCCGTGCGCTGCAAGAGCGCCAGCGCCTGGCGGCGACCGTGGTGGACAACACCATCGAGGGCGTGGTGGTGACCGATGCGCAACCGTGCATCCTGTCCATCAACCCGGCGGTCACGCGCATGCTGGGCTACACAGAACAGGAGGTGCTGGGCCAGAACCCGCGCATCTTCCAGTCCGGCAGGCATGACAAGGGGTTTTACCAGGCCATGTGGGCCGCGGTGCAGCGCAGCGGCCATTGGCAGGGCGAGATCTGGAACAAGCGCAAGAACGGCGAGGTCTTCCCCGAGCGCATGTCGCTGTCGGCGGTGCATGACGAGGAGGGCCAGGTCACGCACTATGTATGCATGTTCAGCGACATCTCGCAGGAAAAGGCCCAGCACCAGCGGCTGGAATTCCTCACCCAGCGCGACAGCCTGACCGGCCTGCCCAACCGCGCCTGGTTCATCGAGCAGCTGGACGAGGCCATGAACCAGGCCCTGGCCGATGGCGAACAGCTGGCCGTGCTGCTGCTGAACCTGGATCGCTTCAAGGATGTGAACGACAGCTACGGCCATGCCGTCGGCGACGAGGTGCTGCGGCATGTCGCGCAGCAGGTGCGCCTGAGCCTGCGCCCGGGCGACCTGCTGGGGCGCATGGCGGGCGACGAGATCGCCGTGCTGGTGCGCCACCTGCGCAATACCGAAGGCGCGGCTGCCGTGGCCAGGCATTTGATAGCCGCGACGCGCAAGCCCTGGCGCACGCCGGACGGCATGGAGGTCGTCGCCGGGGTCAGCATCGGCGTCGCCATGTTCCCCAGGCATGCGTCCAAGGCCGAGCAGCTGCTGCAGGCGGCGCACAGCGCGGTGTATGGCGCCAAGGCCCATGGGCGCAGCGCGCATTGTTTCTTTGACGAGTCCATGATCCAGGCCGCGCGCGAGCGGCTGGAGATCGAGGCGCGCCTGCGCAGCGCCATGGCGCGCGGTCATCTGCTGCTGCACTACCAGCCGCAGCTGAGCGTGGCCACGGGGCGCATCGTGGGTGCCGAGGCGCTGCTGCGCTGGAACGACCCCGAGGAGGGGCTGATCTCGCCGGCGCGCTTCATCCCCGTGGCCGAGACCTCGGGCGTGATCGGCCCGCTGGGCCAGTGGGTCATGCAAGAGGCCTGCCGCCAGGGCCAGGCCTGGCGCGCGGCCGGCCTGCCGGCGATCCGCATCGCGGTGAACGTCTCGCCGCGCCAGTTCCAGCTGGACGACATGGCCGTCTGCGCGGCCCAGGCGCTGGCCGCCAGCGGCCTGCCGGCGCATTGCCTGGAGTTGGAGCTGACCGAGTCCGTGCTGGCCGAGCGGCCCGAGGAAATGCGCCAGGTGCTGCAGCGGCTGCGGGAGCTGGGCGTGCGCATCGCGGTGGACGACTTTGGCACCGGCTACTCCTCGCTGGTGCACCTCAAGCGCTTTCCTATCGATGTGCTGAAGATCGACCAGGGCTTCATGCGCGACATACCCGCCAGCGGCGACGACATGGCCATCAGCGCCACCATCATCGCCATGGGCCGCAGCCTGGGCCTGAACGTGCTAGCCGAGGGCGTGGAGACGCCCGAGCAGCTGGCCTTTCTGCGTGAACGTGGCTGCGACAGCTACCAGGGCTACCTGTTCAGCCGGCCTGTGCCGGCCGAGCAATTCGCCCGGCTGTTGCAGGCCCAGGCAGAAAAGCAGCCGGCCCAGGCTTGATCCGCAGTGCTACTTGGCGGCGGGCAGCCGGCCGGGTGGACGCGCGCGCAGCTCGGCGCAATGGTCGCGCGGCGCCAGCGCCGGCGTGGGGTGGATGTAGTTTGCTTCTGATTCAATAGCTGCTCGCGCTTGTCCAGCCTGCGCTATGGCCACTTTTGCGTTGAAGTTTGCTGGCAGCCAGGTGGGCACGCCCAGATCGCGCCGCACATGGCCCCAGCCGGCCGCCAGCAGCACCGTGCGGCCGTCCTGGCGCGCCTGCTGCACCGCCTGGGCCATGCTCGCGTCGCGCGCCAGCTGTATGCGCACCATGGGCATGACGCGGTCGGCGGGCAGCAGGCCGCAGTGGCCTTCCTCGATGGCGTTGCGCTGCAGCGCCAGCGCCGCGGGTGGCAGGTGTCTGTCCAGCGCCTCGTCCTGCATGGCGGCGCGCATGCGGCTGCGGGGCAGGTTGCCGCCGCGCACCGGCACGCCCGCCGCCACGGCGGCCATGACCACCGCGCGGTAGCGCTCCCAGGGCCAGGCGGCCTCGTTCCAGCGCAGTGCGGCATACACCTGGGCGGCGTTGGCGTCGGGCGGCAGGCCGTCGGTGCCGGTGCCGGCCTCGGCCATCTCGATCACCAGCGCCGCCAGGCGGCCGCGCTCGGCCAGCCAGCGCACGCTGTCGGCCTCCCAGCGCTGGTGCTCGGGTGCGTCATGCTGCTCGCCCAGCAGCAGGGCGTCGCTGGCTGGCCAGCGCTCCAGCTCGGCCTGCCAGGCGCTGTCGGCGGGTGTGGATAGGGGCTGCAGGGCGCATCCCGGCAATGCCAGCAGCACCAGCGACAGCCATGCCGGCGCGCAGACACGTGCCCATGGGGAGGACACGGAGGGTTTGGAAGTACGCATCAAAATGAAACCAACTGTTAACTGAAATACACAATGGAGAAACCGCGCCGTCCCGCGTCTACGGGCGTGTCGGTGCTACAGGAAGTGTATGGCATAGTGGCGACACGCTATATATAGCGTTTGTCAAGCCTTTTTGGTGAATGCAAGGTATGGCCTCTGGGTGCACAATCCAGCCCCTGACTGCCAACAATCCCTCCCCCCTTTGAACACCCCCAGGAGTTTCCTCGCCATGCAACGTGAGATCACCGACCTCGCCCCCAGCCTGCCCAGCCAGCCCATCAGCCTCGATGTGCTGCAAGAAAAATACTTCAAGCAGGGCGAGAGTGATGTCGAGGACCTGTACCGCCGCGTGGCGCGGGCCCTGGCCTCGGTGGAGCGCGAGGACATCCGCGAGGCCATGCAGGCGCGCTTTCTGGACAACCTGCGCGCCGGCGCCATCGGCGCCGGGCGCATCATGAGCGCCGCCGGCACCGACATCCAGGCCACGCTGATCA
>JAGPIX010000178.1 GCA_018054745.1 Alicycliphilus sp.
TGGCGTAGCTCACCAGGCGCACGCCCTGGTCGGGGTCGAAGCGCTTGACGGCCTTCATCAGGCCCACGTTGCCCTCCTGGATCAGGTCGCCATGCGGCAGGCCATAGCCCAGGTACTGGCGCGAGATAGATACCACCAGCCGCAGGTGCGACATCACCAGGCGCCCGGCAGCCTCGACATCGTTGTCGTCCTTGAGCTGGCGTGCAAAGCGCTGCTCTTCTTCGAGCGTCAACAGCGGCAGGCGGTTGACGGCGGAGATATACGCATCCAGATTGCCCAGCGGTGGCACCAGCGCCCACGGGTTCGCGGGTGCCAGGGTCGTCACGGCGGATGCAGACTGGAGAGCCATATCAGAAGTCCTTTCTTGCATGGGGTTCATGTTAGCACTCTCTGTGATCGAGTGCTAAAGCCAAAGTTCCACGGCCTGTATGGGAAAGATCTCGCGTCGCTTGTCATGGGGGAATGTCCCGTGTCGCGGACGTGACTGGTGGCGGTGCAACCTGCTTTCACGGCCATAAACTGTGCCGTTAGCCCCTTATGACAACCAAAGGAGACAAGATGATCAGCTATGACGTGATCGAGTGCGGCCAGCCCCTGGTCAAGAGCGAGCGTGCCACGCCCCGGCCGGTGGGCGACCAGGTGCTGGTGCGCATCGAGGCCGCGGGTGTGTGCCATTCCGACCTGCACATCTGGCATGGCTCCTACGACCTGGGCCATGGCAAGAAGCTGTCCATGGCCGACCGTGGCCTGAAGCTGCCGCTGACCATGGGCCACGAGATCGCCGGCGAGGTCATCGCCGTGGGCGACGCCGTGCAGGGGGTCACCGTCGGCAAGCGCTACGTGGTCTTCCCCTGGCATGGCTGCGGCGAGTGCAGCGTATGCAAGCGTGGCGACGAAAACCTGTGCCTGGCCGGCAAGTCCATGGGCGTGTTCCAGCCCGGCGGCTATGCCGACCATGTGCTGGTGTCGCACGCGCGCTACCTGGTGGACATTGGCGACATGCCGCCGGTGCAGGCCGCGCCCTATGCGTGCTCGGGCCTGACCACCTACAGCGCGTTGAAGAAAATCCCGCCCCAGGTGCTGCGCGATGAAAAGCTCGTCCTCATTGGCGCTGGCGGCCTGGGCTTGATGGCCATCGGCCTTGCCAAGGCCATGGGCAGTACCGGCGTGATCGTTATCGAGCCCGACGAGACCAAGCATGCCGCAGCCATGCAGGCCGGCGCCCTGGCCGTGTTCAACCCCCGGCAGGACGGCTATCTGGCCCAGGTGCGCCAGGCCGCCGGTGGCGCCGTCTGGGCCGTCATCGACTGTGTGGGCTCCAGCCAGACGGTGCAGGCCGGCATCGACATGCTGACCAAGGGGGGGCAGCTGGTACAGATCGGCCTGTTTGGCGGTCATATCGACCTGCCCACGCCATCGATGGCCCTGCGCGCCATCACCTACCAGGGCACCTACGTGGGCAACCTGCGCGAGCTGCAGGAGCTGATGCAACTGGTCAAGGACAAGCAATTGCAGAGCGTGCCCACCACCTGCATGCATTTCAGCAAGGCCTTCACGGCGCTGCTGGCGCTGGAGGAGGGCAAGGCCGTGGGGCGGCAGATTCTGACGCCAGAGGGCGCCTGAAACCTTGCCTGGCCATTGCAAACGACAACAAAGGAGACCTGGATGATTTCAAAAAATATAGCTGTAGCCACAACAACTACCTGGGCTTTGATGGTATTTGGCGCAAATGCCGCTGGTATTTCCGACGACAGGGTCAGGATTGGCGTGCTGAGCGACATGTCGGGCCAGTACTCCGACTCGGGCGGCCGCGGTTCGGTGGAGGCCGCGCGGATGGCCGTGGAGGACTTTGGCGCCAAGGTGCTCGGCAAGCCGGTGGAGGTGGTGTTTGCCGACCACCAGAACAAGGCCGACATCGGCGGCGCCAAGGCGCGCCAATGGTGGGACGCCGAGGGCGTGGACATGATCATCGACCTGAACAACTCGGCCATCGCCTCGGCCGTGAACGTTCTGGCCAAGGAGCGCAACAAGATCGCCATTGCCACGGGAGCCCTGTCGAACGCGCTGACGAACGAGTTTTGCGCCCCCACGGCGATCCACTACACGGTGGATTCGTACTCGATTGCCAGCGCCGCCGTGGACGCGGTGCTCAAGCAGGGCAAGAAGGACTGGTTCATCATTGCCGTGGACTATTCCTACGGCAAGGTGACCTCGGAGATCATCACCAACTTCGTCAAGGAGGGCGGGGGCCGCGTGCTGGGCACGGTCTACCACCCGTTCAATGCGGGTGATTTTTCGTCCTTTCTGATGCAGGCCCAGGCATCGAAGGCCCAGGTGGTGGCCCTGGCCAATGCCACGAACGATTCCATCAACACCATCAAGGGCGCGCGCGAGTTCGGCATGAACAAGACGACCACCATCGTGCCGCAGCTGATGTATATCAACGACGTGCATGGCCTGGGGCTGGAGCAGGGCCAGGGCCTGGTGTTTGCCACGGCGTATTACTGGGATCGCAACGACGAGTCGCGCGCCTGGGCACAGAAATACCAGGCGCGCATGAAGAAGATGCCCTCGATGAACCAGGCCAGCATCTACTCGGCCGTGACCACCTACCTGAAGGCCGTGGAGCAGGCCCAGACCGACGATGGTCTGGCGGTCGCCAGCCAGATGAAGAAGATGAAGATCAACGACGTCTTCTCGCAAAACGGCTATGTGCGCGAAGACGGCCGCATGGTGCACGACATGTTCCTGGTGCAGGTCAAGTCGCCCAAGGAGTCCAAGGGCCCATGGGACTACTACAAGGTGCTGGACACCATTGCCGGCGAAAAGGCCTTCCAGCCGCTGGCCAAGAGCAGCTGCTACCTGGTCAAGAAATAAGCCGGTGAACCCATGCCAGGCGCCGCACACCCGCTTGCCGTCGTGACCACCACCGTGGCCAGCGCGGCCGACGCGCAGCGCCTGGCGGCCGGCGCGGTGCGCTCGCGCCTGGCGGCCTGCGTGCAGGTCGAGGCCATCGCCTCGCACTATGTCTGGCAGGGCGCCCAGCAGGAGGACGCCGAATGGCGCCTGGTGTGCAAGACCCTGCCCGCCGCGGCAGGCGCGCTGTGCGACTGGCTGCGCGCGCAGCACCCGTATCAGGTGCCGCAGCTGCTGACCCACACCGTAGAGGCCGAGGCCGACTACGCAGGCTGGGTGGCGCAGCAGGTGGACGGGTGAGTCAGGCCAGCAGCGCCTGCGCAAACTCGCGTGCGTTGAAGGTTTCCAGGTCTTCCACCTTCTCGCCCACGCCGATGAAATAGACCGGCACCGGCCGCTCCTGGGCGATGGCCGCGAGCACGCCGCCCTTGGCCGTGCCGTCCAGCTTGGTGACGATCAGGCCGGTGAGTTGCAGTGCGTCGTCAAAGGTGCGCACCTGGGTCAGGGCGTTCTGGCCGGTGTTCCCGTCGATTACCAACAGCACCTCGTGCGGGGCGCTGGCCTCGGCCTTGGTGACCACGCGGCGGATTTTTTTAAGCTCCTCCATCAGGTGCAGCTGTGTGGGCAGGCGCCCGGCGGTGTCCACCAGCACCACGTCCTTACCGCGCGCGCGGCCGGCTGTGACGGCGTCAAAACTCACGGCGGCGGGGTCGCCGCCCTCCTGGCTGATGATTTCCACGGTGTTGCGCGTGGCCCATACGCCCAGCTGCTCGCGCGCTGCCGCGCGGAAGGTGTCGGCCGCGGCCAGCAGCACCGTCTCGCCATGGTCGGCCAGATGCTTGGTGAGCTTGCCTATCGACGTAGTCTTGCCCGCGCCGTTCACGCCGGCCACCATGATCACCGTGGGCTGGTGTTCGCCTATGACCAGCGGCTTTTCCAGCGGCTTGAGCAGGTCTGCCAGGGCATCGGCCAGCAGCGCCTTGACGGCGGCGGGCTCTGTCGTCTTGCTGTCCTTCACGCGGCGCTTCAGATCCTGCAGCAGGTGCTGCGTGGCCTTGACGCCGGTGTCGGCCATCAGCAGCGCATCCTCCAGCTCCTCGTACAGCGCGTCGTTGATCTGCGTGCCGGTGAAGACCGTGGCAATCGAGCTGCCGGTCTTGCGCAGGCCGGATTTGAGGCGCTGCATCCAACCCTGGCGCTCGCCCTCGGGCTTGGGGGTGGGCAGGGCGACGGTGGGCGGCGTGCTGTCGGTGGTGGCCGGCAGGGCCGGTGCTTCCTGGTCGGCGGGCGCCTCACGGTCAGCGGGCGCTGCGCCAAAGGACTTGCGCAGCCAGCCCATGGCGCCGCCGCTGGCGCTGGTCTCGGTGTCTGGCGGCGGCGCGGCGGGCGTCTCGATGGGCGCCTCGGCGGGCGCAGTGGATTTTTTCTTGAAAAAACTGAACATTGGCTGGGTTCTTAGAATCGCAGCCATTCTATGAAACGCGCTATCCCCCTTTTGGGCCTGCTGGCCTGCCTGTATGCCGGGGCGCAAAGCCCCGCGCAAGATGTTCCATCCGCGGCCGTCGCAGCGGCCGCGCGCGCCCAGGCCGCCACGGCCAGCGGCGCGCAGCTGTTCACGCTGAAAAACGGCATGCAGCTCATCGTGCAGCCGGACCGGCGCGCGCCCACGGCGATGCACATGGTGTGGCTGCGCGTGGGCTCCATGGACGAGGTCGAT
>JAGPIX010000066.1 GCA_018054745.1 Alicycliphilus sp.
ACGCCGTGGTTGGCAAACACATGGCGGTCGTACTTGATGTGCTGGCCCAGCTTCAAGCGCGCCGGGTCTTCCAGCCAGGGTTTGAGGCGCGCCAGCACCTCGGCCAGCGGCAGCTGCGCGGGCGCGTCCGGGCCTTCGTGTGCCAGCGGGATGTAGGCGGCGGCCCCCGGCTCCACGCTGAAGGAGATGCCGACGATGGCGGCGCGCAGCTCGTCCAGCGAGGTGGTTTCGGTGTCTATGGCCACCAGCGGTGCGGCCTGGATGCGGGCCAGCCAGGCATCGAGCTGCGCCCAGGTCAGGATGATGTCGTAGGCCACGTCGCGCCGCTGGGCCTGGACGGCAACGGTGCTGGCGTCGGGCTGGGCAAACAGGTCGCCGCTGGCCGGCTGCGCCTGGGGCTCCAGCGCGCGCGCCAGGCTCTTGAAGCCGTATTTTTGATAAAAATCGGCCAGTTCGCCCGTCTGTTCTGCGCCAACAGCTATCGAATCAAGAGCAGGCAAACCCGCCACATGATCGGCCAGCTCGCAGTCGGTCTTGATGGTGACCAGGCTGCGCGCCGTGGGCAGCCAGTCAAGCGCGCCGCGCAGGTTCTCGCCGGCCACGCCCTTGATGGCGCCGGCGCTGGCCACCAGCGCGTCCAGCGAGCCGTATTCCATGAGCCACTTGGCAGCGGTCTTGGGGCCGACCTTGGGCACGCCCGGCACGTTGTCCACGGCGTCGCCCACCAGGGTCTGGAAGTCCACCATCAGCGCGGGCGGCACGCCAAACTCGGCCGTCACCCCGGCCACGTCGCGGCGCTTGCCGTTCATGGTGTCGATGATGGTGATGCGCTCGTCCACCAGCTGGCTCAGGTCCTTGTCGCCGCTCGATATCACCACGCGCAAGCCCTGGGCCGCGGCCGTCTTGGCCAGCGTGCCGATGACGTCGTCGGCCTCCACCCCGGCAATCGCCAGCACCGGCCAGCCCAAGAGGCGCACCACCTCGTGGATGGGAGCGATCTGCGCGCGCAGGTCGTCGGGCATGGGGGAGCGGTTGGCCTTGTAGTCGGCGTAGATGTCGTCGCGGAAGGTGGGGCCGCTCGCGTCGAACACGCAGACCGCGTAGTCGGCCGGCACCTCTTTCTTGAGCGCCTGCAGCATGTTGATCATGCCGCGTATGGCCCCCGTGGGGCTGCTGGCCGGGTCGCCCGGCACGGCGCGCAGGTCGGGCATGGCGTGGAAGGCGCGGTACAGGTAGCTGGAACCATCGACCAGCACCAGGGTTTTGGATTCACTCATGGGGAGATTGTGCACATAAGCCCGCGGCAAAACCTGCACAATCATGGGCCTCGACGGCGGCGCCATGGGGCGCCGCGCCGAGCCATTCACGCATTCTCCCGCCATGAAATACATCGTTGCACTGCTGGCCTGCGCCGCCTCCACCCTGGCCCTGGCCGATAGCGAATTCAAGAACGTGCCGCCGCTGCTGCACAAGTCCATCCAGCACGGCGGCGTGACGGCGGCGCAGTTCGACGGCGGCGTGCTGCGCGCGCAGCTGAACAAGGCCGAGGTCACCGAGCTGGTCTACCAGACCTTCGTCTTCCACAACATCTGCGCCCGCGAGTGGTATGAGCCGCAGCAGTTCGCCAGCCTGGGCCTGGCCCGCGTGGAGCTGCTCAACGCCAAGGGCGACCAGGGCTTTGCCTTCGACACGCGCGGCAACGTCTGCACCGAGATGGGCCGGCTGGGCAAGAACTTCCGCACCTTCATAAGCCAGTACACCGTGGCCTGCACGGCCAGCGGCTGCCCGCCGCAGCGCTGACCCGCGCCCTGCCACGACCTACAATCGGCGCCATGCGCGCCGTTTATCCCTTTCTGCTGCTGGCCGTCGCCAGCGCCCCCGCCCTGGCACAAAATACAAGCCAAAACCCGTCTCAGCCCAATACCACTGAGCGCGGACAGCTATCAACACAAGAGCAAAAAGCCGATGACCGGCGCGAACCGCGCGTGGAGCGCATCGTGGTCGAAGACGCCGGCAGCCGCGTCGATGAGCTGCGCGTGGGCGGCCAGACGCAGCACATCACGGTGCAACCCAAGACCGGCACGCCCCTGCCCGCCTACGAGGTGCGCGCCAATGATGGCGCGCGCGCGCGGCCCGGCAACTTCAACCAGTCCGACTCGGTGACCGCGCCACGCGTGTGGAACCTGCGCCAGTTCTGACCTCCCGCGCCCATGCCGCCACCACCGGCGGCTGCGCCGCCCTCCCGCCGCCGCACGTTTCTTTCTGCTGATCCATGGCCGTTTACACCGAAGTCTCAAACAAAGAGGCGCGCGAGCTGCTGCGCCGCCTGCAACTGGGCAAGCTGCTCACGCTGCGCGGCATAGAGGGCGGCATTGAGAACACCAACTACTTCGTGACCAGCGAAGCGGGCGAATATGTGCTGACGCTGTTCGAGCGCCTGAGCGCCGAGCAGCTGCCGTTCTACCTTCACCTGATGCACCATCTGGCGCACCACGGCATCCCCGTGCCCGACCCACAGGCGGACAAGTACGGCGAGATCCTGCACCAGGTGGCCGGCAAGCCAGCCGCCCTGGCCACCAAGCTGCGCGGCAAGAGCCAGCTGGCGCCACAGGCCGTGCACTGCACCGCGGTGGGCAACATGCTGGCGCGCATGCACCTGGCCGCGCGCGACTACGAGCGCCAGCAACCCAATCTGCGGGCCTTGCCCTGGTGGAACGAGACCGTGCCCGTGGTGCTGCCGCACATTGGCCCGGAACAGGCCGAGCTGCTCACATCCGAGCTGGCCTACCAGAACCATGTGGCTGCCGGCAGCGCCTACGCCGCGCTGCCGCGCGGGCCGATACATGCCGACCTGTTCCGCGACAACGTGATGTTCGAGGGCGAGGAGCTCACCGGCTGCTTCGACTTCTACTTCGCCGGCGTCGATACCTGGCTTTTTGACCTGGCCGTGTGCCTGAACGACTGGTGCATCGATCTGCCGACCGGCCGGCACGACGAGCAGCGCGCCGCCGCCCTGCTGGCCGCCTACCAGGCAGTGCGCCCGCTCACGGCGGCCGAGCGCGAGCTGCTGCCGGCCATGCTGCGCGCCGGCGCGCTGCGCTTCTGGCTGTCGCGCCTGTGGGACTTTTACCTGCCGCGCGAGGCCAGCATGCTCAAGCCCCACGACCCCACGCATTTCGAACGCGTGCTGCGCGAGCGTGTGCGGCACCCCGTCCATCCTTGATATTCCTGCCTGCCAGGGCCATCGGGCCCTGGGGTACAGTCGCCGCACCATGAAACTGAACATCGTCCCCGCGCGCACGGGCCTGCAATGGGTACGCCAGGGCATCACCGTGTTCTGGCGCCAGCCCATGGCCCTGTCCGCGCTGTTTTTCATGACCATGGCCGCCATGTCGCTGGCCACGCTGCTGCCGCTGGTGGGCCCCGCCGTGGCACTGGCGCTGCTGCCGTCGGCCACGCTGGCGATGATGGTCGCCGCGGCCGAGGCCAGCCAGAACCGCACGCCCACACCGGCCTTGATGCTGGTGGCCTTTCGCACCGGCAAGCAGCGCCTGAACGCCATGATGAGCCTGGGCGCCATGTATGCCGTGGGCTTTCTGGGCGTGATGGGGCTGTCGGCCCTGATCGATGGCGGCGAATTCGCGCGCGTCTACCTGGGCGGCGCGCCACTCACGCGCGAGGTGGCCGAGTCCGGCGACTTCCAGGCCGCCATGTGGCTGGCCATGCTGCTGTACGTGCCGCTGTCGCTGCTGTTCTGGCATGCGCCGGGCCTGGTGCACTGGCACAACGTGCCGCCCGTGAAGGCGCTGTTCTTCAGCATCGTCGCCTGCTGGCGCAACTTTGGTGCCTTCACGGTGTATGGCCTGTCCTGGCTGGGCGTGTTCCTGGCGGCGGGCCTGGCCATGAGCCTGCTGGTCACGCTGCTGGCCGCCGTGGGCATTGGCGCGAGCATGGCCGGCGGCATCATGGTGGCTACGGCGATGATGCTGGCGGCGATGTTCTTCACCTCGGTGGTGTTCACCTTCCGCGACAGCTTTGCGCCGCCCGACACGCAGACGAACGGCGACGAGCCGGCCCCGGGCGCAGATCCATCGCACTGAACCATTGCCCTATCGTCCGGGCAGCAAAGGACTGACCGCCGTCCCGGCAAAGGCCGCGATCCCGGGATGCCATTGGCCAGCGTGAACGCTGGATACCAGCCTTCGCCGCGATGACGGGCGCCAACCACCGCTGCTTGCCGCGTCAACGCAACACCACCGCATGCACGCGGTCACGCCCGGCATGCTTGGCGGCGTACAGCTGCTCGTCGGCCTGGGCCAGCAGCTGCGCCGCATCCGTCTTGCCGCCAAGCAGCGTGGCGACGCCTATGCTCAGCGTCAGGTGCGGGGGACTGGCCAGCTCGTTGGGCAGGGCCATGCTGCTCACGCCCTGGCGGATGCGCTCGGCCAGCATCTGGGCATCGGTGGCCGCGGTTTCGGGCAGCAGGCAGACGAACTCCTCGCCGCCGTAGCGCGCCGCCAGGTCGGTGGCACGGGTCACCGATGTGTTGAGCACCCGGGCCACGGCGCGCAGGTAGTCGTCGCCAATGGCATGGCCATAGCGGTCGTTGACATGCTTGAAATGGTCCAAATCCACCATCAGCAGGCTCAGCGGCGCGCCCGTGCGCTGCTGGCGCGCATGTTCGCGCAGCAGCGCATGGTCAAACTGGCGGCGGTTGGCCAGGCCCGTCAGCCCGTCGGTCTGGCTCTGCCTTTCCAGATCCTGGTTGACCGCCTGCAGAGCCTGCTGCTGCTGCAGGATGTGCTCGTTGCTGGCCGCCAGCAGGCGCGCCAGGCGGCGGTAGCGGTACAGCAACGCCGCCAGCACCACGACCAGCACCAGCGCCCCCGCGCCGGCGGTCAGCACCACCAGGTGCCAGCTGCGCTGGATCACATAGCGCTGGATGAACTGGCGCTCGCCGTCCTCATGCTCGGCCACCGCGCCGGAAACATCCAGCACCGCCAGGTAGCGGTCAAACGCCTGCACGATCTGCTGGTTGCGTGGCGAGGCGTGGAAGTAAAAACCGTAGACCCGCGGCGCATCGTGCAGGGTATGCACCACGGCCAGGTCAAAGTACTCGTGCTGGTAGCGCTTTTCTTCAAAAACCGCCTTGCTGAACACGGCCACGTCGATACGGCCATCGCGCAGGGCCTGAAACAGCGCCTCGCTGGTCACGTCGTCAATGACCACCAGCCGATCGGACGCCATCACCGTCTTGAGGAGGCTCTCGGACGCCACGCCCTTGAGCACGCCCACGCGGTAGGGCGCCAGGTCGGCCAGGCCGCGGATCTCCGGGCGCCAGTCCTTGCGCGCGATGACGGCGTAATGGCTTTCGTAGAACGGCCGGGTGAAGATGCCGCGCGCGGCGCGTTCGCTGTTCGCGCTCAAGGGCAGCAGGACATCGGCCTGGCCTTCCTGCACCAGGCGGATTTTTTCAGCGATGGACAGGTCCCGCCGCTGAATGATTTCATAGCGCAGCCCCAGGCGCTCGGTGATGAAGCACCACACATCCACGCCGATGCCGGAGTAGCCATCTTGCGTGTCGTGGCGCGCCATCGGGGGCGCGTCCAGGGGCAGCACGCGCAGCGGCGCCATGGCGCGAAACCCGGCCAGCTCCTGGGCGCTGAACTCCACCGGCTGCGTCAGTCGCACCTGACCGCCGCAGGCCGCCAGGGCCGGGAGAGAGGCCATTGCCACCCAGGCGACGCACAGCGCGAGCCAGACACCAAGCCCACGCCGCCCGGGCCGGTGCGCCAGCCACAGGGGAGTCCAATGTCGCCTCTGACCCATGAAAAAAATTCGCCAGGAGTTCCGGAAACCGCACCCAAAGATGAAGCAGATGGCCAGCCGTTCAACGGGCCGCCACCACGCCGCTGGGATTGTGCCACCGCACCTTGCGCGCGCCATGGGGGCAAACGCAAGCCAAAAGCGCCAACAGAGCTGCCACGCATGGGCGTGGCAGCTCCCTGGTCGGTACCGCCGACCGCATGGCTCCCTGGGCCATGCTGCTTGCGCGGGTCAGACGCCGATCGCACCCCCATCGGCTTTCTGGATGACCACGGTGGCTGCCCGCGGGCGCACCGTGCCCGTGGGCGCCAGCGTGGCGTCACTGCTGCCATAGGCGGGCCAGTTGCCAGGGTGCTGCACGTTCAGGAAGATGGTCTTGAAGTCCGGCGTGCAGGCAAAGCCGGTGATCTCGGCCGCGTTCGGGCCGACGAAGAAGCGGCGCAGATCACCCTGGTTGGCGGCGTTGATGGCCGGCCCCGGGCCCTTGTGCTCGGCCAGCGCGCCGGGGATCACCGCCAGCATCTGGTCGTTGGTGGCCCGGGCGACAGCGTTGTTGCGCCCGCCGTCGATGCCGTTGTCGGTCTGTATCCACAGGATGCCGCGCGCGTCGAAGGCAATGCCGTCGGGGCTGGCCAGCTGGTTGAGCGCGCTCAGGCCGGAGCGGTTGGTGTCGGCTGCTGCGGCGGCGTCAGAGCCGAACACGAAGATCTCCCAGCGGAAGCTGTTCGCGCCCGCGTCGTCGTGCCAGCGGATGATGTGGCCGTTGACGTTGTTCAGGCGCGGGTTCGCCGCGTTCGTGCCCGTGCCGGCATTGCGGCTGCTGTTGTTGGTCAGCGTCAGGTACACGTCGCCATTCGTCGGGTGCACGGCTGTCCATTCGGGACGATCCATGGGGGTTGCGCCCATGAAATCGGCCGCGCCGCGGGTGTTGATCAGGATTTCATCGAGCGTGGCGTACCTGCTGCCCAGCCGCGTACCGTCCTTGCCCACGCTGTCGGGCGTGAGCGGCAGCCAGCTGCCCGTGCCATCGTCGTTGAAGCGGGCGACATAAAGCGTGCCCTTGTCCAGGTACTTGGCGCCCACGGCGAGGCGATCCGTGCGCCTGGCATCGGCAGCATCCCAGGCGGCATCGGACACATAGCGGTAGATGTATTCGAAGCGCGAGTCGTCGCCGGTATAGAAGGCCAGCGGCTTGCCTGCCTGGGGCAGGCCGTAAGCCGCCCCCTCATGGGCAAAGCGGCCCATGGCCGTGCGCTTGGTGGCAATGCTGCCGGGGTCGTAGGGGTCGATCTCCACCAGATAGCCAAAGCCGTTGACCTCGTTGCGCCAGTCGCTCAAGGCGTCCGCGCCCGATGGCGTGACGTTGAAGCGCGCGAACTCGCCCTGCGCTTCGCTGCCGTCCCCGGAGGCGGTTTCCCATTGGTAGCGGCCCTTGCTGGTGGAAACGCCCACGCGCTTCTGGTGCGCGGGCTGGTTGGCCTTGTCGGTGTTGACGAAGCAGGCAGCCCAGTTCTCCTCGGCCGTGAGGTAGGTGCCCCAGGGGGTCGTGCCGTTGCCGCAATTGTTGTTGGTGCCGCGAACCTGCCTGCCGGTGGGCGAGAACGGCGTCTTGACCCAGTCGGTGCCGCTCACAGGGCCGGCCAGGGCCATGGGCGTGGCGGAGGTGAAGCGTCGGTTGTACCTCGAGTTCTTGACGATGGCCCAGCTGCCGCCGCTCTTGCGGATATGCATCACGGCGACGCCATGGGCGTTGATCTCCTTGCGCACCTCCTCGGCCGGGCGCTTGCCGCCGACCATGGTGGGGCCGGCGGGGTGCAGGGCCTGCTCGTCGATGTATTCGTGGTTGACGACCAGGATGCCCTCGGTGGAGCTGCCCTCCAGCGCAAAGTAGTGCATGCCATCGTGGTGCATGCCCGTGGAATGGAGCAGGTCTGTCGAGCTGTTGTTGCCGTCCTTGTCCCATTCGGCGGCGTTGTCGTTGAGCGGCGTGCCCCAGGGGCCCAGCACATGGGCCACGTAGCCAGCGGGCACCACGCAGGCATCGGTCATGGAGGCGGGCAGGGACTCAAAGCCGAGCTTGAGACCGGGCGCTGGCACGGGAGCCGGCGCGTTGCCCTGGCCGTCACCGCCGCCACATGCGGCCAGCCCGGTGCCGGTCAGCAGGGCCAGGGCGGCGCTCAGGCCGCCGCGGGCGACCGTGCGGCGCGACAGCCTGGCCTGCAGGATGGCGCTGAACGGAACATTGTCGGCATGGTTGCGAACCACCTTGTCGGAAACAGACTTGCTCATGAGAGCCACACTCCTCGCGTTGTGAAACATGGATTGGAGTGCTCAGTCTAGAAATCGCTTGTGACGCCGGCGTGACAGCAGCAAGGGCACGCAGGCAGCGCCCCGATGCCATGCGCACAGGCGGGCACGGCCCGGCGCGGGCTGGGTTATTCCACGATGGTCAGCTTGGCCACCGCCAGCGCCAGCCACTTGGTGCCATGGCGCGGAAAGTTGACCTGGGCACGGGCGTCGTCGCCAGCTCCCTCCAGGGCCAGCACCTTGCCCTCGCCGAACTTGGTGTGGAACACCGCCAGGCCCACGCGCAGGCCATGCGCCGGAGCCTCCTTGCGCGGCGGCACGGGCGGGCTGGTGAAGGCCTCTGATTTGAAGCCAGATTGGCCTCTAGCGCCCGACTGATAAGCGCCAACAGCTCTCATATCAGGAGCATAACTGGCAAACCCCTGCTGCCTGGGCGTGAGCCACTTCAGGCATTCCTCGGGCAGTTCGTCGAAGAAGCGACTCCTGAGGTTGTAGCGCGTCTGGCCGTGCAGCAACCGGGTCTGCGCGTGGCTCAGATACAGGCGCGCTCTTGCCCGCGTGATGGCCACGTACATCAGGCGGCGTTCTTCCTCCAGGCCGCCCTGGTCGCTCATGGCGTTCTGGTGCGGGAAGAGTTCCTCCTCCAGGCCACCGATGAACACGCAGTCAAACTCCAGGCCCTTGCTGGCGTGCACGGTCATCAGCTGCACGGCGTCCTGCCCGGCCTGGGCCTGGTTGTCGCCGGCCTCCAGCGCGGCGTGGGTCAGGAAGGCGGCCAACGGCGACAGGGTCTCACCGGTGTCGGCATCGACCAGGGGCTGGTTCAGCAGCGGCGCGTTCGGGTCCAGCCCCTGGCTGGCCGGGCTTTGCGTGAGCGGCGCGCCGGTTTCATCGATCGGCAGGGCCACGGCGTCCTTGCCAAAGCCCTCCTGCGTGACAAAGCTCTCGGCCGCACTGATGAGTTCATCCAGGTTCTCCAGCCGGTCGGCGCCTTCCTTTTCGTTGCGATAGTGCTCGATCAGGCCGCTGGCCTGCAGCATCTGCCCGATGATGGCGCGCAGGTTCTGCCCCTGGGTCTGCTCGCGCAGCACGTCGATCATGGCCACAAAGGCGCCCAGGTTGGCGCCGGCCTTGCCGCTGATGCTGCTGACGGCGTCGTGCAGCGAGCAGCCGATCTGGCGCGCGACATCCTGCAGCGATTCCAGCGAGCGCGCCCCTATGCCGCGCGCCGGAAAGTTGACCACGCGCATGAAGCTGGTGTCGTCGTGCGGGTTCTCCAGCAGGCGCAGATAGGCCAGCGCGTGCTTGATCTCGGCGCGCTCGAAGAAGCGCAGGCCGCCATACACGCGGTACGGCACGGCGGCGTTGAACAGCGCCGATTCGATGACCCGGCTTTGCGCGTTGCTGCGGTAGAGCACGGCGATCTCGCTGCGCGTGGCCGTGCCACCCTGCACCAGTTGCCTGATCTCGTCCACCATCCACTGCGCCTCGGCCAGGTCGCTATTCGCCTCGTACACGCGCACCGGCTCGCCCGGGCCTTGGCTTGTGCGCAGGTTCTTGCCCAGGCGCTTGCTGTTGTGCGCGATGAGCGCGTTGGCCGAATCCAGGATGTTGCTGTAGCTGCGGTAGTTCTGCTCCAGCTTGATCTGCCGCTCTACGCCAAACTCGCGCACGAAGTCCTGCATATTGCCCACGCGCGCGCCGCGGAAGGCGTAGATGCTCTGGTCGTCGTCGCCCACGGCGATCACGCTGCCCCGGGTTTGCAGGCGGCCATCGACCATGTCGCCCGCCAGCAGCTTGAGCCAGGCGTACTGCAGCTTGTTGGTGTCCTGAAACTCGTCCACCAGCATGTGGGCAAAGCGCCGCTGGTAGTGCACGCGCACCGGGTCGTTGTCGCGCAACAGCTCGTAGCTGCGCAGCATCAGCTCGCCAAAATCCACCACGCCCTCACGCTGGCATTGCTCCTCGTAGAGCTGGTACAGCTCGACCTTCTTGCGCGTGTCCTCGTCACGCACCGGCACGTCACGCGGGCGCAGGCCCTCTTCCTTGCAGCCGGCAAAAAAGTAGGCCAGCTCCTTGGGCTTGAAGCGCTCCTCGTCCACGTTGAACTGCTTGCACAAACGCTTGACGGCCGAGAGCTGGTCCTGCGTGTCCAGAATCTGAAAAGTCTGCGGCAGGCCGGCGAGCTTGTGGTGCGCGCGCAGCAGGCGGTTGCACAGGCCGTGGAAGGTGCCTATCCACATGCCGCGCACGTTGATGGGCAGCATGGCGGAGAGGCGCGTGAGCATCTCCTTGGCCGCCTTGTTGGTGAACGTGACGGCCAGGATGCCGCCGGGCGTGGCCTGGCCGGTCGAGAGCAGCCAGGCGATGCGCGTGGTCAGCACGCGCGTCTTGCCCGAACCGGCGCCGGCCAATATCAGCGCATGGCCGGCGGGCAGGGTGACGGCGGCGAGTTGTTCGGGGTTGAGACCGTGCAGCAGCGGCGCGGCCTGGCCCGATGGCGGCACACCGGCGCCGGAAAGCGAATCTTGTGGGAGCATGGTGGAATTGTAGGAAGCCCACCGGAACCCACCGATGAAAACCCCTGCCCTGATCGCTGCCGGCCTGTGCGCGCTGCCGCTGGCCGGCGCCCTCGCCCAGCCCTGCAGCAGCGACCACACGCCGCGGCCGGCTGCGTTGTTCGAGCGCTTCGTCAGCGCCGATTGCGCGACCTGCTGGAGCGAGCCGCACACGCCCGCGCCGGGGCCGTCGGCCCTGGTGGTGGACTGGATCGTGCCCACGCCCTCGGGCGACGATGCGCCGCTGTCGTCCGCTGCCACTGCCGATGCGCTGGCGCGCCTGCAGGCCCTGGCGCGCGCCGCGCCGGCCGGCACGGATGTCCATACCGACTCGCTCATCACCGCGCCCGGCAGCCTGCGCGTGGCCATGGGGCCGGCCGTCAACGACTACGTGGGCACCATCATCCGCTTCAGCCCGCCACCCAAGGCGCGCCCGCCGCTGCGCTTCTGGCTGGTGCTGGTGGAGCAACTGCCGGCCGGCGCCGAAGCCAGTCCCGTCGCGCGCCATGTGGTGCGCAATGCCTGGCACGGCGAATGGCCCGGCGGTGCGCTGTCGGATCTGCGCCCCATGCGCATTCCCGACGGCGCCGATGTCGAGCGCCTGGGGCTGCTGGGCTGGGTGCAGGACGCTGCCGGGCGCACCGTGGCCGCAGCGCAGGCGCTGTGCGCCGGCCAGCCGGTCCCCCTGCCGCGCCCCGAATAGACCCCGCGACCTTCTGCACATCCTGCGCACCCGTACAATCAATCACCGGGCCCAAGTTTCTTGACGCCCGGTTTTTTTGCGCCTGTGCAAACAGGGTTCGGCGCCGCCAGCTGCGGCAGTGCCCGCAAAGCCGGAGCCCAAGCCAAGCGCCCCACGCCAGTGCAATCCTGCCCTGGTGACCTTTTCTAAGGAGCTTGGAACCTCATGGAAATCTTCGACTACGACAACATCCTGCTGCTGCCACGCAAGTGCCGCGTGCAAAGCCGATCCGAATGCGACGCCAGCGTGGAACTGGGCGGGCGCCGTTTCAAGCTGCCGGTGGTGCCGGCCAACATGAAAACCGTGGTGGACGAAAAAATCTGCGCCTGGCTGGCCCAGAACGGCTACTTCTACGTCATGCACCGCTTTGATCTGGACAACGTGCGGTTCGTGCGCGACATGCGCGCCCAGGGCTGCTTTGCCTCGATCTCGCTGGGCATCAAGCAGGCCGACTACGACACCGTCGATCGCCTCAAGGCCGAAGGGCTGACGCCCGAGTACATCACCATCGACATCGCCCACGGCCACTCCGACAGCGTGCGCGACATGATCGGCTACCTCAAAAAACACCTGCCGCAGTCCTTCGTCATCGCCGGCAACGTGGCTACACCCGAGGCAGTGATCGACCTGGAGAACTGGGGCGCCGACGCCACCAAGGTGGGCGTGGGCCCGGGCAAGGTCTGCATCACCAAGCTGAAAACCGGCTTTGGCACGGGCGGCTGGCAGCTGTCGGCCATGAAGTGGTGCGCGCGCGTGGCCACCAAGCCCATCATTGCCGACGGCGGCATCAGAAGCCACGGCGACATCGCCAAGAGCATCCGCTTTGGCGCCACCATGGTCATGATTGGCTCGCTGTTCGCGGGTCACGAAGAATCCCCCGGCAAGACCGTCGAGGTGGACGGGGAGCTGTACAAGGAGTACTACGGCTCGGCCAGCGACTTCAACAAGGGCGAGTACCGGCATGTGGAGGGCAAACGCATCCTCGAACCGATCAAGGGCAAGCTGGCCGACACGCTGACCGAGATGGAGCAGGACATCCAAAGCTCCATCAGCTACTCGGGCGGCAAAAAACTCATGGACATCCGCAAGGTGAACTACGTGATCCTGGGCGGCGACAACGCGGGCGAGCACCTGCTGATGTGAATTTTTTGCCATCTTTTCTGGAGGCACCCAAACTTGGTGCATAATTCGCGGCTGTGCTGCATTGCAGCGCCTCTGAAAAGAGAGGGCTCTTAGCTCAGTTGGTAGAGCAGCGGACTCTTAATCCGTTGGTCGAAGGTTCGAATCCTTCAGGGCCCACCAATACAGCAAAGGAAAGCGCGCTATCAAACCGGTAGCGCGCTTTTTTCTTGGTGACAGTCTGGTGACAGTTTCGGGCTCGATGAACAGCTTGGCGGCCTGGTGGCGTGCCCCTGACTTTCATTTTTCGCGGGCGTGGAAATTTGACGAACCGGCCCGTTACCCCATCGCCACCTGCCTACGTTTGGGCTCCCCCCTCCCGGCCTCAGCCGCGCCGCACAGCCCCCAGCTTGGCATCCAGCCGCCCCAGCATTTGCGCAACCCCTGCCAATGTCTGCTGCATGTAGGCATCGTGCCGGGATTGCAGCCGCCGGAATGTGCGCCAGTGCATGCCCTTGGGCTTGGGCCCATTGCCGTTGAGAAACCCCGGCTCCCAGTCCAATCGATCCCGCAGTTTGTTGACCTGCCGCGTCGCCCGGTCGCTGGTGGTTTCGCGCTCGCTGCGATAGGCCAGGCGGTAGCAGTGCCTGCATGCTGGTGTCTTGCCGATGTAGAGGATGGCGCAGCGCTTGCCGCAGGTGGGGCACAGCCACCATGCACGGGTGCCGCCGTAGGTGCATGGGGTGCGCTCCAGATAGGCCGGGCAATGCACGTCCTGCCAGTCCCCGCCCGCTGGCCGGTGCCGGTAGGTGAACCGCACCAAATCCGCTTGCACCGACATACCAATGCTGGAAATGACCTCCCCGTTGCGTGTCCACTGCCGGTTGTACGCCATGCCCGGTTTCAGGTGGCCCTCGCGGTGCAGGCGTCGCACGTCAACCTGTCGCATATCCCCGGTGCAGTCCTTGCCGCCGTGCCTGCCACTGCCAAAACCGCCCATGCTGGTTTCCTTTCGCGCTCAAAGTTTTTCCCAAACCATCAAGGAAGTTTGGTTGCTGTTTCATCGTCGGAATTGGCACGAACCCGTGCCGGTGCTGGCTTCGCAGTGGTTTCCGGTGTCGGCAACTTGCGCACCAGTTCCGCCGCGATGGCGTCCTGAATGTCGGCTTCGCGCGCATCGTCGCCAGCCAGTAGCGGGAATTTCTCTTGGTGTGTCAGTGGGCGCGCCAGGCGCTCGGCCAATGGGTCTTTGCCGCTCCATTGGTTGACCTGCACCGTCAACGCCGTGGGCGCACTGGCCGATGCCTTGCCTACCAGGTACTGTGCCAGCCAGGCGCGCGCCTGGGCATCGCCGCCTTTGGCCAGTTGCAGCGCCCCGGCAACTACATCGCGCCAATCGTCCAGGGTCACGGTATCCAGCAGCGCGGCCATGTAGTCGCCCTCGGTGCGCCGGTGGGTGCCCATGCCCCGGACTAGCCCTTGCTTTGCTTTCGCCATCGTCGATTTCCTTTCCGATCAGGTCTTGTGTCAGATAGCAGTTGTCAGATAGAGGACTCAGCCAGGTAGGCCGCCCACAGTGCAGCCCCCGCTGGGCAGCGCTCGCCGTAGCCCCGGCCCGCACACTGGCAGGCGTTGCACTGGGCATGGTGGGCCAGGTAGGCCCGATCCAGCTCCCGCCATGGCGCAGTAGGCGAACGGTCGGGGCTGCTGGCCTGGGGCTGCACTGGATCAGGTGCTGTTGGTGGGTCTACTGATGCGGCCACGAATGGCGGCGCAGTGGCCGGTAGGGCAGCCGCCGCAAAGCCTGGGCAGCGCTGCGCCTGCATGGCCATGGCGCGCGCCAGGCCCGCATCGCCAGCACGAACAGCTACACCAGCCGATTGCCAATTGCCGCAGCGCCAGTGCCCATTGGTTTGCAGGTGCCGACACTCCATGCATGCGTGCATGCCGTCACCCTCACGATCACACTGCACCAGGGTATCGGCCAGCCGCTCGGCTTCGCTGTCGCTTGCCCCACGTCGCACGAACAGCGCCGCGCGCCGGTTGAACAGCTCTATCTCGCTGGTGTTCCAGGCGCTGCTGTGCGGCCAGCAATCGCTGTCGGGGTCGGGGGCTGCATCGTTCGCGGCCTGCTGCGGTTTTTGCGGTTCTGCGGTTTTTGAACCAGCCGGGTAGGTGCTGGGGGGCTGCGGTTTTTGCGGTTCTGCGGTTTTCAACCCCTGCCCATCATCAAAAACCGCAGGAATCGCAGGAACCGCAGGGGGGCAAGGGCGCGCCAGCAGGGTTTGAGGGTTAAACCACATGGTGATGCACCTCCCATGCCTTGCGCGCCTTCACGCCGTCTATCTCCGTGCCTGCCGGGCATGCGGTGATGTAGCCCGCTTCGACAAGCTGCTCAATCGCCGCCATCAGCCGGGGTTTGTTGCGCAGGTGGGCCGGGCCGCTCTTGAGGATGCCAGTGGTGGCAAACCTACGTACGCCACGCGCCTGCAACCAATTCGACAGCGCCTCCGCATCCTGCACCGACTGCGGCACAGCCGCCGCGCCGCGAATGCGCAGCGTCTCGGACAGATACCACTGGATCAACACCAGGCCGCGCGCCAGGTGGTCGGCTGTAATCTCGCTGGTGCCCATGCCGCCCTCAATGGCAGCCAGCACGCCAGCGATGCGACAGGCGTTTTCCAGCGCCTTGGCGGTGCGGTCGCGTAGCTCGCTCAGGTCTTGACCGGCGGCCATCAACGCCTCGAACTGGTTGCCCGCTTGCAGCGCCATGGCGGTAGCCTCAGCCGACAGCGGTAGCTCCATGGGGTCGAGTTCTTGCGGTTCGTTTTCCGACGTGCGCAGTTCCGCTTCCAACAGGCCAGCCAGCACGGCAAACAGGCGTTTGAGCTCGCGCCGGTCGCCTGCCCACTCGAATGCATCGGTGTAGCGCGTGCCGATAGTGGACTCGGGCCATGCCACCAGACAGCGCGCCAGCAGCCCCTGCCCATTGGCCATGCGGTCAGACAAGAGTTTGACCATAACGTCGCCCTGCGCCAGTTGGTGCAAGGCCATGCGCCGCCCGTAGAGGATGCCCACGCCATCGCCAGCGCGCACGCGGTCGAACGGTGCCCCGTCCCACATTTTTGACCAGCGGGTAATGGTCTTGAGGAAGTTGTCGCCGTTGAGGGCGTGCCCGCCGATCAATAGGCCGCCCTCGTCGCTGAATAGCGCCACGCTGGGCTGTGACATAGCCAGCAGCTTGTAAAGCCCCTCGGCTGTGGGGTCGGTCACAAACCGCAATGGCGCAACAGGGGCGACAGGCTTGTCTCCCACAGCGGCCACGGCGTCGCGTACCTGCACTGCTGTGGCCGCGCCTTTCTTGCCCTGTGTGGCCGCATTGCGCGCGGCCTCGGTCGCCTTGCCCCATGCGGCCATATCGGCTTCGTGGCGCTCCATATCTTCGCGGTAGGCCGCCATGGCCGCTTTTTCATGGGCCTTGGCTGCTCCCAGCACAACATCGTCAACCGCGCTTTTGCGCTCGCCAGACTCGCCC
>JAGPIX010000006.1 GCA_018054745.1 Alicycliphilus sp.
CCCAGCGCCATCAGGCCGCCGTGCACCAGCTCCTCGCCCACCTGCGGGCCGACGAACTCCGTGCGCCGCAGCGTCACGCCCGCGTCCTCGCTCTTCAGCGCCGCCAGCACCTGCTCGCTTTGCTGGGCCGAGGTCACGCCCTTTTGCACCGGCAGGCGGATCATCACGTCGCGGGACGTCCCGAAGTTCTGCACCACCACGTCGGGGTAGCCCAGGGCCGCCACCTTGTCGCGCACCTTGCCGATGTCGGCCGTCTGCGAGTAGGCCACCTCCATGACGGTGCCGCCGGTGAATTCCACCGACAGATGCAGGCCACGCGTGACCAGAAAGAACACCGCCAGGGCGAAGGTGATGAAGGACACCGCGTTGAGCACCAACGCGTACTTCATGAACGGAATGTCTTTTTTGATGCGGAAAAACTCCATGGTCTTTCCTCCTTTTAATCAGTGCTGCCGCTGCGGCCGGCCACGGAGCGGTGGTCTTCGCCCTCGGGCTTCCAGACTTGGCCGATGGCCACGCTCTTGAGTTTCTTCTGGCGTCCATACCAGAGATTCACCAGGCCGCGCGAGAAGAACACGGCCGAGAACATGCTGGTCAGAATGCCTATGCAATGCACCACGGCAAAACCGCGCACCGGCCCAGTGCCAAAGGCCAGCAGCGCCAGACCGGCGATCAGCGTGGTCACGTTGGAGTCCAGGATGGTGGCCCAGGCGCGCTCGTAGCCCGCGGCAATCGCCGCCTGCGGCGCGATGCCGGCGCGCAGCTCCTCGCGGATGCGCTCGTTGATCAGCACGTTGGAGTCGATGGCCACGCCCAGCGCCAGCGCCATGGCGGCAATGCCGGGCAGGGTCAGCGTGGCCTGCAGCATGGACAGCACGGCGATCAGCAGCAGCACGTTCATGCCCAGCGCAATCGTGGAGAACACGCCGAACAGCATGTAGTACACGCACATGAAGGCGGCAATGGCCACCATGCCCCAGACCACGGAATGGATGCCGCGATCGATGTTGTCGGCGCCCAGGCTGGGGCCAATGGTGTATTCCTCGATGATTTCCATGGGCGCGGCGAGCGAGCCGGCGCGCAGCAGCAGGGCCGTGTCGTTGGCCTCCTGCGTCGTCATGCGGCCCGAGATCTGCACCCGGCCACCGCCGATTTCGCTGCGAATCACCGGCGCCGTGACGACCTCGCCCTTGCCCTTCTCGAACAGCACGATGGCCATGCGCTTGCCGATGTTCTCGCGCGTGATGTCCTTGAAGATGCGCGAGCCCTTGGCGTCCAGCGTCAGGTTGACGGTGGGCTCCTGGGTCTGGCCGTCAAAGCCGGGCTGGGCGTCGGTCAGGTTTTCGCCGGTGAGGATGACCTGCTTCTTCACGATCACGGCCTGGCCGTTGCGATCCAGGTATTTCTCGTCGCCAAAGGGCACGGGGCCGCTGCCGATCTCGGCGGCGCGCGCCTCGGTGCCCTCGTCCACCATGCGCACCTCCAGGGTGGCGGTACGGCCCAGGATGTCCTTGGCTTTGGCCGTGTCCTGCACGCCGGGCAGCTGCACCACGATGCGATCCAGCCCCTGCTGCTGGATCACCGGCTCGGCCACGCCCAGCTCGTTGATACGGTTGTGCAGCGTGACCATGTTCTGCTTGAGCGCCTGCTCCTGCACCTTGCGCAGGGCCTCGGGCTTGATGGTGGCGCGCAGCTGGAAGCCCTCGCCATCCGGGCTGCTGGTGGTCAGCAGGTCGGGGAACTGGTCTGCGATCAGGTTGCGCGCCGCCGTCAGCGTGGCCTCGTCGCGCACGCGGATGTCTATGGCCTGGCCGTCACGGCTGATGCCGCCGTGGCGGATGCTCTTCTCGCGCAGCGTGGTGCGCAGGTCGCCGGCATAAGACTCGGCCTTCTTGGTGAGCGCTGCCTGCATGTCCACCTGCAGCATGAAGTGCACGCCGCCGCGAAGGTCCAGGCCCAGGTACATGGGGCGGGCATTGATGGCGGTGAGCCAGTCGGGCGAGCGCGACACCAGGTTCAGCGCCACGATGTAGGGCGGGTCGGACGGGTCGCTGACCAGGGCCTTCTGGATCGCGTCCTTGGCCTTGAGCTGGTTGTCCGGCGTGTCAAAGCGCGCGCGCACCGAGTTGCCGTCGAAGCTCACCGAGTCCGGGCTCACGCCGGCCGCCTGCAGCGCCTCTTCGACGCGCCGCTGCAGCGCGGCATCGACCTTGATGGTGGCCTTGGCCGATGACACCTGCACCGCAGGCGCCTCGCCAAAGAAATTGGGCAGGGTGTACAAGGCCCCTATCAGCAGCACGATCACCAGGATCGCGTACTTCCAGACCGGATAACGGTTCATGATCGCGCTCTTCAAATACCTACGGGGCAGCGGGCACGCCACGCGCCCTGCCACCCCAACAAAAGGCCCGCGGGCCTACAACCGGTTTACTTGACGGTGCCCTTGGGCAGCACCTGGGTCACGGCGCTGCGCTGCACCTGCACCTGCACGCCGCTGGCGATCTCCAGCTGCACATAGCCTTCGGAGAGGTTC
Source organism: Alicycliphilus sp. (assembly GCA_018054745.1). Taxonomy (GTDB): domain Bacteria; phylum Pseudomonadota; class Gammaproteobacteria; order Burkholderiales; family Burkholderiaceae_C; genus Alicycliphilus; species Alicycliphilus limosus. Next base: position 2,534 of record JAGPIX010000006.1, read on the forward strand.
GCGACCTTGCCCAGCAGGCCGCCGGCCGTGACCACCTCATCGCCCTTGGCCAGCGCGTCGATCATGGCGCGGTGCTCCTTCTGGCGCTTCATCTGGGGCCGGATCATGATGAAGTACAGCACCACGAACATCAGCACCAGCGGCAACATGCCGGTGAGCGAGCCCATCAGGCCCCCTTCGGCGGCTGCGGCGGGTGCGGTTTGGGCAAAGGCGGAAGAAATAAACACGGGAGAAACTCCACTCAAACAAGGGATGGATGGTCTGACGGGCCCCGCAGGGCCTGCCATGAGGGCAACAGGCGATTGTATTCGGCGCGCCTTACACCCTTGAATGCCGCGCCCCGGCGTGGACAGATTTCGAGCAAAAATGGGCTATGGGCCTTATCCATCAAGCGTCAACAGCTATGAAAATATTCAGGCCATCCGGCGTTCAGCCCCTTGCGGGTCGCGCCAGCGCTGCATGAGCTCGGCCCATTTTCCGCGCGCCGCCTGCAGGTGGCGCTGCTTCACATGGCCGTAGCCGCGTATGTCCTCGGGAATGCTCGCGACCTGCACCGCCAGGGCCAGGCGCTCGGGCGAGAGGCCGGCCAGCAGCTCGTCCACGCAGGCGCGGTACTCCTGGATCAGGGCGCGCTCGGTGCGCCGCTCCTCGGTCCTGCCAAAGGGATCGAGCCCCGTGCCGCGCAGGCCTTTCATGCCGGCCAGGACGCCCATGGCCTTGCGCATCCAGGGCCCGTAGCTCTTCTTGACGGGCTCGCCCTGCCCGTCCTTGCCGGCCAGCGCCGGCGGCGCCAGGTGGTGCACGACGCGATAGTCGCCCTCGAACATGCCCTCCACGCGACGGGTGAAGGCGGCGTCGGTGTGCAGGCGCGCCACCTCGTACTCGTCCTTGTAGGCCATGAGCTTGAACAGGTAACGCGCCACCGCCTCGGCCAAGCGCTGGCCCTGGCCCAGCTTTTCCTCTGCCGCGCGCACCTTCTCGACAAAGGCGCTGTACTCGGCGGCGTAGGCGGCGCTCTGGTAGCCGGTGAGGAACTCGACCCGCCTGGCCAGCAGCTCGGCCAGACCCGGCTTCTTCACCCATTGCACCACCTGCGCCGCCTGGAACAGGGCCCGCACGGCGGCCAGGTCATGGGCACAGCGCCGGCCCCATTCAAAGGCCACCTGGTTGTTGGCCACCTGCACGCCATTGAGCTCCATGGCGCGCATCAGCGCGGCATGCGACAGCGGCACGCGGCCCTTTTGCCAGGCGTAGCCCAGCATCAGCGGGTTGGTGTAGATACTGTCGCCCAGCAGCTCAGTGGCGACCCGCTCGGCGTCGAGCACGCCCAGCATATCCGGGCCCACGGCGGCGGCAATCGCTGCCTCGCAGCCCTCGGCGGGGAACTGCCAGTTGGGGTTGTGCACGAAGGCCGCGGCCGGCGTGCCATGGGTGTTCAGCGCGACGAAGGTGCGGCCCGGCCGCATGGCGGCCAGGGTGGCCTTGTTGGCGGCGACTATGGGGTCGCAGCCGATGATGAGGTCGGCCTTGGCCGTGTCCACCTTGGTGGTGTAGATGGCCTCGGGGCGGTTGGCAATCTGCACATGGCTCCAGGTGGCGCCACCCTTTTGCGCCAGGCCGGCCGCGTCCTGCGTGACCACGCCCTTGCCCTCCAGGTGCGCGGCCATGCCCAGCAGCGAGCCTATGGTGATCACCCCCGTGCCGCCCACGCCGGCGACGATGATGCCCCAGGCCTCTTCAGCCACCGGCAACACCGGATCGGGGATGGGGGGCAGGGCGGCCAGGTCGCCCTTCTTTTCCTTCCTGGGCTTTTTCAGCTGGCCGCCCTCGATGGTGACAAAGCTGGGGCAAAAGCCCTTGACGCAGGAATAGTCCTTGTTGCAGGTGCTCTGGTTGATGCGGCGCTTGCGGCCGAATTCGGTTTCGACCGGCTCCACCGACAGGCAGTTGGACGCCACCCCGCAGTCGCCACAGCCCTCGCAGACCAGCTCGTTGATGATGACCGTCTTGGTCGGCGCTGCAAGCGTGCCGCGCTTCCTGCGCCGGCGCTTTTCGGTGGCGCAGGTCTGGTCGTAGATCAGCGCCGTGCAGCCGGCGATGTCGCGCAGCTCGCGCTGGATGCGGTCGAGCTCATCGCGGTGGAATACCTCGACACCCGGCGGCAGGTCGTTGAGCAGCTCCTGGTGCTTGGCGCGCGCGGGGTTGGCGGCCAGGCTGTGCGTGCGGCCGTGGTACTTCTCGGGCTCGTCGGTCACCACCACCAGGCGCGCCACGCCCTCGGCGCGCAGGCTGTGGGCGATCTGCGCGACCGAGTGGCCCTCGGGCCGCTCGCCCACCTGCTGGCCGCCGGTCATGGCCACGGCGTCGTTGTAGAGGATCTTGTAGGTAATGTTGGCGCCAGACGCTATTGCTTGGCGGATCGCCAGCAGGCCGCTGTGGAAGTAGGTGCCGTCGCCCAGATTGGCGAAGACATGGGGGGTCTTGGAAAACGGCGCCTGGCCCACCCAGGTCACGCCCTCGCCGCCCATCTGCGTGAAGGTACTGGTGTGGCGGTCGGGCATCCAGTTGACCATGTAGTGGCAGCCAATGCCGGCCACGGCACGGCTGCCCTCGGGCACGCGGGTGCTGGTGTTGTGCGGGCAGCCGCTGCAGAACCAGGGCATGCGCTCGCCGGTGTCCAGCTTCTGCTCGGCCATGCCGCGCTCACGCGCCTCTATCACCGACAGGCGCTCGTCCATGCGCGCCGCGATGTCCGCGGGGACGCCCAGCTTCTTCAGCCGCTTGGCGATGGCGCGCGCGATGATGGCCGGCGTCAGGTCGGCCTGGGGGCGCAGCAGCCAGTTCTGGCTGGGGTTGGGCATGCCCCACTCGCCGCCCGAATGGTCGCCCTCGACCTCGTCGAACTTGCCCAGCACGTCCGGGCGCACGTCGGCGCGCCAGTTGTAGAGCTGCTCCTTGATCTGGTATTCGATGACCTGGCGCTTTTCCTCGACCACCAGGATCTCCTGCAGCCCCTCGGCAAAGTCGCGCGTGATGCCGGCCTCCAGCGGCCAGACCACGTTCACCTTGTGCACGCGGATGCCCAGCTGGCGGCAATGGCCGTCATCGAGCCCCAGGTCGATCAGAGCCTGGCGCATGTCGTTGTAGGCCTTGCCACTGGCGATGAGTCCAAAGCGATCCCGGGGCGTGGCGACCACGTTGTAGTTGAGCTTGTTGGCGCGCACATAGGCCAGGGCCGCATACCACTTGTAGTCCATCAGGCGCGCCTCCTGCTCCAGGGGCGCGTCGGGCCAGCGTATGTGCAGGCCGCCCGGCGGCATCACAAAGTCCTCGGGCAGGATGATGTTCACACGATCCGGATCGACCGAGATGCTGCTCGACGACTCGACCACCTCCTGCACCGTTTTCAGGCCCGACCACAGGCCCGAGAAGCGGCTCATGGCAAAGGCATGCAGACCCATGTCCAGGATGTCCTGCACGCTGCTCGGAAAGAACACCGGCAGGCCGCAGGCCTTGAAGATATGGTCGCTCTGGTGCGCGGCGGTGCTGCTCTTGCTGATGTGGTCGTCGCCGGCCACGGCGATCACGCCGCCGTGGCGCGCCGTGCCGGCCATGTTGGCATGCTTGAACACGTCCGAGCAGCGATCCACGCCCGGCCCCTTGCCATACCAGATGCCAAACACGCCGTCGTACTTTTTGCTCTCGGGGTAGATGTCGAGCTGCTGCGTGCCCCACACGGCCGTGGCGCCCAGCTCCTCGTTCACGCCGGGCTGGAACACGACATGGCTCTCTGCCAGATGCTTGCGCGCGCCGAGCAGGGCCTGGTCGTAGCCGCCCAGCGGCGAGCCACGGTAGCCGCTGATGAAGCCCGCCGTGTTCAGGCCCGCGGCCTGGTCGCGCTGGCGCTGCAGCATGGGCAGGCGCACCAGGGCCTGCACGCCGCTCATGAAGGCGCGGCCCTGACCCAGGGCATATTTGTCATCCAGGGTGACGGACTCGAGCGCGCGGCGCACATGGTCGGGCAGGGGGGCATTCATGGGGTGTCTCCGGGCTGTTCTTCGGGCTTGCGCCCCGGGTTGCGGGGGCACGGCAAACGAACCGGCGCCGATCAGGCCCGGCCCATGGCGCGCAGTGTATGCGCTGATTACTGATATGTGTTTGCTTTGTTTGCCGCGTTTACCCCAATGCAAGAAAGAATCTTTCTTTAAATAATCAAAAAATGGAAACACTGGACAAATACGACCTGGCCATACTTGGCGCCTTGCAACGCGACGCGCGCCTGACCAATGCCGAGCTGGCGCAGCGCGTAGGCCTGTCGGCCGCGCCCTGCTGGCGCCGCGTGCGGGCGCTGGAGGAAGCGGGCTTCATCCGCGGCTACCGCGCCGAGATCGACCGCCACAAGATCGGCCTGGGCGTGCTGGCCTTCGTGCGCCTGGACGCCGAGCGCAGCACCGGCGAGCTGACGCAGGCCATGGAGCGGGCCATCGCGCAGATCCCCGAGGTCGTCTCCTGCCACTACATCAGCGGCACCGGCACCTTCGAGCTGCAGGTGGTGGCGCGCGACCTGGACAGCTTCTCGCAGTTCGCGCGCGGCGTGCTGCTGAACCTGCCCAACGTGAAGGACATGCACACCAGCTTCTCGCTGGGCGAGGTCAAGGCCGGCGGCGCGCTGCCGCTGGCGCATCTGGAGCAGGCCCGGGCCTGAGGTTTCATAATGGCGGGCCCATGCCGCCACAGCCACCGCACACCCACGGGCCCCAGAGCCCCGACAGCACAGACCCCGGCGCCGACACCCCCGCCAACGCCTCGGACATCGCCGACTCCGCCGAGGCCGCAGCCACTGCCGAGCTGCAGCGCAGCGCCGCCGCGCGCACGCCGCAGTCACCCCTGGCGCCGCTGTCCGTGCCCGTGTTCCGCATGCTCTGGCTGACCTGGCTGGTGGCCAATACCTGCATGTGGATGAACGACGTGGCGGCCGCCTGGCTCATGACCACGCTGACCAGCTCGCCGGTGCTGGTGGCGCTGGTGCAGACGGCCTCCACCCTGCCGGTGTTCCTGCTCGGCCTGCCCAGCGGTGCGCTGGCCGACATACTGGACCGGCGCAAGTACTTCATGGTCACGCAGTTCTGGGTGGCGGCCGTGGCCGTGGTGCTGTGCGGGGTGATCCTGGCCGGCGGGGTCAGCCCGCACCTGCTGCTGGCGCTCACCTTTGCCAACGGCATAGGCCTGGCCATGCGCTGGCCGGTGTTCTCGGCCATCGTGCCCGAGCTAGTGGAGCGCCCGCACCTGCCCGCGGCGCTGGCGCTCAACGGCGTGGCGATGAACGCCTCGCGCATCATCGGGCCCCTGCTGGCCGGCGCCATCATTGCCAGCTTCGGCAGCGCCTGGGTCTTTGTGCTGAACGCCGTGCTGTCGCTGCTGGCGGGCTTCACCATCATGCGCTGGCGGCGCCAGGCCACGCCCAACCCGCTCGGGCGCGAGCGCCTGGCCAGCGCCATGCGCGTGGGCCTGCAGTTCGTACGCGAGTCGCCACCGATGCGCGCCGTGCTGTGGCGCATTTCGGTGTTCTTCCTGCACGCCACGGCCCTGCTGGCGCTGCTGCCGCTGGTGGCACGCGGCCTGCAGGGCGGCGGCGCCGGCACCTTCACGCTGCTGCTGGCGGCCATGGGCGCGGGTGCCATAGGCGCGGCCATGCTGCTGCCACGCCTGCGCCAGATGATGGCCGCCGACCAGCTGGTCACGCGCGGCACGCTGGTGCAGTCGCTGGCCTCGGCCATCGTGGCCCTGGCACCCAACGTGTATCTGGCCGTGCCGGCCATGGTGGTCGCCGGTGCGGCCTGGATCACCGTGGCCAACGCCCTGGTGGTGGCGGCACAGTTCGCCCTGCCCAACTGGGTGCGCGCGCGCGGCATGGCCATCTTCCAGATGGCCATCATGGGCGCCACCGCAGCCGGCGCGGCGCTGTGGGGCCAGGTGGCCGCCATGAGCAGCGTGCCCGTGAGCCTGGCGCTGGCTGCGGCCATAGGCGTGACGGTAATGACCCTGGTGCAGCGCCTGGTGAGCAACCGCCATGGCGAGGAAGACCTGAGCCCCTCGCGCGCCTTCAACCTGCCGCAGGCCGAGACCCCGCCAGAGGCCGGGCTGCGCCTGGTGACCAGCATCGAATACCTCATCGAGCCCGCGCGCGCGGCCGAGTTTCGCGCCGTGATGCAGGAGAGCCGGCGCGCGCGCCTGCGCCAGGGTGCCCTCAGCTGGGAGCTGCAGCACGACATCGCCGACCCGCGCCGCTACGTCGAGCGCGTGGTGGACGAGTCCTGGACCGAGCACCTGCGCCGCTTCGACCGCGTCACCGCCTCCGACGTGGCACTGCGCGACCGCAAGAACGCCTTCCATATCGGCGAGACACCGCCGGTAATTTCGCGCTATGTGGTGGAAGGCGATTGATAAGCTATACAATTAATAGCTATTGACGCTTTATCAATAAGCGCTACAGTCTATTTTTGCCAATATCCACCGCAAGCTGCGCGCTCAAATACGGGCGCCTCAGGGGGTGGCGCCCTGCCTCGGCCACAACGCCCACAGGCGCAGGTTCTGCTTCAGCCGCCCGGCCATGTCGCCCGCCTCCGGGCCCCAGCCGGTGAAGTAGTCGGCGCGCACCGCGCCCAGGATGGCGCTGCCCGTGTCCTGCGCCAGCACCAGGCGCGACAGCTGGGCCGTGGGCCCGCTGGAGGCCAGCCACACCGGCGTGCCGTAGGGGATGCTCTGGCGATCGACGGCGATCGAACGCCCCGGCGTCAGCGGCACGCCCTGCGCGCCCTTGGGGCCGAAGGCGGCGTCCAGCCCGTCCAATGGCTCCTCGCGAAAGAACACGTAGCGCGGGTTGCTCCACAGCATCTCGCTGACGCGCTGCGGGTTCTGCCGCACCCAGGCCGTGATGCCGGGCCAAGTGGCATCACGCACCAAACCCTGGTCCAGCAGCCAGCGGCCCACGCTCTTGTACGGCTGGTCATTCGTGCCGGCATAGGCCAGGCGCACCAGGCGCTGGCTGCCGTCGGCCTCCTGCACGCGCAGCCGGCCCGAGCCCTGGATGTGCAGCACCAGGGCCTCGACCGGGTCGCGCACCCATGCAATGGCGCGGCCGGCCAAGGCCGCCTGGGCCTGGGGCAGGGTCTCGATCTGCTGGCGCGTGTACCAGGGCTTGCGCTGGCCCAGATCCGCCGGCGGGGCATACAGCGGTACGCCAAAGCCGTTGCCCGGCTGGCGCACGGCGTCCAGGTAGGGCTCGAAGTAGCCGGTCAGCAGGCCATCGGCGCTGCCCTCCAGCGTTTCTATGCGGTAGGGCTGCAGGCGCTGCATGATCCAGCCGCGCTGCTCCTCGGGCGCGGCGATGCTCAGGCGGCGCACGTCGCCACACAGCGGCGCGAAGGCCGGGGCCGGGCGCTCGCAGCTGCGCAGCCAGGCGTTCCAGGCCTCGTGCAGGGCGTCGGCGTCAAAGCCGGGCAGCTCGCTCCAGGCCACGGGCACCCAGCGGCTCTTGGACTGGGTCAGCGTGCCCGGCACGGCCGCCGATCCCGCGGGCACGGGCCGTGCCGCCGGCGCGGTGGGCGCGGACGAGTCCAGGGGTACCGGCGTGGAGCAGGCGGCCAGCATTCCTACAATCAGCACCATCCAGAACAGGCGCGGGAGACAAACATTCATGGGGCTGATTTTGCTTGAGGCGCTGGTGGCGCTGCTAATCTTTGTGGCCATTCTGTGGTGGACCATGTTTTCGGGCCGCAAGCGCGGCGAACTGCCGCCGGACGAGGAGGATTGACAGTTGTTTGCCGCCCTGAATCACCCGCAGGTACCAAGTCTTACAGACCACGGGCGCCGCCCGGGCTAGCCTCGCAGACGTACTTTTGAATTCAAGGAGGACTCCATGCGCAAGCTTCTACTCATCGGCAGCGCCGCCGCCATTTTGCTGACCACCGGCTGTGCCGAGATGAGCGACACCCAGCGCCGCACCGCCATTGGCGCGGGTGCAGGTGCGCTGGGCGGCGCGGCCATAGGCGCCATGACCGGCGGCAAGGCTGGCACGGGCGCGGTGATCGGCGCCGGCGTGGGCGCCCTGGGCACCTACATCTGGTCGCAGCAGATGGAAAAGCAAAAACAGGAGATGCAGGCCGCCACCCAGGGCACGGGGGTGACCGTGTCGCAGACCACGGACAACCAGCTCAAGCTGGACATCCCCAGCGACATCTCGTTCGCCACCGGCCGCGCCGACATCGAGGCCAACTTCCGCCCGGTGCTCGATCGCTTTGCCGAGGGCCTGCGCAACAACCCGAATGCCGAGGTGCGCATCATCGGCCACACCGATTCCACCGGCAGCGACGCCATCAACAACCCGCTGTCGCTGGATCGGGCCGAGAGCACGCGCAACTACCTCACAGCGCGCGGCGTGAGCGGTGCACGCATCCAGGTCGATGGCCGCGGATCGCGCGAACCGATTGCCGGCAATGACACGGCCGCAGGCCGGGCGCGCAACCGCCGGGTGGAGATCTTCATGGGCGAGCGCCAGGGTTGACGCCCCCACGCCACGGGTCATTGCATTAAAAATAATAGCTGTCAGCGCTTGTCACATAAGCGCTAGCAGCATTTTTCATATCAAGACTGCTGTGGTGCCGAACGCAGCAGATTGGCCAGCTCCACAGCCGACTTGACCTGCATCTTGTCGAACACGCGCGCGCGGTGCACCTCCACCGTGCGCACGCTGATGGCCAGCTGGTCGGCAATCAGCTTGTTCGGCAGGCCCTCGACCACCAGGCGCATCACGTCGCGCTCGCGCTCGGTCAGCTCGGCCAGCCTGTCCTGCAGCCGATGGCGCTCGCGGCAGTCCTGCAGGTGCCGGGCCGAGAGTTCCAGCGCCGCCTGCACGCGATCGACGAGCTGGTTGTCCGAGAAGGGCTTTTCACAGAAGTCAAAGGCGCCGCGCTTGACCGTGGCCACGGCGGTGGGCACGTCGGCATGGCCGGTGAGAAAGATCACCGGTATGCCGGCAGTGTCGCCACGCGCGACCATGTTGTCGAACAGCGCCAGCCCGCTCATGCCGGGCATGCGCACGTCCAGCAGCAGGCAGCAGGGCTGGCGCTGCGGCAGGCCGGCGGTGGCGCGCTCGGCGAGCATCAGCTCGAAGGCCTCGGCGCTGGCATAGGCCTCGCTGAGCACGCGGCGCGAACGCAGCAGCCAGGCCAGGGCCTCGCGCACCTCGGCGTCGTCGTCCACGATGTACACGGTGGCATTGGCGGCGGGTTCCATCAGTCTTCCTGAAATACGGGCAGGGTGAAGGTGAATACCGTACCACGCGGCTGGCGCTGGGCATGGCCCAGAAAGCCGCCGTGCTGCTCCACCACCGTGCGGCACAGGGACAGGCCCAGGCCCATGCCCTCGGCACGCGTGGTGTAGAAGGGCGTGAACAGGCGTTCGGCCACGTCCTCGGGGATGCCGCTGCCCATGTCGGCCACGGAGAACTCCAGCCAGCCCCTGGCCGCGTTCGAGGCCGCGCGGCGCACGTGCAAGTCCAGGATGCGCGGGTGGATCTGCGGATCGTCCATGGACTGCATGGCGTTGCGCGCCAGGTTCAGCAGCACCTGCTCGACCATGGTGCGGTCGCACAGCACCGGGGGCAGGCCCGCCTGGATGTCCAGCACCACGCGCACGCCAATCTTGTGCGCCTGCAGCCGGATCAGCGGCAGCACGGCGTCGAACAAGGCCTGTGCGCTGGCCGGCGCGCGTGACTGGTCGCGCCGGCGCACGAAGTCGTGCACGCTCTTGATCACGCGCCCGGCGCGCTCGGCCTGGGCGGCGATGCGCTGCACGCCCACGCGCAGGTCGGCCAGGTCATGCGCCGACGGCGGCTGCGCCGCCTGCGCCGGGCCCAGCAGGTTCAGCGAGCCCGAGGCATAGCTGGCGATGGCCGCCAGGGGTTGGTTCAGCTCGTGGCTCAGCAGCGATGCCATTTCGCCCACGGTGGCCAGGCGCGCCGTGGCCTGCAGGCGCTCCTGCGAGGTGCGCGAAAGTTCCTCGGCGCGGCGCTGCTCGGTCACATCCAGGAAGGAGCCCATCCAGCCCGTGTGCAGGCCCTGGGCGTTGATCAGCGGGGCCTCGAAGATCATCACCGTCAGGCGCGTGCCGTCCTTGCGCATGAAGGTCGATTCATAGCCCTCGCGCGGCGGATCGAGCCGCCCGGCCATGCGCACCATCTGGCGCTCGGCATATTCCCGCGCATGCTCGGGCGGCCAGTAGGGCGGCGTGTCCAGGCCCACCAGCTCGGACGTGGAGAAGCCCACCATGGCGCAAAACGCCGGGTTCACGTAGGTGATGCGGCCATGGATGTCGCGCGCGCGCAGGCCGGTGACCAGGGAGTCCTCCATGGCCTTGCGAAACGCCAGCGCATCGCCGAGGTCACGCTCGGCGCTCAGGCGGCGCCGGTTGTCGCGTACCAGCACCACCAGCACCGACACCAGCGCGATGGACATGGCCGTGACCAGGGCCGTGAGCACGTTGGGAAACACGCTGGGCGCGGCATGCCAGCCATCCATGCGCAGGATCAGCGTATTGCCCGGCAGGTCGAACAGCTGCTGCGCCGTGAACATGCGCGTGCCGCGGCGCATGGCGCCCACCAGCGCCAGGCGCGTGCCGTCGGCCTCGGTGAACGACACCTCCTGGGTGCGCTTGAGGCCCGGCGCCACCAGCTCCTGCAGCACGGTGTGCAAGGCGTAGGTGGCAACCAGAAAGCCATGGTTGCGCCCATCGCCCATCAGCGGCAGGCAGACCTCCATCATCTCGGCGCCCACGCCATCGGGCATGGGCTGGAAGTAGCTGGTGGAGTAGGAGGGCCCGGTGATGCGCCGCGCGTTGGCGCAGGCCAGCGCTGTCTCGGAGCGCACGCTGGCGCGCTGGGTCGGGTCGCGCCCCTGGGGACGGTAGGGCGTCTGGGCATGCGCGCGCAGCTGCAGCTGGGTGTCGCGCCACTCTATGCGCACCAGCTCGCGCCGCTGGGTGAGCAGATCGCCGGCACGGCTTTCCCAGATCGCCAGGTCGGGATCACCCGCCTGCAGCGCCTGCAGGTTCTGCAGGTTGTGCGCGAAGGCGTTGCGGATGTCGGCCACGGCGTCGGCGCTGTCGCGCTCGAGCCGGCTTTGCACCTCGCCGGCCTCGTAGCGGCCGGCCAGCCACACCAGCGTGACCAGCATGCTGGCCACCAGCGCCAGCAGCAAGGCCCACAGCGACCAGCGCCGCCACGCGCCCAGCCAGCGGCGCCAGCGCCCTGGCAGCCGCTCCAGCGGCGGCGCGGCTGGCTCGTGTGGCGCTGCGGTCTCAGTCATCACAGCACGCGGTGCTCGAGCGCCGGCAGCTGGCTGCGCAGCTGGCGCAGATGGGCGGCATCGAGCTCACCCAGCACCACCCCCGATCCCTCGGCCTGCCGCGCCAGCACCTGGCCCCAGGGGTCTACGCACATGCTGTGGCCCCAGGTGCGGCGGCCGTTCTCGTGCTGGCCACCCTGGGCCGGCGCCAGCACATAGGCCAGGTTCTCCACGGCGCGCGCGCGCAGCAGCAGCTCCCAATGCGCGCGGCCGGTGGTGTAGGTGAAGGCGCTGGGCACCAGCAGCAGGTCGGCGCCGGCACGCGCATGTTCGCGGTACAGCTCGGGAAAGCGCAGGTCATAGCAGACGGACAGACCGACATGCCACAGCCTGCCGTCGCGCGCCGGCAGCGCAAAGCGCACGCTGCCCTGGCCGGCCTGGATGGTGCGTGCCTCGTCGAACTGCTCGCGGCCGTTGTCGAAGCGAAACAGGTGGATCTTGTCGTAGCGCGCCACGCATTCGCCCGCCGGCGAGAACGCCAGCGAGCTGTTGTACACGCGCCGCGGATCGTCCCCCGCCAGGGGCAGCGTGCCGCCAACGATCCACAGGCCCAGCTCGCGCGCCGCATCGGCCAGAAAGCGCTGCACCGGCCCATCGCCCAGGCGCTCGCGCAGCGCCAGCTTGTCCTCGTCGCGCCGGCCCATGGCGCAGAAATACTCGGGCAGCACCGCCAGCTCGGCTCCGGCACGGGCCGCCTGCTGCAGCAGCTGGCGTGCGACCTCCAGATTGGGCTGCAGGGCCACGCCGGAGACCATTTGCAAGGCTGCGACTTTCATGGTTTTGCTCCTGAGATTGCGGGGGCGCCAGGGGCGCCAGCACCGGGCGCCGCCTGGCGCTGCTGGATGCGCTCCACGCGTGGCTCGGCCCAGGTGCCGTCAATGCGAAACTCTTGCGTCGCCGCCTGGATCAGCGGCCCGCGCAAAAACACCTGGGCCAGAAAGCTGCCCAGGCCTATGACCGGGTTGATGGCCGTGGCCACGAGCGAGGCGGTCATGGCATTGATCTCAGGCACCACCACCACATGCAGATCCTGCGTCTCACGCTCGATGTCGGCGCTGCCCTCCATCAGCACCGCGGCATTCACGCCCTTCATCTGCAGATTGTTGGTGGTGGCCACGCCCTGCTCCACATGCAGGTCGCCGCGCACGAAGTCGAAGGCAAAGCCCTCACTGAACACGTCGCGGAAATCCAGCACAAGGCGCCGCGGCAGCGACTGCAGACTGAGCACGCCGAGCAGCTTGGCCAGACCCGGGTCGGCCTTGAGGAACTGGCCCGATTCCACGTCCACATGCATCTGCCCGGTCATGCTGCGGTAGTCCGGCGACAGCGGCGAGCCCTGCCAGCCCACCTGGCCGGCGATACGCCCCTTGCCGCGGCGCAGCACGCCGTCCATGCCAAAGCGCGCCAGCAGCGCGCCCGAGTCGCGTATGTCCAGCGCAAAGTCCATGCTGGTGCGCCGCTGCGCCGCTGCGCCCTTGCCGCCGACCAGGGCCCAGCTGCCGCTGGAGGCGAACACCGCCTCGGGCGCCGCCAGGTTGAACTTGCCCAGGCGCCATTCACGCTGGCCGTCCTGCGTGGCGCGGTTGCGCGCCTCTATCTCCAGGCGGCCCAGGCGCCGGCCGCGCAGCTCGAAGTCCTGCACCACGATGTCCAGCGCCGGCAGCCTGGCCGGCTGCTGCGCATCCAGCAGCGCATCCACCTGCGGCTCGTCCGACTGGGGCAGGGCCAGGCGCGACAGGCGCGCATACAGCCCCTCCTGCTGGGCCGCGCCGTCCGCCTGGCGGTACTCCACATAGCCGTCGAGTTCACGCGCGCTGACGTTGGCGCGCCAGTCGGCGCCGACGCGGGAGACGCCGGCCACCACATCGTGCAGGCTGCGCCCCTGCAGGGCAAGCGTACCCACGCGCAGCGCCACCCGGTCGGGCAGGTACCCCTGGGCCTGGGCCACCGGTCCGCCTGCGCCCGGCCCCTCCTGGTGCTGATCGAGCAGCGCGTCCCAGGCATCGACATCGAGCATGTCCAGCCGGGCATTGGCAGCCACGCCTTGCTGCGGCAGCGCCATGGCCTGGCCCGCCGGCAGGCCGACAGTCACCGCGCCGCGCAGCACGCGGGCCTGCTCGCCCTCGAGCGCGCGCAGGTAGTCCAGGCGCAGCACATCGCCCAGAGCGAGCGTCAGCTGATCCTGCAGCGGCGCGCTGTCGGAGGCCATCGCCTCGGACGTGAGCTGGTTGTCAAAGCGCATGGCCAGCGGCGTGGCCGCGGCCTTGCCCAGCGGCGCCGGGGCGTCCAGGGCTATGCCCACCAGGTCACTGGTGACCTGGATCTCGGCCACGCCGCGGCGCACGCCCAGGCTCAAGGCATAGGCGCTGGCACCGCTGGCGTGCCGCGCCAGTCGCGCCAGCAGGCCCAGTTGGGGCGTCTCGCGCAGGCCCTGGGCCGTGGCCGTGCCGCGGGCACGCACGCGCACCGGTGATTCGCGCGCGCCGGCCGCGGGCGGCGCCACCATGCCGCCCTCCAGTCGCAGCTCGCCGCCCAGGGCCCGGCCCTGCACGCCGACCAGGCTGAAGCCGGTGTCGCTGAACTGCACCACGCCGCGCGCGCCGCTCACCGTCGGCGCCTCGGGCACAAAGCGCACATCGTTGTCGGCCAGGGTGACGCTGCCGCGCACCTGGGACTGGGCCATCTTCGCCAGCGGCAGCTTCAGGGCGAGCTGCAGATCGGCCGCGCCACTGGCCGTGGCGCGATCGAGCGCGCCATGGGTGAGCTGCGCAATCTGCGAGCCGCTCACCAGCGTCAGCATGTCCTGCAGCGGGCCGCGCACCTGGCCATCGACCTCGACCACGCTGTGCTCCAGATCGGCGATCTTTGCCCCGACCTTCTGCACGCGCAGCGCCCGCTGGCCGGCAAAACCGCCCGTGGCATTGCGCACCAGCATGCTGGCGCGGTCAAACACCAGCTCGCCGGCCAGGTTGGTCAGCACCGGCCAGGGCCGGTCGCCGGGCGCCAGCAGGCTGGGCGGCACGTAGGCGTAGGTCACATCCGTGACGCGCGCGGCGATGTGAAATTCGCCCAGGCGCGGCGCATGGCCATAGGGAAAGTCGTGCAGATCGCCCTTGACGCGGAACTGCACCTCGGGGGCACTGCCCGTCTGGATGGCGTCGCGCACGTAGTGGCGCGTCTCGGCCGGGATGACCAGCGGCAGGTAGCGGTGCACGCGCGTGCCGTCGGCGCGCGACAGGTGGCCCGAGAGCTCCAGCACGCCCGGAAAGCGCGAGCGTGCCGGTGATGTGGCGGCGTCCGCCGTGCGCCAGGCCAGGCGCGCCTCGCCCTGGGCGTCGGCATTGGCAAAGCGCAGGTCGTTGGTCTGCACCGCGATGCGCTGCCCCTCGACCTGCCAGCGCAGCGTGGCCGACAGCTGCTGCACGGGCAGCACCGGGTCTTCGAACACACCGGGCAGCAGCAGCCGTCCGTCTGCCATGGCCAGCTCCGCGCGTCCGCCCTGCTGCGTCAGATCCAGCTCTACATCGGCGCCAGTCAGGCCGACGACCGCGGGATTCCTGGCCTGGGCGGCAATGGCCAGGCCGCTCACCTTGGCGCGCAGCTGGTATTGCCGGGGCTGCGCCAGCGGCCCATGCCAGCCGGCCTGCAGCTGCTGCACCAGACCCTGGGGTGCATAGGTCTGCAGGGCGTCACGCACGGCGGCATCCAGCGGCAGACGGCTGGCAATCTGCGCCAGGGCGGCCAGATCGAGGCGATCGGCCTGCAGCTCGCCCTGCTCACGCCCCGCACGGTCGGCCCCGGTATGGCGCAGGAACAGCTTGCCGCCAGGCCAGGCGAGGCCATCGTCGGCCTGGAATTGCAGGTTGTCGCTACTGAGCTCGAAGCCCCCCTCCAGCCAACGCCCGCCCAGGCGCCCCGTGACCGTGCGCAGCACCAGCGGGCGCAGATCCTGGCCCAGCGTGGCGTTCACCTCGCCGAGCGCCATGTCCACCGTGGCCCCGGCCAGCTGACCACGCTGCCAGTCCAGCCAGGCACGCAACGCGCCATGACCCTGGGCCACCTCCAGCGCGCCCAGATCGGCATACTGGTTCAGGCGCGAGACATCCACGCGCGCAAAGTCGGCGTAAAGCTGGCCGCTCCAGCGCCGCCAGTTGCCACCATGGGTGGTCAGCAGCGGCTGGCGAAACCGTCCGCGCAGCGAAAAGCGCTCCCCCCAGCCCGGCGGCGGCGTGGCATCCAGGCGCATGGCATGGCGCCAGCCGCCATTGCGCAGCACCAGATCCACCTGGGTCAGCGCCAGCGGCTCGGCCCCGGTTTGTTCATCACTCCAGCGCAGCGTGCCGCCCCGGATGGCGACCTCGGGCTGGTCAAACAGCCAATCGGCGGCGCCGCTGTCGCCCTGCTCATCGCGCTGCAGAGCCAGTCCGGCAACGGTGATGCGGCCATCGGCCATGCGGCGCACGTCCAGCGCCGGGCCTTCGATATAGATCTGCTCGAAGCCCAGGCGCAGCAGCGAGCGCGGCGACAGCGCCAGCACCACGCGCGGCAGCTGCAGGGCATCGCGCCCCTGCGCGTCCAGCAGGGTCACGCCGGCCAACTCCACGGTGGGGATCAGCCCCTCGCTGCGCGCCGAGATCGCGGCAATGCGCACGGGAATCCCCAGGGCGCGCCCGGCTTGTGCCTCCAGCAGGGGGCGGTAGTCGCCGATACGCGGCACAATCCAGCCATGCAGCCCCCCCCAGGCCGCCGCCAGCAACAGCCACAGGGCCAGCAACAGCCCCAGCCCCCACCGCGCACAGCCCGCCACCAATCTGAGCAGGCGGGAAGGATGGGACGATGGCTCTGTCATGACGGCTGAAAACGGTGGCAGGAATTATGACCCGCCCACCCCCTGAGGGTTCAGCAGCCGACCCGCCTTTGCCATGCAGATGCCTTCGACCGACACCGCAGCCTCCAGCGAGCCGCTCTCGCACCATTCACGCTTTCAGCAGCGCCTGCAGCGCCGTTACGGCGCCGAGCTGACCTTGCTGGCGCCGGGCCGGCCCGACCATGCCAGGATGAACCAGGCCTGCGATGCCCTGCTGGCGCGCGGTCATGACCTGGGCGCGGCGCTGCGCATATTGCGCCAGTTGGTCATGCACCGGCTCATCACGCTGGACTGCGACCAGGGTGCACCACTGGCCGACATCACCGGCACCGTGACCGCGCTGGCCGAACTGGCGCTCGATCGCGCCTGCCGCGCCGCGCGTGCCGAGCTGGACGCGCGCCACGGCGTGCCGCTGGGGCCCCAGGGCCAGCCGGTGCAGCTGTGGGTGATTGGCATGGGCAAGCTGGGCGCGCGCGAGCTCAACGTATCCAGCGACATCGACCTGATCTACGTCTACGAGCAGGACGGCGACACCGCCGGCCTGCCCGATGGGCGCGGCCGGATCTCCAACCACGAATATTTTGCGCGCGCGGTGAAGGCCATCTACGCCCTGGTGGGCGACACCACCGAGCATGGCTTCGTGTTCCGCGTGGATCTGGCACTGCGCCCGCATGGCAATTCGGGGCCGGCGGCCCTGTCGTTATCGGCGCTGGAGGACTACCTGCAGGTGCACGGCCGCGAGTGGGAGCGCTTTGCCTGGCTCAAGAGCCGCATCGTCGCGCCGCTGGACTGCATTGCCAGCCCGCAGGTGCAGGCGCTGCGCGCGGTGGTGCTGCCCTTTGTGTTTCGCCGCTACTTGGACTACAACGTCTTCGACGCGCTGCGCGCGCTGCACCACCAGATCCGCAACCACGCGGTGCAACGCAGCGCCGGCCGGCCCGAGCGCGCCAACGACGTCAAGCTCTCGCGCGGCGGCATCCGCGAGATCGAATTCACCGTGCAACTGTTGCAGGTGGTGCGCGGCGGCCAGTTTCCCGAGTTGCGCCGCCGGCCCACGCTGGAGGCGCTTGAACGCCTGGCGCGCGCCGGCCTGATGCCCGAACCGACGGCCCGGCAGCTGGCCGAGGCCTATGTCTTTCTGCGCCGCGTGGAGCACCGCATCCAGTACCTGGACGACCAGCAGACCCATGTGCTGCCCACGCGCGATGAAGACCTGGCCTGGATCGGCCGCACCATGGGCCTGGGTTGTTGCGATTTTCTGCGCGAACTGGACACCCACCGCGAGCTCGTGGCGCAGGAATTCGACACCCTGCTCGGCGGCGGCGAGCACAAGCGCTGCGCCAATGGTGCCTGCAACAAGGCGCAAGCGCAGGCGCAGGCCCATGCCGCGCCGGCACCCGACCTGGACGCCCTGCTGGAGCAACTGCCGCCCGCCCTGAGCGCGCGCGTGGCCGAATGGCGCAACCACCAGCGCGTGCAGGGCCTGCGCGACGAGGCGCGCGCGCGCCTGTTTCGCATCGTGCAGCGCACCGCACGCTGGCTGGCCGACGGGCGCGCCAGCGAAGACGCCGCCGTGCGCCTGGTGGGCTGGCTGGAACCCCTGCTGCGCCGTGAGAGCTACCTGGCCATGCTGCTGGAGCGCCCCCTGGTGCACGAGCGCCTGCTGCAGCTGCTGGGCGCGGCCAAATGGCCGGCGCGCTACATGCTGCAGCACCCGGGCGTGATCGACGAGCTGGCCAGCGAGGCCATGCTGGCCGAGCGCTTCGACGCCGCCGACTTCGAGCATGAGCTGGCCCTGCGCCTGCAGGCCCTGCGATCGACCGGCGAGGACGACGACGAAAACCTGCTCAACCTGCTGCGCCGCGCCCACCATGCCGAGGTGTTTCGCACCCTGGCGCGCGACGTGGACGGGCGCCTCACCGTGGAGCAGGTGGCCGACGACCTGTCGCTGCTGGCCGACAGCGTGCTGCGCGTCACCGCCCAGTGGTGCTGGAGCCGGCTGAAGAACCGCCACCGCGAGGCGCCGCAGTTCGCCGTGCTGGGCTACGGCAAGCTCGGCGGCAAGGAACTGGGCTATGGCAGTGACCTGGACATCGTCTTCGTCTTCGACGACGAGGATGAGCGCGCCCCCGAGGTCTACGCAGCCTTCGTGCGCAAGCTCATCAACTGGCTCTCGGCCAAGACCGGCGAGGGCGACCTGTTCGAGATCGACACCGCCCTGCGCCCCAACGGCAACTCGGGCCTGCTGGTGACCAGCTTCCAGGCCTATGCCGACTACCAGCAGCAGCGCGGCAGCAACACCGCCTGGACCTGGGAGCACCAGGCCATGACGCGCGCACGCTTCGTGCTCGGCAGCGAAGACCTGCGCGCACGCTTTGATGCCGTGCGCGAGGCCGTCATCAGCGCGCCACGCGACAACGCTGCCCTGTCCGGCGAGATCACCGCCATGCGCCAGCGCATGCGCGCGGCCAACCCGGTGCCCGCCGGTCAGTTCGAGGTCAAGCACAGCCCAGGCGGCATGCTGGACGTGGAATTTGCCGTGCAATTCCTGGTGCTGGCGCACAGCGGCGCCCACCCCGAACTGCTGGAGAACAAGGGCAACATCGCCCTGCTGGCGCGCGCCGAAGACGCCGGCCTGCTGCCCGCCGGCGTGGGCCGCGCGGCGGCAGACGCCTACCGCACGCTGCGCCAGGAGCAGCACCGCGCGCGCCTGAACGAAGAACCCACGCGCGTACCCGACAGCGAGCTGGCCGCCGAGCAAGGCGCCGTGCTGGCCCTGTGGCACGCCGTGTTTGGCTGAAGACATCACCCTCCTTCCATGAAACATTCCCTCCTGATCGCCCTGGCCGGGCTCGGCCTGCTGGCCGCCGCCAGCCCCTTGCCCACCGCTGCTGCCGCCGCCACCACCACGGCCAGCGCCCCGCGCCCGGCCCTCACCGTCAGCACCACCCAGCCAAGGCGCGAGTCGCTGGCGCGGCGCCTGCCGGCCAATGGCAGCGTGGCCGCCTGGCAGGAGGCCAGCATAGGCAGCGAAAGCAGCGGCCTGCGCCTGGCCGAGGTGCGCGTGAACGTGGGTGAGCAGGTGCGCGCCGGCCAGCTGCTGGCGCGCTTTGCCGACGACAGCGTGCGCGCCGACCTGGCCCAGGCCCGCGCCGGCCTGCAGGAGGCACGCGCCGCCCTGGCCCAGGCCCAGGCCAACGCCGAGCGGGCCCGCGCACTGAGCGCCACCGGCGCCATGAGCCAGCAGGAGATCCTGCAATACAGCACCGCCGCGCAGACCGCCCAGGCGCGCGTGGCGGCCAGCCAGGCGCAACTGGAGGCGCAGCAGCTGCGCCTGAAGCACACGCGCGTGCTGGCGCCCGATGCCGGGGTGATCTCCGCGCGCCTGGCCACCGTGGGCGCGGTGGCGGGCCCGGGCACGGAGCTGTTTCGCATGCTGCGCCGCGGCCGCCTGGAGTGGCGCGCCGAGGTCGGCTCCAGCGACCTGCCGCTGCTGCGCGCCGGCGGCCGGGCCATGGTCACGGCCGCCAGTGGCGCCCAGGTCGAGGGCCGGGTGCGCGTGCTCGCTCCCACGGTGGATGCGGCCACGCGCAACGCGCTGGTGTATGTGGATCTGCCCGAGCACCCCGATATCCGCGCCGGCATGTTCGCGCGCGGAGAGTTCGTTCTGGGCCAGCACGAAGCCCTGACCGTGCCGCTGGCCGCGGTGGTGGTGCGCGACGGCTTCAGCCAGGTATTCGAGGTGGGAGCCGACGGCCGCGTGCTGATGCGCCGCGTGCAGACCGGCCAGCGCAACGCCGACCGCGTGGAGATCACCACCGGCCTGACGCCCGAGGCGCGCGTCGTGCAGCAGGGCGGCGCCTTTCTGAATGATGGCGACCTGGTGCGCGTGGCCCCCAGCGATTCAGCACAAAAACAGCCTGCAGCGCCCGTCAAATAAGCGCAAATAGCTATTAAATAAGAAGTAATCATGAATCTGTCGGCCTGGTCAATCAGGAACCCCATACCGGCGGCCATGCTGTTCGTGCTGCTCACGCTGGCCGGGCTGCTGTCGTTCTCCGCCATGAAGGTGCAGAACTTTCCCGACATGGACCTGCCCGTGGTCATGGTCACGGCGGCGTTGCCGGGCGCGGCGCCGGGGCAGCTTGAATCGGACGTGGCGCGCAAGATCGAGAACGCCATCGCCACCACGCAGCGGCTCAAGCACATCACCACCACGCTGGTCGATGGCACGGCCACCATCGCCGCCGAGTACCAGCTGGAAAAACCCGTGCAGGAGGCCGTGGACGATGTGCGCTCGGCCGTCTCGCGCGTGCGCGCCGACCTGCCGGCGGATCTGCGCGACCCCATAGTCACCAAGCTGGAGCTGTCCTCCCAGCCCATCCTGGCCTTCGCCATTGCCTCGAACAAGCTGGACGACCAGGAGCTGTCCTGGTTCGTCGATGACCAGCTCACGCGCCGCCTGCTGGCCGTGCCGGGCGTGGGCGCCGTGAGCCGCGTGGGCGGCGTGACGCGCGAGGTGCGCGTGGCGCTCGATCCACTCAAGCTGCAGGCCCTGGGGGTGACGGCGGCCGAGGTCTCGCACCAGCTGCGCCAGGTGCAGCTGGAGAGCGCAGGCGGGCGCGCCGACTTAGGCGGCGCCGAACAGCCGCTGCGCACCCTGGCCACGCTGCAGACGGCCGAGCAGATCGCGGCGCTGCAGATCCCGCTCTCGGGCGGGCGCCATGCGCGCCTGGATCAGCTGGCCGAGGTCAGCGACACCTGGGCCGAGCCGCGCACGGCCGCGCTGCTGGGCGAGCAGCCGGTGATCGGCTTCGAGGTCTCGCGCAGTCGCGGCGCCAGCGAGATCGAGGTGGGCGCGGGCGTGCAGCAGGCGCTCGATGCCCTGCGCGCCGAGCACCCGCATCTGACGCTCAAGCGCACCGTGGACTTTGTCGAGATCGCGCAGGACGAGTACGACAGCTCCATGCACCTGCTGTACGAGGGCGCCATCCTCGCCGTGGTGGTGGTCTGGCTGTTTTTGCGCAACTGGCGGGCCACCATAGTCTCGGCCGTGGCCCTGCCGTTGTCGGTGATACCGGCCTTCATCGGCATGCATCTGCTGGGTTTTTCCATCAACGTCATCACCCTGCTGGCGCTGTCGCTGGTGGTCGGCATCCTGGTGGACGACGCCATCGTCGAGGTGGAAAACATCGTGCGCCACCTGCGCATGGGCAAGACGCCCTACCAGGCGGCCATGGAGGCGGCCGACGAGATCGGCCTGGCCGTCATCGCCACCACCTTCACGCTGATCGCCGTGTTCCTGCCCACGGCCTTCATGAGCGGCATTGCCGGGCGCTTCTTCAAACAGTTCGGCTGGACGGCGGCGCTGGCGGTGTTCGCCTCTCTGGTGGTGGCGCGGTTGCTCACGCCCATGATGTCGGCCTACCTGCTCAAGCCCCTGGTGGCGTCCGAACACGAGCCGCGCTGGCTGGCCGCCTACATGCGTGCCAGCCACTGGTGCCTGCGCCATCGCTGGCTGACCCTGATCGGCGCAGCCCTGTTCTTCGCCGGCTCGCTGGCGCTGATCCCGCTGCTGCCCTCAGGCTTCATACCGGCCGACGACAACGCCCAGACCCAGGTGATGCTGGAGCTGCCCCCCGGAGCCAAGCTGCAGGAGACCCAGGCCCTGGCCCTGCGCGCCGGGGCCCTGGCCATGGGCGTGGGCGATGTGCGCAGCATCTACACCACCATAGGCGGCGGCTCGGCCGGCACCGACCCATTTGCCGGCGCCGGCACGGGCGACCCGCGCAAGGCCACACTCACCCTGCAACTGGCACCACGCCAGGAGCGCCCGCGCAAACAGGTCATAGAGCAACGCCTGCGCCAGGCCATGGCCGAGCTGCCCGGCGCGCGCGTCAAGGTGGGCCTGGGCGGCTCCAACGACAAATACATCCTGGCCCTGGCCAGCGAAGACCCGCAGGCCCTGGCCGAGGCGGCGCGCGCCGTGGAGCGTGACATCCGCACCATAGGCGGCATCGGCGGCGTCAGCAGCACGGCCAGCCTGGTGCGGCCCGAGATCGCCGTGCGGCCCGACTTTGCGCGCGCCGCCGACCTGGGCGTGACCTCGCAAGCCATCGCCGAGACCCTGCGCGTGGCCACCGTGGGCGACTACGAGCAGTTTCTGCCCAAGCTGAATCTGGCGCAGCGCCAGGTGCCCATCGTCGTACGTCTCGATGACGCGGCGCGCCAGGATCTGTCGGTGCTCGAGCGCCTGGCCGTGCCGGGCAACCGCGGCCCGGTGCGCCTGGGCGAGGTGGCCAGCCTGACGCTGGCCGGCGGCCCGGCGGTGATCAACCGCTACGACCGCTCGCGCAACGTGAACTTCGAGATCGAGCTGGGCAGCCGTGGCCTGGGTGAGGTGACCGAAGCCGTGCGCCAGCTGCCCGCCGTGCAGGGCCTGCCGGCCAGCGTGCGCCTGATCGACGTGGGCGACGCGGAGATGATGGGCGAGCTGTTCGCCAGCTTTGGCCTGGCCATGCTCACCGGCGTGGTCTGCATCTACATCGTGCTGGTGCTGCTGTTCAAGGACTTCCTGCAGCCCGTGACCATCCTCGCGGCCCTGCCACTGTCGCTGGGCGGGGCCTTCGTGGCGCTGCTCGTCGCCGGCCAGAGCTTTTCCATGCCGTCCCTCATCGGGCTCATCATGCTGATGGGCATCGCCACCAAGAACTCCATCCTGCTGGTGGAATACGCCATCGTCGCGCGCCGCGCCGGCATGGAGCGGCTGCATGCGCTGCTGGACGCCTGCCACAAGCGCGCCCGTCCCATCATCATGACCACGCTGGCCATGGGCGCGGGCATGATGCCCATCGCGCTGTCCCTGGGCGGGGCGGACATGAGCTTTCGCTCGCCCATGGCCGTGGCCGTGATCGGCGGGCTCATCACCTCCACCGTGCTGAGCCTGCTGGTCGTGCCCGCGGTCTTCACCTACGTCGATGATTTCGAGCAATGGCTGCGCCGGCACTGGCCACATCGGGAGGCGCGCATGGCACCAAACGGCAACAAGGTGCAACCGCCATCGCTGCCTTGACGCTGCCCAAGGGGCTGCGCCGAAGCGCATGCCTCATTCACACAGCGGCGCACATGCTGCCACGGAGCATGGCGCAGGTCTCTGGAACCCTGGCCCACGCCATTGCACAAGACACAGACAGTAACACCACCGGCGTGCAGTTCTGCGAGAACTCCGCACGCGGCGCAGCGTTTCGGCGGCACCACAGTTTTAAATTTTTTGTTAAAAAGACTGGAACTTTCGGCCTTTGCCCTCACTCTCACTGGCACAGGTGGTTGACAGGCCCATCGATCATTGAATCTTTTTTACTGTTGCGAAGCCTTCCAGGCCGTGCCTGGATGCAATCCTGGGGCGCTTCTCCTCCCTCCCTCTCTTCATTCGTTTCGGGGCGCTTCGCAACAATTTTTTTGCAGCAATAAGCGCGCACTTCCTCTTCGGAAGGCGCGCTTTTTTCTTGGGGTCGGTGCTGGTCAGTGCGGCTTGGTGTCGATGAAGCTCTGGCGCTGCATCAGCTTGTCCATCAGCCGCGCCAGGTTGGGGTGATCGGTGCGCCAGGCGATCTGCGGAAAGCGGAACTCCAGCCAGCCCAGGGCGCAGCCGACCGCAATATCCGACAGGCTCAGGTGTATGCCGCTGCAATACGGCTTGTCGCCCAGGCCCTGGCTCATGGCCTGCAGGCCGGCGCGCACCTTGCCCAGCTGGCGCGCCATCCAGGCCTGGCTGCGCTCGCCGTCCTGGCGTCCGGCCCAGGTGGCCTCCAGCCGTGCCAGCACCCCGGCGTCCAGCACGCCATCGGCCAGGGCCTCCCAGGTCTTGACCTCGGCACGCTCGCGCCCCGTGCCGGGAATGAGCTTGCCCACGGGCGAGAGCGTGTCCAGGTATTCCACGATGACGCGTGAATCGAACACCGCCTCGCCTCCCTCCATGACCAGGCAGGGCACCTTGCCCAGGGGGTTGGCGGTGCTGATGGCGGTTTCCTCGGACCACACGTTTTCTTCCTGAAAACGGTAGTCCAGCTTCTTCTCTGCCATCACCACGCGCACCTTGCGCACATAGGGGCTAGCGGTGGATCCGATCAGCTTCATGATGGTTGTTCGGCCGCGGACGGGCGGCTGGTGTCAGGGCGGCCCATTCTATAGGCGCCCCACGGTCAACGCAGTGTCAGGTGCGCACCTACAATCACAGCCATCATGAGTCTGTCCACGATTACCGCCCTGTCGCCGCTTGACGGCCGCTACGCCGCCAAGCTCTCCGCCCTGCGCCCCATCATGAGCGAGCATGGTTACATGCACCGCCGTGTGCAGGTGGAGGTCGCCTGGTTCATCGCGCTGTCGGACGCGGGGTTTGACGAGTTCAAGCCGCTGAGCCCGGGCGCACGCGCCTACCTGCAGGGCCTGGTGAAAAACTTCTCCGAGGCCGACACGGCCGCCATCAAGGAGATAGAAAAGACCACCAACCACGACGTGAAGGCCGTGGAGTACTGGATCAAGTCCAAGTTCGGCGGCCGCCCGGAGCTGGAGAAGGCTGCCGAGTTCGTGCACTTCGCCTGCACCAGCGAAGATATCAACAACACCAGCCACGCGCTGCAGATCCGCGCCGGGCGCGACCAGGTCATTGTTCCGGGTCTGGACGCCATCATCACCAAACTGCGCGAGATGGCGCACCAGCATGCCCAGGTGCCCATGCTCAGCCGCACCCATGGCCAGACGGCCAGCCCGACCACCGTGGGCAAGGAGCTGGCCAACGTGGTCATGCGCCTGCAGGCGGCCACGGCCCGCATCACCACGGTGAAAATTCTGGCCAAGATGAACGGCGCCGTGGGCAACTACAACGCCCATCTGTCGGCCTGGCCCGACTTCGACTGGGAGGCCTTCAGCCAGAAGGTCGTGGAAACGAACGAGCCGCAGGGCCTGGGTCTGACCTTCCAGCCCTACAGCATCCAGATCGAGCCACATGACTACATGGCCGAGCTGTTCGACGCCATCGCGCGTGCCAACACCATCCTGATCGACCTCTCGCGCGACATCTGGGGTTATGTCTCGCTGGCCTACTTCAAGCAGAAGCTGAAGGAAGGCGAGATCGGGTCCAGCACCATGCCGCACAAGGTCAACCCGATCGACTTTGAGAACGCCGAGGGCAACCTGGGCCTGGCCAACGCGCTCTTGCGCCATCTGGCGGAAAAGCTGCCCATCAGCCGCTGGCAGCGCGACCTCACCGACAGCACCGTGCTGCGCAACATCGGCGTGGCCATGGGCTATGCAGCCCTGGCCTACAGCTCGCTGATGACCGGCCTGAACAAGCTGGAACTCAACCAGGAAGCGCTGAACACCGACCTGGACAGCAGCTGGGAAGTGCTGGCCGAGCCGATACAGACCGTCATGCGCCGCTATGGCGTGCCGGGCGCCTATGAAAAGCTCAAGGAGGTCACGCGCGGCAAGAGCGTGACCGCCGAGGCCCTGCACGCGCTGATTCGCAGCCTGGACATCCCCCAGGCGGACAAGGAGCGCCTGCTGGCGCTGACGCCGGCGAGCTACATTGGCATGGCCACCGAGCTGGCACGACGCGTCTGACTTTTTTCAGTCTTTTTAGCTGCCCGCCCTTGCCAGTCAAGCGCGGGCAGCTCTCATTTTTGAGAAACCTCATGGCCCTCAAGTCCACCATCTTCAAGGCGAATCTGTCCATCGCCGACATCGACCATGGCTACTACGCCGACCACCAGCTGACCCTGGCGCGCCACCCCAGCGAGACCGACGAGCGCATGATGGTGCGCCTGCTGGCCCTGGCGCTGCAGGCCCATGAGCTGCAGGACACCTGCCGTGGCGACGGCCAGCTGGCCTTTGGCGCCGGCCTGTCCGACCCCGACGATCCGGACGTGTCGCTGACCGACTTCACGGGCCGCAAGCGCTTGTGGATAGAGGTCGGCCAGCCCGAGGACAAGCCTCTGTCCAAGGCCTGCAGCCGCGCCGACGCGGTGGTGGTCTACGCCTTTGCCCATGCGGCGGATGTGTGGTGGAAGGGCATCCAACCGAAGCTCACGCGCCTGCCCAAGCTGCAGGTCTGGCGCGTGCCCTCTGATGCCGCGCAGCAACTCGCCGCCCTGGCCGAGCGCAGCATGCAGCTGCAGGCCACGGTGCAGGAGGGCGCGCTCACGCTCAGCAGCGAGCGCGGCAGCGTGCATGTGGAGCCGCTGCGCTGGAAATAACCCGGCTTCAGCGCGGCATCAGGGCGCCGCAGTTCCAGCATTGCTCGAAACCGCCCTCAATCGACTCGCCACAGGCGCGGCAGACCCACTGGCGCTGGGGCAGGCGCTCGTAGTCACGCAGCAGGGCGCGGGCCGGATCGGCATGCTCCGCATGCGCCAGCCAGATCTCGGGCAGGCATTCACCGGGTGGCAAATGGCCGGCCGCCGCGCCCAGGTGCTGGCGCTGCACGCTGGCGGGCATGCCGGCCTCGCACAGCAGATCGCTCCACAGCATGGCCGTGGCAATGTCGGGGGCCTGGGTCAGACGCAGCATGCGCCCCACGATAGCCGCGCGACGCCGCGCCGTAAAGCCTCAGCCTGCTGCCGCCGCGCGCTCGGCATAGCGCGTAAAGCGCAGGGCGCGGCCCTCGCGCGTGATACGGCGCCACACGGCGCGCTTGTCCGCGGGGCTCAGCTCCAGCCAATGTTGCACCTCGGCAAAGCTGCGGCCGCAGCCCTTGCAGCAATCATCGCCCTGGCTGGTGGAGCAGATCGCGATGCAGGGTGTGTCGGGCTGGGTTTCGTACCAGGCCAGCCACGCGGCCATGGCGGCTGCGGGCAACTGCCCCGGTGCAATCTCCTCGGCACGCGCGAACACCATCTGCCCGTAGACCTCGGCCAGGGCCGAAAGCTCGGGCGCCAGCGCCACGCCATCGGGCGCCCAGGCGCACGCACGCCAATGGTTGATGGCGGCCTCGATGTCGATGATGTGGATGGCGGTCATGCGCGGTGAGCGGGCAACGATGCGGTCACGAAAAGGCGGCCATGATAGTGCCCCGACCCTGGTGCGACATGCCGCCCGGCCCCCAACGTTCTTGCCCACGAATCGGCAAACTGTGGTCAAATGGCGCCCCTCAAGGGGGAGTAGTTCCCCGTTTTGCACAAGGCCTTGCGTCAGGGCCGCCTGCAAACGGATGTCAGGTCGTCAATACGAAGCCATGTGCTTCCGGCCTGTCAGGCAAGGCCAGCGCCATCGCCGAGCAAGACCTTTGAGCCACAGGCACCCATGGTTGGCTCAAAGCGCATCCGTTTTCCTGCAAGCAGGCAAGGCTTGCACGCAGGCGATTGCCCCACGCTTTCCATGCTGCCCGGTATTTGAACGCCGCCGAGTTCCCCCGAACCGGCATTCGACATCGAGGTAAAGACATATGGATTTGGACTTTCTCACCCACACGCCGTTCTGGATCGCGCTGGGGCAGATCATCATCATCGACATCCTGCTGGGCGGCGACAACGCGGTGGTGATCGCCCTGGCCTGCCGCAAGCTGCCGGCGGCCCAGCGCTCCAAGGGCATCATCTGGGGCACGGCCGGCGCCATCGTCCTGCGCGTGGTGCTCATCATCTTTGCGATGACGCTGCTGAACCTGCCCTTCCTGAAGGTGGTGGGTGCGCTGCTGCTGGTGTGGATTGGCGTGAAGCTGCTGGCGCCCGATGAGGACGCCCACGGCAATGTGGCCGAAAGCGACAAGCTGCTGGCCGCCATCAAGACCATCATCGTCGCCGACCTGGTGATGAGCGTGGACAACGTGATCGCCATCGCCGGCGCCGCGCAAAGCTCGGGCGAGCATTCCACGCTGCTGGTGGTGCTGGGTCTGTTGATCTCGATTCCCATCATCGTCTGGGGCAGCCAGCTGGTGATCAAGCTGATGGAGCGCTTCCCGATGATCATCACCGCCGGCGGCATGCTGCTGGGCTGGATCGCCGGCGGCATGCTGGTCACCGACCCGGCCTTCGTGAACCCCGACAAATGGCAATGGATGCCCAAGCTGGGCACGGTGGACAGCAACGGCATGGCCGAGATCTCGCGCACCCTGTACTGGACGGCCCATGTCGCCGGCGCGCTGCTGGTGCTGGCCATCGGCAAGTTCATCACCTCGCGCCGCGGTGCCACCGATTCGGCGCAGCACGGTTGATGCGGCTGCTGCTCAAATGGCTGCTCAGCGCTGCGGCGCTGCTGTGCGTGGCCTATGTCTACAGCGGCGTCGAGGTGCACAGCTTTGGCGCCGCCCTGGGGGCGGCCTTCGTGATCGGGCTGTTCAACGTGGTGTTGCGACCCATCCTGGTGATCCTCACGCTGCCGGTCACCATCGTCACCATCGGGCTGTTCCTGTTCGTCATCAACGCCCTGATGTTCTGGGCCGCAGCCTCGGTGCTGGGCGACGGTTTTCAGGTGCATGGCTTCACGGCGGCGCTGATCGGCTCGCTGATCTACTCGCTGCTGGGGCTGGTCATCGAGTCAGCGCTCGGCGGTCTGTTCCTTCAGAAGTGACTGCACGGCGCGCAGCCGCGTGTCAATGATCGAGGCCTCGATGTGGTCATTGGCCGCGCCGCCCCGCCTGGCCAGGTCCTGCCCGGCCTTGAAGCGATCGACGGCCGCGGCGTAGTCGTAGCGCGCCACCTGGGCCTCGGCTTCGGCGCGCACCGCGCGCAGCGGCTGCCCCTGCTGCTGCCACACCTGGGCCAGGGCCTGCCAGGCCGTGGCATCACCCGGGTGGGTGGCCAGCCAGGTCTGCAGTGGCGCCGTCATGCCTGCGGCGGCGCCGGTGCGCAACAGCGCCTGGGTGCGCAGCAGCAGTTCGGGCCGGCGCCTGGGCGCATCCGGCTGGCTGGCATCGGCCAGCGCCAGGCTGCCCTCCAGATAGGACAGCGCCGCCGGCGCATCACCGGCCGCCAGTTCCAGCTCCGCCCCCAGCAGGCGCGCCTGGCGCGCGGCGGCGGCGTCGCCCGCCACCTCCCCCTGCAAGCCACGCAGCGCCTGGCGCGCGGCCGCAGGGTCGGCCAGCTGCACGGCGCTGAGCGCGGCCGCATACCAGGCTGCCACGCGCTGGGGCCGGGGCCTGGCGGCGAAGCCGGCATCCTGCGGCTCGGCCACCCATTGGCGCCAGGTGTCCACACCCGGGCGCATCAGCACGCGCGCGCGCGCGGCCATCATCAGTTGCTCCAGCGAGGCGCTGGCCAGCGGCGTGGCATCCTGCGGAATGCGGCTGTGCATGTCGGCGATACGCTGCGTGGTCAGCGGGTGGCTGCGCAGATAGGGCCAGCTGCCGTTGTCGTTGATCCGGTTGGCCTGCTGCAGCTTGTCGAACATGGCGACGAAGCCCTGGGGTGCAAAACCGGCCGGCTGCATCAGGCCAAAGCCCACGCGGTCGGCCTCGCGTTCCATGTCGCGTGAAAAGTTGAGCTGGTTCTGCACCGCCAGCGCCTGTCCGCCCACCATCAGCGCCTGGGCCGCACCCGGGCTCTTGCTGGCGGCCAGGGCGCCCAGAATCATGGCTCCCAGCATCAGCGGCGTCTGCCGGCCCTGCTGCGCCATCAGGCGTGCGATATGGCGCTGCGTCACATGGCTGAGCTCGTGCGCCAGCACCGAGGCCAGTTCGTCGCGCGTGCCAACCACGGCGATCAGGCCCAGGTGCACGCCAAAGTAGCCGCCCGGCAGGGCAAACGCATTCACCGTGCGGTCGCGCCCGAGCAGGATCGCCCAGGCAAAGCGCTCCTCCAGCTCGGGCGAGAGCTCGCCACGCGCCTTGGCGGCCTGCACCAGGGCGTTGAACAGCTGCTGCACATACTCCTGCAGTACGGCGTCGTCGATGTAGTCCGGGTCGCGATACAGCTCGCGGATGATGCCGTCACCCAGCCTGCGCTCGGCGCTGCTCGTCATCTCGGCGCCGTCGCCCATCATGGGCAGCGCGGACTGTGCTATGGCCATAGGTGTCTGGCCTGCGCCGAATGCTATTAAAATAGCAGCTGCTAGCGCCCTTCCAGCAAGCGCAAAAGGTTTTTTTTGCTTGATACTCCGCACTCCACTCCCCTGTCTGGAGAACCGGACTGGCCGCCGGATCATGGCCGTATGATGCCCCGGCCGTGAGAATGTTTCGCGCCCTTTTGTAAACCCGCCCGCCATGACCACACCCTCCTCCCCGCTGACCCACTTCGACGCCCAGGGCCAGGCCCATATGGTGGACGTGGGGGCCAAGCCCGCCACGCGCCGCACGGCCGTCGCCACGGGCCGCATATCGATGCAGGCCGCCACCCTGGCGCTGATAGCAAGCGGCACGGCCAAAAAGGGCGACGTGCTCGGCGTGGCGCGCATCGCCGCCATCATGGCTGCCAAGAAAACCAGCGACTTGATTCCGCTGTGCCACCCCCTGGCGCTGACCCGCGTGGCCGTGGAGTTCGGGCTTCTGACCGCCGACAACGCCGTGCAGTGCACCGCGACCGTCGAGACCGTGGGGCCCACAGGGGTGGAGATGGAGGCCCTGACCGCCGTGCAGGTGGCCCTGCTGACGATCTACGACATGTGCAAGGCGGCGGACAAACGCATGTGCATGACCGGCGTGCGTGTGCTGGAGAAGCATGGCGGCAAGTCCGGCAGCTTTGTGGCCTGACGCCCCCGGGATAGCTTCAAACCTGCAGTATCTGCACGCTCTGCAGATCCACGGGCCGCAGCGCACCCAGGTCCAGCGCCTGCACCTCGTGCATGATGAGGCGGCCTTCGCGCGGCTTGGTGTGGGTGATGTAGACGGGCGGCGGCTTGGCCCCCTGCAGGGCCGCCAGCTCCCGCATGAGGGTTGCCGGCGACAAATGCTGGCTCTTGCAGGCCAGATCGGCCTCGGCATTGCTGAAGGCGGTCTCGATCAACAGTGCGGCCACGCCGCCGCCCTCCTGGTGCAGGGCGTTCACGCGGCGCCAGAATCCTGGCTCATTGCCCTGGGTATCGCCGCTATAGACCCACCAACCGACAGCGCCACGCGCGGCGTAGCCCACGGCGGGCACGCTATGGCGTGCGGGCAGCACCTCCATCGGGATGCCGGCGCAGACGAATACATCGCCGACGCCCAGGGGCGATAGCCGCACGAAAGGTGCGGCAGGCGACGGAATGCGCGTGAAATCGGGCCAGATCACGTCGTTGAAGACATGGGCGTGCAGCGCCGCCAGGGTCTGCGGCAAGGCGTGCACCTCCAGCGGCCGGCGGCGGTTCGCGCCCACCGCGTCCAGCATCAGCGGCAGGGCGGCGATGTGGTCGAGGTGCGAATGCGTGAGGAACACATGGTCGATGCGCTGCATTTCCTCCAGCGTGAGCTGGCCCACGCCGGTACCCGCGTCGACAAGGACATGCTCGCCCAGCAGAAACGAGGTGGTGCGGCACCCCTTGGCGATCGTACCGCTGCAGCCGAGGATGCGTACTTGCATGTGCCGGGTTGTCAAGACTGCGGCATGCTCAGCCTTGCACGAACTCCATCTCGGCGCCGGCCAGCGCAATGCGATCGCCGCTCTTGAGCGCCACGGGGTCGGCGCCAATGATCGCGCCATTGAGCCGGGGCAGCTGCGCGCCATCCACATGGGCCAGCACGAAGTTGTGATGCCGCTTGGTGATCGAGGCCACGGCGACGCCGGGCTTGCCTATGGTGGTGACGACCTTGGTCAGCGCCACTTCGCGCCCGGCCGCCGGCCCCGTCACCACGCGCACGATGCCGCCGCTGCCCGTCAGGGGCGCAGGCATGGATGCAGGCCCGGTCAAGGGCGCCTGCAGGCCGGTGGCCAGGCCCTTGTCGTAGCCGGACACCGGTGCGTCTTGCAGGAAACGGATCTTGTACTTGCCCATCTCCACCAGATCGCCATTGCGCAGGGTCTGCTGCTTGACGGGCTTGCCGTTGACATAGGTGCCGTTGGTGCTGCCCAGGTCATGCAGCAGCACATCGTCGCCGGACAGGACGAACACCGCATGCTCACCGCTGACCGCCAGGTTGTCGATGACCACGTCGTTGTACGGCCTGCGGCCCACGGTCGTGCGTTCCTGCGTGAGCGGGACTTCCTTGATGACGACTCCGTCGATAGCCACGACCATTTTCGGCATGATCCGTTTTCCTCCTGGGTGTTCTGGTTCCGATTGTGCCGTATCGCTGGCGCCACCCTAGCGCGAACGCAACAGGCGCGAGACCAGGCCGCGCTTGCTGGCTGCGCCGCCCCCGCCAGGGCCGGCTTGGGCCAAAAGGACGCTGATGTTATCGCGCCCACCCCGGTCATTGGCCATGGCCACCATGCGTGCTGCCTTGTCGGGCAGGGCAATGGGCAGCAGCGCCAGCTCGGCCAGGCCTTCGTCGCCCACCATGTCGCTCAGACCATCGGAGCACAGAATGAACAAATCCTGCGGCTCCACGGCAAATTCATTGATTTCAGCGTGCGCCTCGCCATCCACGCCCAGGGCCCGGGTGACCAGGTTGCCCAGCCCCGACACCGCGGCCTGCGCGGGGGTCAGCAGGCCCAGGTCGATCTGCTCCTGCAGCCAGGAATGGTCGCGCGTGATCTGGCGCAGCTCGCCACCACGCAGGCGGTAGCAGCGCGAGTCGCCGACATGACCCAGGATGAGCCGATGGCCGCGAAACACGCCGACCACCAGCGTGGTGCCCATGCCCAGGTACTGCGGGTTGGCCAATGCCGCCCCCAGAATGGCCTGGTTGGCGTTTTCCACGCAGACCAGCATGGCCTGGCGCACCGCCGCCATCGAGACGCGCTCGGGCGCGTCCTCCAGCCACTGCGCCAGCTCGCTGCCAACCAGGTTGACGGCCATGTCGGCCGCCACCTCACCGGCGCTGTAGCCCCCCATGCCATCGGCCAGCAGCACCAGCCGCGCGGCTTCATGAATGGCGACGGCATCCTCATTGTTGGAGCGCACACGCCCCGTATCGGTGAGCGCAAAGAACTCGTAGCCGAGCTGACGCGAGGACTTCATGAAGCCCCCCGAAACCCATGGCGAAAGGGGACAACCCGGGCGTTCTGCCTGGCCGTGACCGTCTGCGCAAAGCCCATCATGTTGCCAACTGATGCAATATGTTACACAAGGCGTGGATCATAGACTGAGGCCGGCTGTTTGCGCGCATGGCCCGGCATTTTTTTTGCACGGCATGTGGGCATTCGCCGCGCCATGCTGTCGGCGTCACGCATGGCCCAGGCCAGAAGGCACAACGCCAGCCCGGTGTTCGGGCTGGCGTTGTCGATAGCGGGCAAGCGCCCAGGACTGTCCTGGACGCTACGCCATCACAGCAGGCTCTTGAGGATGCGGCCCATCTCCGACGGGTTGCGCGTCACGTGGAAGCCACACTCTTCCATGATGGCCAGCTTGGCGTCGGCCGTGTCGGCGCCGCCCGAGATCAGCGCGCCGGCGTGGCCCATGCGCTTGCCGGGAGGGGCGGTGACGCCGGCGATGAAGCCAACGATGGGCTTCTTCATGTTGGCCTTGCACCACTGGGCGGCCTCGGCCTCGTCGGGGCCGCCGATTTCGCCGATCATGATCACGGCGTCGGTATCCGGGTCTTCGTTGAAGGCGCGCATCACATCGATGTGCTTGAGGCCGTTGATCGGGTCGCCGCCAATGCCCACGGCCGACGACTGGCCAATGCCCAGCTCGGTCAGCTGCGCCACGGCTTCATAGGTCAGCGTGCCAGAGCGGCTGACCACGCCGATGCGGCCCTTCTTGTGGATATGGCCGGGCATGATGCCGATCTTGATCTCGTCGGGCGTGATCAGGCCGGGGCAGTTGGGGCCGAGCAGCAGCGTGCGCTTGCCGCCAGCGGCCTCCTTGGCCTTCATCTTGTTGCGCACTTCCAGCATGTCGCGCACCGGGATGCCTTCGGTGATGCAGATGGCCAGATCCAGGTCGGCCTCGACGGCTTCCCAGATGGCGGCGGCGGCACCGGCCGGCGGCACGTAGATCACCGACACGGTGGCGCCGGTTTGCGTGGCGGCTTCCTTGACGCTGGCGTAGATCGGGATGTTGAAGATGGACTCACCGGCCTTCTTCGGGTTCACGCCGGCGACGAAGCAGTTCTTGCCGTTGGCGTATTCCTGGCACTTCTCGGTGTGGAACTGGCCGGTCTTGCCCGTGATGCCCTGGGTAATGACCTTCGTGTCTTTATTGATGTAGATGGACATGTTGTTCTCTCCAGGCCTTAAGCGACGGCTTTGACGATCTCGGTGGCCGCTTCGGCCATGGTGTCGGCGCTGATGATGGGCAGGCCGGATTCGGCCAGCATCTTCTTGCCCAGCTCTTCGTTCGTGCCCTTCATGCGCACGACCAGCGGCACTTGCAGGTTCACGGCCTTGCAGGCGGTGATGACGCCGGTGGCGATGGTGTCGCACTTCATGATGCCGCCGAAGATATTGACCAGAATGCCCTTGACCTTGGGGTTCTTGAGCATGATCTTGAAGGCTTCGGTGACCTTCTCGGGGGTGGCGCCGCCGCCCACGTCCAGGAAGTTGGCCGGCTCGCCGCCGAACAGCTTGATGGTGTCCATGGTGGCCATGGCCAAGCCGGCGCCGTTGACCAGGCAGCCGATGTTGCCGTCCAGGCTGATGTAGGCCAGGTCGAACTTGGAAGCCTCGACCTCGGCCGGGTCTTCTTCGTCCAGGTCACGCAGGGCGACGATCTCGGGGTGGCGGAACAGCGCGTTGCTGTCAAAGTTGAACTTCGCGTCCAGCGCCATCAGTTCGCCCTTGGAGTTGCAGTTCAGCGGGTTGATCTCCACCAGGGACGCATCCGTGTCCATGTAGCACTTGTAGATCTTGGCAAAGAGATCCACGGCCTGGTCGATGGAGGCGCCGGTCAAACCGATGGCGGCCGCCACCTTGCGCGACTGGGCTTCGGTGATGCCGGTGAGCGGGTCGATCATCTCGGTGATGATCTTCTCGGGCGTGCTGTGCGCCACTTCCTCGATGTCCATGCCGCCCTCGGACGAGGCGATCAGCGCCACCTTCTGCGTGGCGCGGTCGGTGACCAGCGAAACGTAGAGTTCGTTCTTGATGTCGGCGCCGTCTTCGATGTACAGGCGGCGTACCTTCTGGCCTTCGGGGCCGGTCTGGTGCGTGACCAGCTGCATGCCCAGAATCTGGCCGGCCAGTGCCTTGACGTCGTCAATGCTCTTGGCGACCTTGACGCCGCCGCCCTTGCCACGGCCACCGGCGTGGATCTGGGCCTTGACCACCCACACGGGGCCGCCGAGCTTTTGTGCGGCTTCCACGGCCTCTTGCACCGTGAACGCAGGAATGCCACGCGGAACGGGCACGCCGAAACTACGCAAGATTTCCTTGCCTTGGTATTCGTGAATCTTCATGAGGTCTCTCTCAGGGGAAGGATGGTGTTTGTACCCGTTCTGCCGATGTGCAGAAACTTCCGCATGCCCGGGAATGGCAGCCAGCAATTGTATTATGTTGCGATGCACCATTGCTTGGTGTTAACTTACACCCCGGCCGCAGTCCCCAATCGGCCCTTGCAGGAGCTCTTCAATGCCCAAGGTTTTTATCGATGGCGAGGCAGGCACCACCGGCCTGCAGATCCGTGAACGCCTGCAGGCCATGCCTGCGGTGGAGCTGGTCAGCATCGCGCCCGAACGGCGCAAGGATGCCGGCGCCAAGCGCGAGCTGATCGCCGGCGTGGATCTGGTCGTGCTGTGCCTGCACGACGATGCCGCGCGCGAAACCGTCGCTCTGGTGGACGCCATCACGGCGGAGACCGGCAAGGCCATCAAGATCATCGACGCCTCCACCGCGCACCGCACGGCGCCGGGCTGGGTGTTCGGCTTTCCCGAGCTGGCCGCCGGCCAGGCGCAGGCCGTGCGCGGCGCCACGCGCGTGGCCAACCCGGGCTGCTACGCCACGGGCGCCATCGCCCTGCTGCGCCCGCTGGTCGATGCCGGTCTGATCGCCCCCGACCAGGCGCTGTCCCTGCCCTCGGTGAGCGGATACTCCGGCGGTGGCCGCAGCATGATCGAAGCCTACGAGGCCGGCCAGGCCGCCCCGTTTGAGCTCTATGCCCTGGGCTTGGCGCACAAGCATCTGCCGGAGATCATGCGCTACACGGGCCTGACGCGCCGGCCCATCTTCGTGCCCGCAGTGGGCAACTTCCGCCAGGGCATGCTGGTGGAGCTGCCGCTGCACCTGGATCTGCTGCCAGGCAGCCCTAAGGCCACCGACCTGCACGACGCACTGGCCGCACACTACGCGCAAAGCAACACCCCGGAGCAATGGGTGAAGGTGCTGCCGGCCACCGAGGACGGCAAGCTCGACGCGCTGGCGTTGAATGACAGCAACCAGCTGGAGCTGCGCGTGTTCGCCAATGAGGCCTATCACCATGCCGTGCTGGTGGCGCGCCTGGACAACCTGGGCAAGGGCGCCAGCGGCGCCGCCGTGCAAAACCTCAAATTGATGCTGGAACTATAAAAAGAATAGCTTTTTGCGCTTGCTATTTGGCGAATTCAGGCAAAGTTTCGCATGAATATGGCTAACAACAATCGCTGATAGCTTCTGTTTTTATAGCAATTCAGGCCGCGCCCAGGCGCTGAAACAAGCCGCCCGGCAGGCGCGCCACGCGGCCGTCGAGCTCCAGCTCCAGCAGCCGCACCTGCAACGTTGCGGCATCCAGCCCGGTGCGCGCCACCAGCGCGTCCAGCCCCAGCGGGTCAAAGCCCAGCGCCTGCAGCACCTCCTGCTGCGCCGGCGTGGTGGCGTCTGGCGCATCGCCCGCCGGCGCCGGCGCAGCGGCGGGCAGGCGCAGCTCCTCCAGCACATCCTCGGCCGACTCCACCAGCTTGGCGCCCTGGCGCAGCAATGCATGGCAGCCGCGCGACTGCGGCGCATGGATGGAGCCGGGGATGGCAAACACCTCGCGCCCCTGCTCGGCCGCCATGCGCGCGGTGATCAGCGAGCCCGACTGCAGCGCCGCCTCGACCACCAGCGTGCCCTGTGACAGGCCGGAGATGATGCGGTTGCGCTTGGGAAAGTTGGCCGGCAGCGGCGGCGTGCCCAGCGGGTACTCGCTGACCAGCAGGCCATGGCGCGCGATGCGGTGCGCCAGATCCTTGTTGGCGCGCGGGTAGACGCGATCGAGCCCGGTGCCGACCACGGCTATGGTGGCCGGCGTGTCCGGGTCGGGCGCATCCAGCAGCGCCCCCTCGTGCGCCGCCGCATCCACCCCCAGAGCCAGACCGGAGACGATGGTCAGCCCCGCCGCGCGCAACACGCGCGCAAACTGGCGCGCATGCTCGGCGCCCTGGGCCGTGGGGTTGCGGCTGCCCACCATGGCCAGGCAGCGCGGCGGCGCAAATGGCCCGGCGCCATGCACGAAGCGCGGCGCGCCCAGCAGGTACAGCAGCAGTGGCGGGTCTTCGGTGGCCAGCAGGGCCGGGGGATAGGCGGCATCGCCCAGGGTGACGATGGCGCGCGCCGGCTCGCCCTCGGCCTGCAGCCATTGCCAGGTGGTCTGCAGCAGGGCCTCCAGCTCCTCGGGGACGGCGGCCAGGGCGCGTGCCTGGGCGGGCGTGACGCAGGTCTGCCAGGCGGCTTCGCTCTGGGCAAAAATGTCGGCCGGCAGGCCGAAGGCCGCCAGCAGGCGCCGCGCCGCGCCGTTGCCCACGCCGGGCGTGAGGGCGAGGCGCAGCCAGGCGGCGAGTTCGTCGCGCTGCATGGCCTGAAACTCGGCGCCGCGGCCCGCGCCTACTCGGGGTTGACCAGCCGGTCGCCCACGACCACGCCGCGCTGCGCCTGCAGGATGAGCGCATAGGACACGCGCTCGAAGGTCAGGAACACCATGGCCAGTCCGTTGTCCTCGCTGGGCAGGCGGATCTCGGCGCGCTGCTCGTCGGTCTTGTCCTTGATGCGCAGGCCGCCGGTGCGCAGTTGCAGCACATGGCCGGCCTGCATGCCGTCGTCGGTGCCGCGGTTGATGGCGATGACCTGGTTCGGCCCGGCATTGCCCGCCGCGACGCCGCCGTAGATGGACACCACGCTGGCCTCCACCGGCGCCTCGGGCGCATGCGGTGCGTAATTGTCAAAGCTGCGCGGAGGCGCGGGCAGCAGGCGGTCGCCAAGGCGCGCTTCTTCCTTCACGCCCGACAAATCGACCGTGGCGGGCACGATGTCGGTGCGCATCTCGCCCTTGGTGCCGGCAGACTGCTCCAGCGACTCGCCGCGCACCAGCTCGGCGCGGCCGACATACTGCGCCTCGTAGCCCAGCACCTCGCCGGTGTTCGGGTCCTTCAGCGGCAGGGCGTTGCGGAACACGCGGTACTGGCGCGGCACCTCGGGCGTCATCTCCAGCGGGCTGCCCTGCGGGCCGCGCACATAGGCGCGGTCGCCATTGCCCATGATCACGCGCTCGTCGCGCGTGGCCACGATGCGCGGCGCCTGGGTCAGCGTCAGCTCGTCCACCACCAGCGGCTGCACCAGGAAGGGCTCGATCAGGTGCATCTTCAGCGTCGGCAGGGCCATGCCGGCCAGGCTGTCGTGGCGCGTGCGTGGCGACAGGCGCACGGTCTCGCCGGCGCCGCCGCGGCTGGTGCTCAGGCGTGCATGGCCATCGGCCTTTTCCAGGTACAGGGTCTGGCCGGGGTAGATCAGGTGCGGGTTGGCGATGGCCTGCAGGTTCATGCCCCACAGCTCGGGCCAGCGCCAGGGGCGCTTCAGGTACATGCCGGAAATGCCCCACAGCGTGTCGCCGCGCTGGATCACATAGGTATCGGGCGCGTTGGGCGCCAGCTCGGCCAGGGGCACGCCGCGCGCTGCCACCTGTTGCGCGGTGGCGCGCTGGCCAGGCGTGACGGGGTAGTTCTGTGCCTGGGCCGCCGGCGCCAGCAAAGTGGCCGCGGCCAGGACGCCGAGCGCAGCCGCGCGCGCGAAGCCCGAAGCCGTCATATTTGGATTGGTCTGGTCATGCATTGGCAGATGCCCCCTCTCACTGCACGGGCGACATGGTTAATTTTTTTACAAAAGAAACGG
>JAGPIX010000179.1 GCA_018054745.1 Alicycliphilus sp.
GCTCGGGCTCGGCCTCGATCATGCCCACATGGTCGAAGTCCCAGGCCACGGCGCTCATCTGGCCCTTGCGAAAGCACACGCGCATCTCGGGCGCCGTGCGATTCACGTTGTCGGTCAGGCACTCCACCATCACTGGCACCTGGTGCGGGGCAAAGCCTTCGTAGATCACACGCTCGTAGTTCACGGCGTCGCTGCCCACGCCGGAGCCCTTCTTGATGGCGCGCTCGAGTGTGTCCTTGGGCATGGAGGCCTTGCGCGCCGCCTCGACCGCCAGGCGCAGGCGCGAATTACCGGCCGGGTCGGCACCCGCGCGTGCGGCCACGATGATTTCCTTGACCAGCTTGCCAAAAAGCTTGCCCTTGGCATCGGCGACCAGCGCCTTGCCTTTTGCCTTCCATTGCGCGCCCATAGCTGTAAATTCCTTGGTTGAATGCCCACAAAAAAAGCGGCCTGCGCCGCAGCGGGCGAGTGTAAACCCGCCTTGCACGGCGGCATGCCGGGTGAAATCAACTGCGGCCCACACGGCTGCGGCAAAATTTCCGCTTTCTGATCCTCATTTCTCAATTTCCAAGAGGCAGCCGCTCATGAGCAACGTCCACGTCATCACCCACCCCCTGGTGCAGCACAAGCTGACCCTGATGCGCAAGAAGGACGCCAGCACCAACAGCTTTCGCCGCCTGCTGGGCGAACTCTCCACGCTGATGGCCTACGAGGTCACGCGCGACATGCCACTGCAAGAAGTGCAGATCCAGACCCCGCTGGAGACCATGACCGCCAAGGTGATCGATGGCAAGAAGCTGGTGCTGGTCTCCATCCTGCGCGCCGGCAACGGCTTTCTGGACGGCATGCTCAACGTGGTGCCCGGCGCGCGCATAGGCCATATCGGCCTGTACCGCGACCCGACGACGCTGCAGCCTGTGGAGTACTACTTCAAGATGCCATCCGAGATGGCCGAGCGCGACGTCATCGTCGTCGATCCCATGCTCGCCACCGGCAACTCGGCCGCCGCGGCCGTGGAGCGCATCAAGCAACTGCGGCCACGCTCCATCAAGTTCGTCTGCCTGCTGGCCGCGCCGGAGGGCGTGGCCACGCTGCAAAAGGCCCACCCCGACGTACCCATCTTCACCGCCGCCATCGACCGCGAACTCAATGACCATGGCTACATACTGCCCGGCCTGGGCGATGCGGGCGATCGCATCTTTGGCACCAAGTAAGACAACGCCACCGGCATGGCGCCCGCCATGGATCTTTGCCAGGGTCTTTGCAATGCACCTTGATCGCCTTTCCCGCCGCGTTGCACGGGCAGGCTGCGCCACGGCCCTGGTGCTGGCGGTCAGCCTGCCGGCCGCCGCCGAAGGCCCTGCCACAACGCCTCTGTCCACTTGCGCCAGCTGCGACACGGCGGCGCTGACGGACGCCGACATCCAAACCTCGCGCCAGGTATGGCATGCGCCGGGCAGCCTGCCGGACAAACCCATGCCGGTCTTCCAGGGCGTGGACATGTTGAACCTGTTCATCGTGGTCGAATCCGGCAGCCAGCATGTCACCGTGCTCGATGGCGATCGATTCGAGCCTCTGCACCGTTTTGCACTGCACCGGGCTCTGCAAGGGGCGCCCCGGTTCAGCCCCGACGGACGCTTTGCGTACTTCCTGTCGTCCGAGGGCTGGGTCACCCAATTCGATCTCTGGAACCTGCAAGCCGTGGCCGAGGTGCGGGCCGGCCAGGACAGCCGCAGCCTGGCCATATCCGGCAATGGCAAATACCTGGCCGTGGCCAACCAGCGACCGCACAAGCTGGTGCTGCTCGACGCCGAGCTGAACCTGCTCAAGGCGCATCCGGCCCTGAACCAACAGCGCACGCGAAGCTCGCCCATCCTGTCCGTGCACGATGCCGCACCACGCAGGAGCTTTGTCGCGGTGCTCCAGGATGTGCCCGAGATCTGGGAGATCAGCTACAACCCTGCTGCAGACGACGTGCCGATAGGCATGATCCATGACTTCCTCTACAAGGAGGGCGCGTTCATACCAGGGTTCCTCAACCCGCGCCGCAGCGTCCTGCCCGAGCCCATGGGCCAGGTCTTCTTCACGCCAAGCCACCACGAGCTGCTGGGCATGAGCCGCCAGGGCGGCAAGAGCCAGGTCATTCATCTGGACGTGCGCAAGACGATCGCCAGCCTGCAGCTGTCCGACATGCCAGCATCCGGCGCTGCTGCCACCTGGAACTACCGTCCGGCGCCTGGCACACCGGAGCGCAGCGTGATGGCCCTGCCCAGCCCCGGCGATGGCATGGTCAGGTTGCTTGATCTGGAAAGCTGGGCCACGCTCAAAACCGTCCCCATGCCGGGGCCAGGCCGGCTCATGCGCAGCCACGAAGGCGCACCCCATGTCTGGATGATCCAGGCACCCACCAGCAACGGCGCAGGCGCCCTGCAACTGCTGGACAAGCACAAGCTGGAGCATGTGGCCAGCATCCACACCGACCTCGGCAAGGATCTGGCGCATGTGGCCTTCAGCCGCGACGGCCGATATGCGCTGGCCAGCCTGCGCGAGCGCAAGGCCGATGGCGGCGCGGTGATCGTCTTTGACACCGCCACCCTCAAGGAGATCAAGCGCATCCCCATGGACGGGCCCGTCGGGGCGTACAACCTGCACAACCAGATCGCACGCCCCGAGCCCTGAATACCGACGCGCGGTAGGGAGGTCGGTCAGTACACGTCGTGCTGCGTGTTGTGCATGTTGAACTTGCCGGTCGGCGTGATCAGGCGCGGATCCTTGATCACGGCCTTGAGCTGCAAGGTCTTGTCATCCACCACGACAATGGCCGAGGCCTTGTCCTTGGCCGACCAGACAGAGAACCACACCTCGTCGCCCGCCCTGTTGTACTCGGGCTGTACGACGCGCTTGGCGCCGCCATCTTCGGGCAAGCCGGCCCACTGGCCGATCGGCAGAACCTTGTAGCCTTTGTCCAGTTGGTTGATGTCATACACCGCAATCGACTGGGAAAGCCCGGCATCCGGGTTCAACGGCGTATCCACATACAAATGCCTGGACTTGGGGTGGCTCTTGAGGAACAGTGACCCGCCGCCCTGCCCCTTGAGCGTCTGCACCACCTTGAAGGCATGCTGCTTGTTCTTGACCGGATCGGTACCTATCAGGGACACGGTTTCATCTCCCAGATGGCCCGTGGACCATACCGGGCCGTACTTGGGGTGCTTGAAGTTGGCACCACGCCCGGGGTGCGGAATCTTGCCCACATCGACCACCGCCGCCACGGTATCGGTCTTGGAGTCGATGACGCCAATCTTGTTGCTCTGGTTGGCGGCCACCATGAAGTAGCGCTTGGTCGAATCCCAACCCCCATCGTGCAGGTAGCGCGCCACCCCCACTTCGGTGAGCTTCAGCGCCTTCATGTCGGAATAGTCGACCATGATGGTCTTGCCCGTTTCCTTGACGTTCACGATGAACTCGGGCCTGTGCAGCGACGCCACGATGGAGGCCACGCGCGGCTCGGGGTGGTATTCCTGCGCGTCCTCGGTCATGCCGCGGGTGGCGACAATTTTCAAGGGCTCCAGCGTGTCGCCATTCATGATCACGAACTGGGGCGGCCAATAGGCCCCGGCAATGGCCAGCTTGTCCTCGTAGCCCTTGAACTTCGAGGTCTCGACCGAGCGCGCCTCCAGGCCGATGCGGATCTCGGCCACATTGGCCGGCGTTTCCATCCACATGTCGATCATGTTCACGCGACCATCACGGCCGATGACGAACAGATAACGCCCGGACGCGGACACACGAGAAATATGCACCGCGTACGCCCTTCTGCTCCTGCGCCGAGGCGGCCAGTGCAATCGTCGATAGCAGGACTGCCGCGACACGCGTGAGTCGATGGCTTTTTATGTAATGTCTCCACGGATGATGTTGTGTGATCGGCCCCTGACAAGGCCAAGGTCTCGCGTGCCGTCATCGCCGGCCACCAGACCCTTGCCAATATAGGAAGGCCAGGACATCGCAGGCTGACCTGCATCAACCCGGAAAAACAACTGTGCGTCCTGAAGACTTTTGCCGCCTGCGCCTGTAGCGGCCAGAGGCAGTATGCAAAAACTGCGCTGTGGCTACGGTGCCACCACGTCCACCACGCCCTTCATTTCCGGGTGCGGCCCGCAGGAATATGGATACCGTCCGGGTGCCTCGAATCGGCGCTGCCAGACATCCTGGGGGAAGAGCCGTTCGGACTCACCACCCTGCTCGGCAGAAAAGAGCACCGAATGGCTGGTGCGCTTTTCCTGATTCGTCCAACGCACCGTGTCCCCGGGGCGAATCCGAACCTCTGCCGGCTCAAAACGGTAGTTCTGTATGGTCACATCCACAGTCTGCTGCGCAGACAGGGACAAAGGCATGGCGGCAACGACAAAAAAGGCAAGCGCCGCGCGTGACGGCACCTGCCTTCTGGTTGTGCTGACCGAGAAGCGCATGCTCTCAAGCCATGGGGCGTTGCTTACTG
>JAGPIX010000067.1 GCA_018054745.1 Alicycliphilus sp.
GAAACAGAAAGCTTTTCAGCTGCCGCGACTGGGCACGCATGCCGGCCGAGAACCCCACCAGCGCCGGCAGGCCGCGCACGGCGTCCACGTCGGAGGGCGCATGTTCGGCCAGGGCCGCGCGC
The DNA here is from genome assembly GCA_018054745.1 of Alicycliphilus sp. Classification (GTDB taxonomy): domain Bacteria; phylum Pseudomonadota; class Gammaproteobacteria; order Burkholderiales; family Burkholderiaceae_C; genus Alicycliphilus; species Alicycliphilus limosus. The sequence continues at coordinate 123 of JAGPIX010000067.1, forward strand.
GTGGCGGCGATCACGTCATACACCTGGTCGCTGAGCATGCGGCGTATGGCCTCGCTCAATAGCCGACGCCGGCCCGTGGCCCGCCCCAACTGCGGGTACTGCGCCTGCGCCTGGGCGCGGTAGCGCTCGAACAGCGGCACCTCGCGCAGCTGCTCCAAAGTGATCAGGCCGGAGCGCACGCCGTCGTCGATGTCGTGCGCGTTGTAGGCGATCTCGTCGGCCAGGTTGCACAGCTGCGCCTCCAGGCTGGGTTGCTGGCCCAGCAGAAAGCGCCGCCCCACCCCGCCGCTCTCGCGCGCCTCGATCAACTCGGCGTTGCGGCGCGAGCAATGCTTCAGGATGCCCTCGCGCGTCTCGAAAGTCAGGTTGATGCCGTCGTACGCCGGGTAGCGGTCTTCCAGCGCATCCACCACGCGCAGGCTCTGCAGGTTGTGCTCGAAGCCGCCAAAGCCGGTCATGCAGTCGTTCAGCGCGTCCTGCCCGGCGTGGCCGAAGGGCGTGTGGCCCAGGTCATGCGCCAGGCAGATGGCCTCGACCAGATCCTCGTTCAGCCGCAGCGAGCGCGCTATGGAGCGCCCCAGCTGCGCCACCTCCAGCGAATGCGTGAGCCGGGTGCGAAACAAATCCCCCTCGTGGTTCAAGAACACCTGGGTCTTGTAGACCAGGCGCCTGAAGGCCGTGGAATGCACGATGCGGTCGCGGTCGCGCTGGTACTCGGTGCGCGTGGGCGCCGGCGGCTCGAAGTACCGGCGGCCACGGCTCAACGCCGGATCACAGGCGTAGGGGGCCAGGCCGGTTTCATGCATCAAAAAGGCCTCCAGCGCTTTACCATCAAACGCAAACAGCTATTATTAATATAGCATCAGACGATTGCGCAGCAATGGTCTATGACCTCGCGCACCAGCGCATCGGGCACGGCGCGCATGATGGCCTGGCCCGGCCCGGCTATGAGCACAAAGCGGATCTCGCCGGCCTCGGCCTTTTTGTCCACGCGCATCAGCTGCAGGTAGCGGCCGGCGTTGTCTGCCGCGTCCAGCACCGGGCCGCGCGTGGGCAGGCCGGCGCGTGCAATCAAATCCGTCAGGCGCTGCACAAAGGCCGCATCGACCAGCCCCAGGCGGCGCGAGAGCTCGGCCGCCATCACCATGCCCGCCGCCACGCCCTCGCCATGCAGCCAGACGCCGTAGCCCATGCCGGCCTCGATGGCGTGGCCGAAGGTGTGGCCAAAGTTCAGGATGGCGCGCAGGCCCGATTCGCGCTCGTCCGCGCCGACCACCGCCGCCTTGATCTCGCAGCTGCGCCTGACGGCATGCGCCAGCGCGGCGCGATCGCGCGCCAGCAGCGCATCCATGTTCTGCTCCAGCCAGGCAAAGAGCTGCATGTCGGCAATCGGCCCATACTTGATGACCTCGGCCAGGCCGGCGGCCAGCTCGCGCGCGGGCAAGGTGTCCAGCGTCGCCAGGTCGCACAGCACCAGCCGCGGCTGGTAGAAGGCGCCGATCATGTTCTTGCCCAGCGGGTGGTTGATGGCGGTCTTGCCACCCACCGACGAGTCCACCTGCGCCAGCAGCGTCGTCGGCACCTGCACAAACGGCACGCCGCGCATATAGCAGGCGGCGGCAAAGCCCGTCATGTCGCCAATCACGCCGCCGCCCAGGGCGTAGAGCACCACCTTGCGGTCGCAGGCGTGGGACAGCAGGGCGTCGAAGATCAGGTTCAGGGTCTGCCAGGTCTTGTGCTCCTCGCCGTCGGGCAGGACGACGCTGTGCACCACCGGGTAGCGCTGGCGCAGGGCCGCCGCCAGCGCCGCGCCATACAGCGGCTGCACTACCGTGTTGCTCACCACCAGCGCCGCCGTGCCGGCGGGCACATCGGCGCGCTGCGCCAGGCTGGCCAGCATATCGGCGCCAATGGCTATGTCGTAGCTGCGCTCGTCCAGTGCGATGCGAACGGTGTCTGTGGCCGGCAGGGTGGCTTGCGTCATGGGTGGTGGAATCGGGACGGGTTCAAACAAGGGGAAAATTATCGCTGGCGTCCAGCAGGGTGCTGATTTTCGCCTCCAGCGCGCATGCAGCAAGCGCGAACTGCTATCAAAACAAAAGCATCCAGGCTATCAGGGCGCCCTGCCGCCGACACCCGCCAGGCGCTGCAGCAGGCCGGCGGTGGAGCCATCCAGCCCCGCCACATCGCCCGTGCGCAGGCGCGGCTGCAGGTCCTGCGCCAGCTGCTTGCCCAGCTCCACGCCCCATTGGTCAAAGCTGTTGATGCCCCACAGGCTGCCGCTGCAGAACACGCGGTGCTCCTGCAGCGCCAGGTAGGCGCCCAGCGACGCGGGCGTGAGGGCGTCCAGCAGCACAAAACTGCTCGGCCGGTTGCCGGGGAAATGCCGGTGGCCGCAACCGCTGGCGCGCCCCTGCATCAGCGCCTGTGCCTGCGCCAGCGCATTGGCCAGCAGCATCTGGTGGTGGCCGGCCAGGCCGTGGGCGCTGTCGCGCACGGCGATGATCTCCAGCGCCTGCACGTCGGGCCCCTGGTGCAGCAGCTGGAAGAAGGCATGCTGGCCGTTGCTGCCGGGCTCGCCCCAGATCACGGGCGCGGTGGCCATGGGCAGGGCGCGGCCCTGGCTGTCCACGCGCTTGCCGTTGCTCTCCATCTCCAGCTGTTGCAGGTAGGCCGGCAGGCGCTGCAGCCAGGCGTGGTAGGGCGCGATGCAGCGGCTGGGCAGGCCCAGGAAGTTGCGGTACCAGATGTCCAGCAGCGCCAGGCGCACGGGCAGGTTGTGCGCCAGCGGCGCGCTGCGGAAATGCTCGTCCATGGCATGGGCGCCGGCCAGGAAGTCGCGAAAACCCGCCGCGCCTATGGCGATGGCTATCGGCAGACCTATGGCCGACCACAGCGAATAGCGCCCACCCACCCAGTCCCAGAAGCCGAAGGTGCGGCTCATGCCCCACTCGGCGGCCTTGGCCACGTTGGCCGTCAGCGCCACGAAATGCCGCGCCACATCCTGCCCGCCCTGGGCGGCAAACCAGTCCAGCGCCGAGCGCGCGTTGGCCATGGTCTCCAGCGTGGTGAAGGTCTTGGAGGCGACGATGAACAGCGTGCTCTCGGGCCGTAGGCCGGCCAGCACGCCGGCCAGCTCATGGCCGTCGATGTTGGAGACGAAGTGAAAGCGCCGGCCCGGCAACTGGTGGGCCTGCAGCGCGCGCACCGCCATGTGCGGCCCCAGATCCGAGCCGCCGATGCCGATGTTGACGATGTCGGTGATCTGCGCGTCGGCGCGTACGGCCTCGGCAAAGGCCAACATGGCATCCAGCGTGGCGTGCACCTCCTGCAGGGCCTGGGCGACGAAGGGCTCGTCACCGGGCAGGGCCAGGCCCCGGGGGCGGCGCAGCAGGGTGTGCAGCGCGGCGCGGCCCTCGGTGCTGTTGACGGCCTGGCCGGCGAACATGGCGTCGCGGCTGTGCTCCAGCCGGCAGGCGCGCGCCATGTCCAGCAGCAGCGCCTCGGCCTGCCTGTCCCACAGGTTCTTGGACAGGTCGGCAAACACATGGGGCGCCTGCTGGCTGAAATGCGCGAAGCGCCCCGCGTCCTCGGCAAAGGCGCGCCGCAAGTCCAGGCCACGCCCTTGGGCCTGGTAATGCGCCTGCAGCTGCGCCCACTGCGGCGTCTCGTCGCAACGCGGGTGCATGGTGGGGTCAGCGCTTTTTGACAACGACACTGCCCACCGAGTAGCCCGCGCCAAACGAGCAGACCACGCCCACATCGCCCGCGGCCAGGTCGGCGCGGTGCTGGTGGAAGGCAATGATGGAGCCGGCCGACGCGGTATTGGCAAACTCATCCAGGATCAGCGGCGCGCGGTCGGCGCCGGCCTCGCCCAGCAGCCGCTTGATGACCAGCTGGTTCATGCCCTCGTTCGCCTGGTGCAGCCAGAAGCGGCGCACGCCGGCGGGCTGCAGGCCCAGGCTGGCCAGGTGCCCCTCGATATGCGCGGCGGCGATGGGCACCACCTCCTTGAACACCTTGCGCCCCTCCTGGCGGAAGGTCTTGTCGCGCGCCTTGGGGTCGCTGTCTTCGCTGCGGTTCAGAAAGCCGAAGTTGTTGCGGATGTTGTTGGAGAACTGCGTTGCCAGGCGCGTGCCCAGCACCTCCCAGGCGCCGGGGTTGCTGGCCAGGTCGGCGCGCTCGATCAGCAGCGCCGTGCACACGTCGCCAAAGATGAAATGGCAGTCGCGATCCGTCCAGGCCTGGTGGCCGGAGGTGATCTCGGGGTTCACCACCAGCACGCAGCGGGCCGTGCCCGCGCGCACGGCGTTCACCGCCTGCTCTATGGCAAAGGTGGCCGAGGAGCAGGCCACGTTCATGTCGAAGCCGTAGCCGCCCGCGCCCAGCGCCTGCTGGATCTCGATGGCGATCGCCGGGTAGGCGCGCTGCATGTTGGAGGCGGCGCAGAGCACCATATCGACATCGGCCCCGCTCCTGCCGGCCTGGGCCAGCGCCTGGCCGGCGGCGGCCACGGCCATCTCGGCCATCATCGACAGCTCGCCGTCGGCGCGCTCGGCGTAATGCGGGTACATGCGCTCGGGGTCGAGAATGCCGCGCTTGTCGAACACATGGCGCTGCTTGATGCCGGAGGCCTTCTCGATGAACTCGACGCTGGACGGCTGCAGGGCCACGCGCGTGCCGGCGGCAATGGCGTCGGCGTGGCGCGCGTTGTCCAGTTCCACGAAGCGGTTGAAGGACTCCACCAGCTCGGCGTTGGTGATGGTGTGCGGCGGCTGGACCAGGCCAGTGCCGCTGATGACGACGGAATGCATAGGTTCGTGTCCCATGCCCATGCGACTGGGCTGGTGTGGCAAGTGTTGCGATCAAGCGGCCTGGATCAGCTGCTCCAGCCTGGCGGCGTCGGCGGCGAAGGCGCGAATGCCCTCGGCCAGCTTCTCGGTGGCCATGGCGTCGGCGTTGAGCGCGTAGCGGAACCCGGCCTCGTCGTACTGCACCGGCTCCAGGCGCACGCGGCGCGCGGCCTCGGGGTCAAGCACACGCTGCACCGGCGCATCACTGGCCGCCAGCTGGGCCAGCAGCTCGGGGGCGATGGTCAGCAGGTCGCAGCCGGCCAGCGCGATGATCTGGCCGATGTTGCGAAAGCTCGCCCCCATGACCTCGGTGGCGATGCCGAAATGCTTGTAGTGGTTGTAGATGGCGCGCACGGACTGCACGCCGGGGTCGTTGGCGCCGGCCATGGCCGCCTCATCCCAGGCGCTGCCGGCATGCTTCTTGTACCAGTCGTAGATGCGGCCGACAAAGGGCGAGATCAGCTGCACCCTGGCCTGGCCGCAGGCCACCGCCTGGGCGAAGGAGAACAGCAGCGTCAGGTTGGTGTGTATGCCGCGCGCCTCCAGCTGGCGCGCCGCCTGTATGCCCTCCCAGGTGGCGGCGATCTTGATCAGCACGCGGTCGATATGCAGCCCTTCAGCCTGGTACAGCTCCACGATGCGCTCGGCGCGCGCCACGGTGGCGGCGCTGTCGAAGGACAGGCGCGCATCGACCTCGGTGGACACGCGCCCGGGGATGATGGACAGGATCTCGCAGCCAAAGCGCACGATGAGTCTGTCCATGACCTCATCCATGCCCCGGCCCTGCCAACGCGCCACCGTTTGCTGCAGCAGCGGCGCGTATTCGGGTTTTTGCACCGCCTTCAGGATCAGCGAGGGGTTGGTCGTCGCATCCTGCGGCTGGAACTGCGCCAGCTGCTTGAAGTCGCCGGTATCGGCCACCACGGTGGTGAATTGCTTGAGTGCGTCGAGTTGGTTCATGCGAGTCTTCGGTAGCCAGAGCCTCAAGTGTATGCGGGGCGCAGGCCATGAAACCCGGTTACATTGCGCAGGCACCCACTCCCACCCACTCCCGCCCATTCCATGCTGGATCGCATCACCGCCTCCCTGCCCTCCCTGGCGCCCGCAGAGCAGCGCGTGGCCCAGCTCGTGCTGGACGACCCGCGCGCCTTCGCCCGTCTGCCGGTGCGCGAGCTGGCCGCGCGCGCCCAGGTCAGCAAGCCCACGGTGGTGCGCTTTTGCCGCAGCATGGGCTATGACGGGCTGGCCGACTTCAAGCTCAAGCTGGCCGGCAGCGTGAGCGAGGGCGTGCCCTTCATCCACCGCAGCGTGGACGCCGACGACAAGACCGGCGACGTGCTGGTGAAGGTGGTGGACAACGCCGTGGCCGCCTTTTTGCAGTACCGCAACGCCGCCAGCGGCAACGCCCTGGAGCGCGCCGCCGAGGCCATCGTCGCCACCTGGAAGACCGGCCGGCGCATCGAGTTCTACGGCGCCGGCAACTCCGGCATCGTGGCCCAGGACGCGCAGCACAAGTTCTTTCGCTTAGGGGTCACCAGCCTGTCCAGCAGCGACGGCCATATCCAGGTCATGAGCGCCACGCTGCTCGGCCCGGGCGACTGCGCGGTGATCATCAGCAACTCCGGCCGCACGCGCGACCTGATGGACGCGGCCGACATCGCGCGCAAGAACGGCGCCACGACCATCGCCATCACCGCCAGCGGCTCGCCCCTGGCGCACAGCTGCCACGTCCACCTGGCCGCCGACCACCCCGAGGGCTACGACCGCTACAGCCCCATGGTCTCGCGCCTGTTGCACCTGCTCATCATCGACGTGCTGGCCACCTGCGTGGCGCTGCGCATTGGCGAGCCGCTGCAGCCGGTGCTGCAGCAGATGAAGAACAATCTGCGCGCGAAACGCTACACGTAAAAACAATAGCTGTCAGCGCTTGATGGGTAAGCGTTTGACAGCAATTTGAGCAGATTTTTAGTGCTGAACTGGAGCGCCGGCGTCTCGCCGGCATACCGCTCCAGGAGAGCCGGCGAGACGCCGGCGCTCCTGCTCAACGCCCGTAGGTCGCCGTGAAGGAAGCCTTGGCCAGGGTGTTGGCATTGACCATGAAGCCGGTCAGCGCGGCGGGCGCGTCGTCGGGCACGTCAATGCGATCCACCGACAGCGCATGCACGGTGAAGATGTAGCGGTGCGGCTTGTCGCCGGGCGGCGGGCAGCAGCCGCCCCAGGAGTAGCTGCCGTAGTCATTGCGGATCTGGCGCGCGCCCTGGGGCAGGTTGGCGCCGCCCTGGGCGCCGGCGTTGGCGGCCAGCTCGGTCACGCCGGCTGGCAGGTCGATCACATACCAGTGCCAGAAGCCCGAGCCCGTGGGCGCGTCCGGGTCGTAGACATGCACGGCGAAGCTCTTCGTGCCCACGGGGGCGCCACTCCAGCGCAGCACGGGCGACTGGTTCTTGCCGCTGCAGCCAAAGCCGTCGAACTCGAAGCTCGGGTCAATGCTGGCGCCGGCGGCAATGTCGGGGCTGCTGAGGGTGAAGGTGGTCATGGGCAATGCTCCTTTGCTGTGATGAACATGAGGCCCGCAGTATGCCCCGCCGCTACGCCCCCGAAATGCGCCCCTCCTCGACGGCATGGCAGGCCACGCGTGTGCCGCCCTGGTTCAACAGCTGCGGGCGCTCGCTACGGCAGCGGTCGTTGGCAAACGGGCAGCGCGGGTTGAAGGCGCAGCCGGGCGGCGGGTTGAGTGGATTGGGCACCTCGCCCTGCACGGGCGTGCGCGCGCGGCCGGTGTCATGCATCTTGGGGATGGCGTCGAGCAGCATGCGCGTGTACGGGTGGCGCGGGCTGGCAAACAGCTGCTGCTTGTCGGCCAGCTCCACCAGGCGGCCCAGGTACATCACGCCGACCTGGTCGCTCACATGGCGCACCACGGCCAGGTTGTGGCTGATGAACAGATAGGTCAGGCCCTGCTTCTTCTGCAGGTCCTTCATGATGTTCAGCACCTGGGCCTGCACCGATACGTCCAGGGCGCTGGTGGGTTCGTCGCAGACCAGAAATTCGGGCTCGGTGGCCAGGGCGCGTGCGATGGAGATGCGCTGGCGCTGCCCGCCCGAGAACTGGTGCGGGTACTTGGCCATGTCGGCCGCGGCCAGGCCCACGGAGGTGAGCAGCTGGCCCACGCGCTCCTTGAGCGCGGCCTTGTCGTTGATCAGGCCATGCTCGCGCAGCGGCTCGGCGATGATGTCTTCGACCAGCCAGCGCGGGTTCAGGCTGGCATACGGGTCCTGGAAAATCATCTGTATGCGCCGGCGCATGGCGCGTGCGTCGTTGCCCTTGAAGGCCGCGTGCGCATCCTGGCCGTCAAACGTGAAGCCGCCGCGCGTGGGCTCGTACAGGCCGACCAGCAGGCGCGCCACCGTGCTCTTGCCGCAGCCGGATTCGCCCACCAGGGCCAGGGTCTTGCCCTTTTCGATCTCGAAGCTCACGCCGTCCACGGCGTGCAGCAGCTGGCGCGGCTTGCGCTCGATCACCCGGTTGAGCCAGGGGGCGGAGACGTCGAAGGTGCGCGCCAGGTCGTGCGCCTGCACCAGCGGCTTTACCTCTCCCGCCCCCTTTGGGGGAGGGTTGGGGTGGGGGCCGGCACCGCCCGCGCCCTGCTCAACGAGGCTGGCCCCCATCCCGGCCTTCCCCCAGAGGGGGAAGGAGACATTGCCCGTGCTCATGCGGCCTCCTTGTTCGCGGCGTGCAGCCAGCAGGCGGCCTGGGTGGCGCCTGCGCTCATCAGGTCGGGCCGCTCCTGGCGGCAGCGCTCAAAGACTTTCGGGCAGCGCGGGTTGAAGGCGCAGCCCTTCGGGATGGCGTTCAGGCGCGGCATGGCGCCGTCGATCTGGTTCAGGCGCTCGCGCTCCTCCTCCATGTCGGGGATGGAGGCCATGAGGCCGACGGTATAGGGATGGGCGGGGTGGTTGATGACCTCGTGCACGGGTCCGATCTCGGCCACGCGGCCGGCATACATCACGGCCACGCGGTCGCAGGTCTCGGCGATCACGCCCATGTCGTGCGTGATCAGCATCACGGCCGCGCCGCGCGTCTTGCAGATGGTCTTCAAGAGCCCAATGATCTGCGCCTGGATGGACACGTCCAGCGCCGTGGTCGGCTCGTCGGCCACGATGAGCTGCGGCTCGGCCGCCAGCGCCAGGGCGATCACCACGCGCTGGCGCATGCCGCCCGAGAACTGGTGCGGGTAGTGATCGACGCGCTGCTCGGCCGCAGGGATGCCGGTGTCCTTGAGCAGCTCCACGGCGCGCTGGCGCGCCTGCGCGGCGTTCATGGGCAGGTGGGTCAATATGGTCTCGACCAGCTGCTGGCCCACGGTGTACAGCGGGTTCAGCGAGGTCAGCGGATCCTGGAAGATGGCCCCTATCTTGCGCCCGCGGATATGGCGCATCTGCTCGTGGCCCAGGTTGTCTATGCGCTGGCCCTCCAGCCGGATCTGGCCGCTGGCCACCCGCCCCGGCGGCTCCAGCAGGCCGATGATGGAGGCGCCGGTGAGCGACTTGCCCGCGCCGGATTCACCCACCACGCCCAGGATCTCGCCCGGCGCGATGGAGAACGACACATCGTCCAGTGCCCGCAGCGTGCCGCGGCGGCCGGGGAATTCAACGACCAGGTTTTGTACTTCGAGTAAGGACATAGGCTTCAACGCAAACGGGGATTGAGCGCATCACGCAGCCAGTCGCCCAGCAGGTTCACCGACAGGGCGATCAGCACCAGCATCACGCCGGGGAAGATGGTGATCCACCACTCGCCCGAAAACAAATAGTCGTTGCCGATGCGGATCAGCGTGCCCAGCGACGGCGAGGTGGGTGGCGCGCCCACGCCCAGGAACGACAGCGTGGCCTCGGTGATGATGGCCGTGGCCACCTGGATGGTGGCCAGCACCATCACCGGCCCCAGCACATTGGGCAGCACATGCTTGCGCATGATGCGCATCGGCGCCACGCCCGTGACGCGGGCGGCCTGCACATATTCCTTGTTGCGCTCCACCAGCGTGGAGCCGCGCACCGTGCGCGCGTACTGCACCCAGCCGGTCAGCGAAATCGCCATGATCAGCACGCCGAAGGCCAGCCACTCGGGAGCATTCGGAAACACCGCGCGCGCCACGCCGGCAATCAGCAGAGCGATCAGGATGGCGGGAAACGACAACATCACGTCGCACATGCGCATCAGCAGGCCATCGACCCAGCCGCCGCGAAAACCCGCCACCAGGCCCAGGGCCACACCCAGCACCACCGACAGCAGCACCGAGGCCAGACCGACGATGAGCGAGATGCGCGCGCCGTAGATCAGCGCCGAGAGGATGTCGCGCCCCTGGTCATCCGTTCCCAGCGGGTACTTGCTGGTGCCGCCCTCCAGCCACCAGGGCGGCAGACGCGCGTCCGACAGCTCCAGCGTGGACAGGTCGAAGGGGTTGTGCGGCGCCACCCAGCCGGCAAACAGCGCGCAGACCGCGCAGACCAGAGCAATCAGCGCCGCCAGAATGGCCACGGGCGAGGATCGGAAACTGTGGGCCACGTCGCTGTCATACCAGCGCGATAAGGTGTTCATCATGGCTGCAAATCGTTGGTTACTATTAAATTAGTAGCTTGTTGCGCTTGATGGACGGGCGCTACAGGCCATTTTTATGTTTATTGCCCGCCCGCCAACGGCATGGCACGCTCCACCAGCCCGGCATGCAGCGCCGCGCCCAGGGGCAGGATGTCGTCGTTGAAGTCGTAGCGGCTGTTGTGCAAGGTGCTGTTGCCCGCGCCCATGCCCTGGCCCAGGCGCAGGTAGGCGCCGGGGCGGGACTGCAGCATGAAGGAGAAATCCTCCGCGCCCATGCTGGGCTCCAGGTCACGGTCCACACCATCCTCGCCCACCAGGGCGGCGGCCACGTCGCCGGCAAAGCGCGCCTCGGCCTCGGTGTTGATGGTGGCGGGGTAGATGCGCTCATAGCGCACCGTGGCCGTGGCGCCAAAGCCCAGGGCCGTGGCGTGGCACAAGTCCTTGATGCGCTGCTCCACCATGTCCTGCACGGCGGGGTCGAAGGCGCGCACCGTGCCCACCAGCGTGGCCTGGCCCGGCAGCACGCTGAAGGCGCCCAGGTCGCCGGCCTGCACCGCGCACAGGCTGACCACCGCGCTGTCGAGCGCGCGCACATTGCGCGAGACGATGCTTTGCAGCGCCGTGATGATGTGCCCCGCCACCAGCACCACATCCACCGTCTGGTAGGGGTGGGCGCCGTGGCCGCCGCGACCGGTGATGTCTATGGTCACCCGGTCGGCGGCGGCCATCATGGCGCCGCTGTTGATGCCCACGGTGCCGGGCTTCATCGCCGGCCAGTTGTGCATGGCGTACACCGACTGCACGGGAAAGCGATCGAACAGCCCGTCCTCGATCATCACGCGTGCCCCGCCCATGCCCTCCTCGGCCGGCTGGAAGATCAGCACCGCCGTGCCGTCAAACTGCCGCGTGGCCGCCAGATAGCGCGCCGCGCCCACCAGCATGGTGGTGTGGCCGTCGTGGCCGCAGCCGTGCATCAGGCCGCTCTTGGCGGACTTCCAGGCGAAGTCGTTGTGCTCGGTCATCGGCAGTGCGTCCATGTCGGCGCGCAGGCCAATCATGCTGCCGCTGCTGCGCCCCTGGCCGTGGATCACGCCGACCACGCCGGTGCGGCCCACGCCCTCGTGCACCTCGTCCACGCCGGCGGCGCGCAGCGCCTCACACACGCGGGCGCTGGTGTAGACCTCCTCAAAGCCCAGCTCGGGGTGGGCATGCAGGTCGCGGCGCAGCGCGGTGAGCTCGGGGTGAAACTCGGCGATCTGCGCAAAGGCGCGCCCGCCGGCCTTGAAGCGCGGAGCCAGCATCAATGCCCTCCCTTGCCACCCACGCGCAGGCGCGGATCGACGACGAAGTACAGCAGGTCCACCACCAGATTGATGACCACGAAGATCAGCGCGATCAGGCACAGGTAGGCGGCCATCACCGGAATGTCGGCAAAGGTCACGGCCTGGATGAACAGCAGGCCCATGCCGGGCCACTGGAACACGGTCTCGGTGATGATGGCGAAGGCGATCAGGCCGCCCAGCTGCAGGCCGGTGATGGTCATCACCGGCACCAGGGTGTTCTTGAGCGCATGGCCGAAGTGGATGGCCCGGTCACTCAACCCGCGCGCGCGGGCGAACTTGATGTAGTCGGTGCGCAGCACCTCCAGCATCTCGGCGCGCACCAGGCGCATGATCAGCGTCAGCTGAAAGATGGCCAGCGTGATCGCCGGCAGCACGATGTGGTGCCAGCCCTTGGTCGTCAGCAGCCCCGTGCTCCACCAGCCCAGCTGCACCACCTCGCCGCGCCCGAAGCTGGGGAACCAGCCCAACGTCACCGAGAACACCAGGATCAGCAGAATGCCGATCAGAAAGGTGGGCAGCGACACACCCAGCAGCGACAGCGTCATGAACAGCTGGCTCATGAAGCTGCCGCGCCTGAGCGCCGCATACACGCCCATGGGCACGCCCAGCGCCAGCGCGATGAAGGCCGCCACCAGCGACAGCTCCAGCGTGGCCGGAAAGCGCTCGGCGATCAGGCGCGAGACCTTGGCGCCCTGGCGCAGCGACAGGCCGAACTCGCCCTGCGCCGCATTCACCAGGAAATGCCAGAACTGCACCACGAAGGGCTTGTCCAGCCCCAGTGCGGCGCGCATCTCGGCCACCTGGTCGGGCGTGGCGTCCTGCCCGAGCAGGATGGCCACCGGGTCGCCCACGAACTGAAACAACATGAAGGCAATGAAGGCCACGGTGACCATGACGATCACGGCCTGCAGGAGGCGGCGCAGTATGAAGGCAAGCATTGTTGTATGAGCGCAGTAGGTCGGGCCATGCTACACCGGCCCGTAGAGTTGTGACAGTCGGCCGAGCAGGTATTTCGTCCCGCCGTCGGGCTCGGTGATCCAGAGTTTTCTTGAAAGCCGGCAACACTTGTCTGGCACAGCTTTACTCCCTCTCCCCCTTGGGGGAGAGGGAGGGGGTGAGGGGGTGATGAGCCGCAGCGTCCTTATTAACCACCCTCACCCCAGCCCTCTCCCGCCAGCGGGAGAGGGTGCAAAAATCAGTTGATCTTCACCAGCCGCATATCCACCCGGTTGTCCGCGCGGTGCACCAGCTCCACCTTTTTCTTCATGGCCCAGGGGATGACCTGGTCGTACAGCGGAATATGCGACACGGTTTCGCCCGAGAGCTGCAGCGCCTCGGTCAGCATGCGCGTGCGCACGGGGGCGTCGGTCTCCACCTTGACGCGGTCTACCAGGTAGTCCATGCGCTCATTTTTGTAGCGCCCCACGTTGTAATTGCCGTCGCCCCCCTGGCCCACGCTGCGCGTGAGCGACTGCAGGCTGTACAGCGCATCAAAGGTCGGCACGCCCCAGCCCAGCATGTAGATGCTGGCCTCGCTGCGCTGGATCATGGGGAAGTAGCTCACCAGCGGCAGGGTGCGCAGCTTGGCCTTGACGCCAATGCGCGCCCACATCGCGGTCACCGCCTGGCAAATGGCCTCGTCGTTGATGTAGCGGTTGTTCGGACAGGCGAAGTCCACCTCGAAACCCTCGGCGTAGCCGGCCTCGGCCAGCAGCTTCTTGGCGCCTTCCACGTCATAGGGCAGGCGATTGCCCACGGCCTCGGTCCAGCCCGCCACCTGCGGCGCCACCAGGGTGCCCGTGGGTTTGCCCAAGCCGCGCAGGATGTTGCGCGTGAGCGCGTTGGCGTCGATGGCCTGGTACAAGGCCTTGCGCACGCGCAAGTCCTTGAGCGGGTTCTTGCCCTTCACATTGGAGCCCACCAGCTCGTCGCGAAACTGATCCATGCCCAGGAAGATGGTGCGGTTCTCCAGGCCATCGACCACGCGGATGTCGTCCGTGGAACGCAGGCGCTGCAAGTCCTGCGGCGAAGGGTCGAGCACCATGTCCACCTCGCCCGAGAGCAGCGCGGCGATGCGCGTAGCCGCCGACTTGATCGGCGTGTAGACGATCTCGGTCACATTGCCGTCCATCTGGCCCCACCAGTTCGGGTTGCGCTTGAAGACCATCTTCACGTCCGGCTGCCAAGACTCCAGGGTGTACGGCCCCGTGCCCATGGCATTGCGGTGGGCGAAGTTCTCGTCCTTGCCCTTCATATCCTTGGGTTCGACCGACTTGTTCTTCTCGGCCCAGGCCTTGCTCATCATGCGCAGCTCGGTCATCTGGCGCAGCAGCACCGGGTTGGGCGCGGCCAGGAACACATCCATGGTGTTCGCGTCCACCTTCACCACCTTGGTGATGCCCTGCACATAGGGCGTGTAGTTGGAGGTCTTGGACATGGCGCGCTGCAGCGAATACACAGCGTCGTCGGCCGTGAAAGCCGAACCGTCCTGGAACTTCACGCCCTGGCGCAGCGTGAAGCGCACCTGCGTCGGGCTGACCTCGCGCCAGGCGGTGGCCAGCAGCGGCTCGACCGCGAACGTTCGGCTGTTGTAGGTCACCAGGGTTTCGTACACATAGAGGAATGCAGGCCGTTTTGCAGCGCGTTGTTCTGCGAGTGGATGTCCCAGGTCGATATCTCGCCCTGGCTGGCCCATTTGAAGGTCTTGGCATGGGCGGCCGGTACGGCCGCCAGCAAGGATGCGGCGGCCATGGACAGGAACAAGGCACGGAATTGCATGGGAAGCCTCCTGAAAAACAAAACCCGCAACTATGGCAGCGCACTAGCAAGATGCATGCGAGGGGAAACCCCCAGGGTTTGATTTGCTTGCGTCTTGCGCGGCATCAAAGCAAGAAACCTCCCGCAGGAGGTTTCTTGCAAGCCGGTTCGAAACCGCGTCAGAAGCGATGGCGCAAGCCGATGGTGATGCCGGTGCGGCTGCGGGCCTTGCTGGCCGTGTCCAGCACGACCGCACCGCCACCGCTGATGCTGGTGTGATCCACACCAAAGTAGGCATCAGTACGCTTGCTGAAGGCGTAGTCGGCGACCGCCACATAGAAGTTGGCATTGCCATTGAAAGCCCCGGTGGCCGAGCCCGACTGCTTGCCGCGGAAGTAATGCGCGCCCAGGTTCAGCTGAGGCGTCGCCTGGTAGCCCACGCCAATCTTGAACAGCTGGCGCTTGTTGGCATCACCCGGCTGGAAGCCACCATTGGTCTGGCCACCCCAGAATTGGCCCAGGAGGCCGCCATCCACCGCATTCGCGAGGGCCACGGCCGGGCTGGTCACGGTCGCGAACTTGGCCTTGTTCAGACCATAGCCGGTCGTCAGGTACCAGGGGCCGGTGCGGTAGGAGCCCCCCAGCGTCCAGGCATCGACATCGGTACCGCCGGGCAAGGTGGTGCGCAGGTAACCGCCACCCACGGCAGCGCCAGCTGCGGAATAGCGCAGATAGCCGCCGACCGTCTCCCATGCGCCACCATTGAGCGTGCTGGCGACAAAACCGGGGATTTGTGTTGCCGAGGTCAACCCCTTGGTGTTGTTGTTCTCGTCAAAGGAATACTGCAACGCACCCACCAGGCTGCGATCCGGCGTGGCAAATAGGTACTTCAGCATATTGCTGGTGCGCGCGCCCGCAGCCATGCCCAGCTCGGGCTTGTAGGCCTCCATATAGGGCGAATAAGGGAACGATGCATAGGTGCTGGTCACCACGTCGAACAGCACGTTCCACTGGCGGCCGGCGGTCAGGCGGCCATAGGGGCCCTGCAGGCCCACGTAGGACAGCTGGAAGAACGGTGCGCCGATGGCGGGATTGCCAGCATCGGCATCAAAGCGGTTCTCCAGAAAGGCCAGTGCCTTGCTGCCGCCGCCCAGGTCTTCCTCAACATTGATGCCCCAGCGGCTTTGCGACATGCC
>JAGPIX010000180.1 GCA_018054745.1 Alicycliphilus sp.
CGCATGTGGTCACCGAGGACGGCGCGCGCTATCGCGTGCATGTGCTGCGCGGGCAGAACCACGGCCTGTTCCTGGACATGGCGGCGGGCCGGCGCTGGGTGCGCGCGCATGCCGCCGCGCATCGGGCGCGCACAGGGCAGGGCGCCAGGGTGCTGAACCTGTTCGCCTACACCTGCGCCTTCTCGGTCGCGGCGCTGCAGGCCGGCGCGGCCCAGGTGGTCAACGTGGACATGGGCCGGGGATCGATTGCCACGGGGCAGCACAACCACCAGCTCAATGGCCTGGCCGGCGGCGCCAGCTTTCTGGCGCATGACATCTTCAGCTCCTGGGGCAAGATCGCGCGCGGCGGGCCGTACGACCTGGTGATCGCCGACCCGCCCAGCTATCAGAAGGGCAGCTTTGTCGCCACCAAAGACTACGCGCGCATCATGCGCCGCCTGCCCGATCTGCTGGCGCCCGGCGGCCATGCGCTGCTGTGCCTGAATGCGCCGGAGCTGGGCCTGGCCTTTCTGCGCGAGCAGATGCAGGCATGCGCGCCTGCGCTGGATTTTGTCGCGCGCGTGGACAATCCGCCGGTGTTTGCCGACGTCGATGAGCAGAGATCCTTGAAGGTGCTGGTTTTCAAGCGCGACTGAAGCCGCTGGCTACAACCCATTACGCAAAAGGGCCATCCATGAACACCTTACCTGTCGGCCTGGTCGGCGTCGGCCTGATGGGCCATGGCATTGCGCTGAACATCGCGCGCAGGGGCTACGCCCTGACGGTGCTGGAGCACCCCGGCAACCAGCCGCTGGATGAGCTGCGTGCCCTGGGTGTGGACACGGCAGAGTCGGTGCAGGCGCTGGTGCGGCGGGTCAAGGTGCTGATCCTGTGCGTGACCGGCTCGCCCGAGGTCGAGGCCGTGCTGCTGGGCGAGCAGGGCGCGCTGGCCGCGTTGCGGCCCGGCACGGTGGTGATCGACTGCTCGACGGCCATTCCCGTGTCTACCGAAGCGGTAGCGCGCGCCGTGGCCCAGGCGGGCGGGCGCTTTCTGGATGCGCCCATGACGCGCACGCCACGCGAGGCCGCCGAGGGGCGCCTGAACCTGCTGGTCGGCGGCGATGCCGATCTGCTGCAGGAATGCCTGCCGCTGCTGCAATGCTTTGCCGAGCACATCACCCACACCGGCGCCGCGGGCAGCGGCCACCGCATGAAGCTGCTGCACAACTATGTGTCGCTGGGTAGCGTGGCCCTGATCGCCGAGGCCGCCGCCTGCGCGCTGGCGGCCGGCGTGGCGCCAGAGGTGTTCGTCGACGTGCTGGCCAAGGGCGGCGGTGGCGGCGTGGCGCTGGAGCGGCTGCGGCCCTATCTGTTGGCGCAGGATCCGGGTGGCCTGCGTTTTTCCATGTCCAACGCGCTCAAGGACATGGGCTACTACAGCGCCATGGCACGGGACGGTGAGGCGGCACACGGCATAGCCCAGGCCGTGCATGACAGCTTTGCCCTGGCCGTGGCCGATGGCGGGCCGCAAAGACTGGTGCCAGAGCTGGTTGAAATTTTTAAGAAAAAAAGCCGCTAACGCCCGTACATAAAGCGCGGACAGCTATCCTTTTGTTGTGCTGATACCCAGGCAGTCGGTCAGGATGGCGGTCCATTCCCGTGCCGCTACCGGCGTGATCGACAGCCGGTTGCCGCGCTGCAGCACGCGCATGTCGGCCAGCGCCGGGTGCGCGCGCAGTTCGGCCAGGCCGACGAGGCGCGTCTTGCGCAGGGCCTGCACGTCCAGCAGCAGCCAGCGCGGCTTGCCTGGGGCGGCCTTGGGGTCGTAATAGGGCGATTGCGGGTCGAACTGCGTGGGGTCGGCGCGCACGCCCGAGGCCACGCGCGCAATGCCGACAATGCCGGGCTTGGGGCAGCTGGAGTGGTAGAACAGTACGCCGTCGCCCACTTGCATCGCGTCGCGCATGAAGTTGCGCGCCTGGTAGTTGCGCACGCCAGTCCAGGGGACGGTGGCGCCGGCAGCCGCCAGGGCGTCGTCGATGGAGCATTCGTCAGGCTCCGACTTCATCAACCAGTAGCGGGGGGGCTTGGTGGTTTCGGTAGTCATTCAGGCAGGCCGCAATGCAAACCGGCCGCGCTGGGGCGGCCGGTGGTAGGGCAGGGTGTGTTCAACGGGCCGAGGCAGCGAGGTTCGCCGTCTCCTGGTCGTTTGCCGCAACGCGACGCGCACCGTTGAAGCGGCGCGCCCAGTAGGCCACTCCCATGTCTTCGACGCGCACCTGCGCGCCCGAGCGCGGGGCATGGATGAATTTGCCATCGCCCACGTAGATGCCGACATGGCTGAAGGCCCGGCGCATGGTGTTGAAGAACACCAAGTCGCCCGGTTGCAGGTCTTTCTTGTCGATGACTTCAGTGGCTGCGGCCTGCTCGCTGGCCTTGCGTGGCAGCACCATGCCCTTGGCCTGGTCAAAGATGACACGCACGAAGCCGCTGCAGTCAAAACCGGTTTCGGCGCTGTTGCCGCCGCGGCGGTAGGGCACGCCTATGAAGCCCATGGCGGTGGAGATCAGATCGGAGGTGCGATCGGCGACATCGTGGCGCAAGTCCTGCAGCTGCCCGATCAGGCCACGCTCCGCCAGCATGCGCTCCACCTCGTCGGGAGGAGATGCGTAAGCATTCGCGCTCACAAGTAACAAAACGATAAACCAACGAGACATGGAGGCGGAGGGTAACACGGCAGGGGGCAAATTCCGCCACAAAAATGTTGGAATTTGTTGATCCTGCTGAAATTCCATGCATCGAGGTCAAGGCCGATGCTGGCCTGTCGCTGCCTGCCTACCCAGATTTTCTGTTTTCGTCTGGGCTGTTGAAGTTTTGATTTATTCTTGCGTGCTTTTTCTTTTTTTCTTCCAGTTCCGGTGTTTGCTTGCTGCTTTGGCGTGAATGCCGCAAGAAAAGCCATCGCTTGCCTGCCGAACTCTGCGATGGATTTTGTTTGACTTTTGCGCCCGCTGCGACCGGGCTTGATTCCCATGACTTTCAAGGACGCCGCCTCGGGGCAGGGGGTGCAGGGTCAGCATGACCTGCAGCGCCATCTCACCAACCGCCACATCCAGCTCATCGCCATTGGCGGCGCCATAGGCACGGGCCTGTTCATGGGCTCGGGCAAGACCATCAGCCTGGCCGGGCCCTCCATCGTGCTGGTCTACGCCATCATCGGCGTGATGGTGTTCTTTGTGATGCGCGCCATGGGCGAGCTGCTCCTGTCCAACCTGCGCTACAAGTCGTTCATAGACTTTGCCTCCGACCTGCTCGGCCCCTGGGCGGGGTTCTTCACCGGCTGGACCTATTGGTTCTGCTGGATCGTGACCGGCATTGCCGATGTGATCGCGATATCGGCCTATGCGCAGTTCTGGTTTCCTGACCTGCCGCAATGGGCGCCGGCGCTGGCCTGCGTGGGCCTGCTGCTGGGCCTGAACCTGCTCACGGTGCGGCTCTTTGGCGAGATCGAGTTCTGGTTCGCCATGATCAAGATCGTGGCCATTGTCACGCTGGTGGGCACGGGCGTGGCCATGGTCGCCGGCGGCTTCGTCTCACCCGCAGGCCGCGCAGCCAGCCTGTCCAACCTGTGGAATGACGGCGGCTTGTTTCCGCATGGGGCCATGGGCTTTTTTGCCGGTTTCCAGATCGCGGTGTTCGCCTTCGTGGGCATAGAGCTGGTGGGCACCACGGCGGCCGAGGCGCAGGATCCCGAGCGCACGCTGCCGCGCGCCATCAACTCGATACCGGTGCGCATCATCATCTTCTACGTCTGCGCGCTGATTGCCATCATGGCCGTGACACCCTGGCGCGACGTGGTGCCGGGCAAGAGCCCGTTTGTCGAGCTGTTCGTGCTGGCCGGCCTGCCGGCCGCCGCCGGGGTGATCAACTTCGTGGTGCTGACCTCGGCCGCTTCGTCGGCCAACGGCGGGGTGTTTTCCACCAGCCGCATGCTGTACGGGCTGGCGCTCAAGGGCGATGCGCCGCGCGCGTTCTACCAGCTCTCGCGCGCCAGCGTGCCCTCGCGCGGCCTGCTGTTTTCCTGCGGCTGCCTGCTGTTGGGGGCGTTCTTGATGTGGGTCGTTCCCGATCTGGTCCAGGCCTTCACGCTGGTCACCACGGTATCGGCCATTTTGTTCATGTTCGTGTGGTCGCTGATCCTGCTGTCCTATATCGCCTACCGGCGCCAGCGCCCCGCGCTGCATACCGCGTCCAAATACAAGATGCCCGGCGGTGTGGCCATGTGCTGGGCCTGCCTGGCGTTCTTTGCCGGCATCCTGGTGCTGCTGTCCCTGGAGACGGATACGCGCCAGGCGCTGGTGGTCACGCCGCTGTGGTTTGTGCTGCTGGGCGTCGCCTACCGGTTCATGCTGCGGCGCCAGCCAGAGGGTGCGACCGTGGTGTCGGTGCCGTCCTGAGGGCAAGACCTGTCTGCACGGGAGT
>JAGPIX010000068.1 GCA_018054745.1 Alicycliphilus sp.
CGCCGTGCTGTGGCTGGCAGCCAGTTTGACGTGGTGGCCGACCAGATGACCGGTCCCCTGATCTATGGCTTCTCCGAAGACGCTGTGGCCGCCGCCAAGGTGGTGGCCGATTTCGCGAAGACCAACGACAAGCTGGTGATTCGTGGCGGCGCCTTCGCGGGCAAGGCCCTGGACGTGAACGGCGTGAAGCAACTGGCCAACATCCCTTCCAAGGAAGTGCTGCTGGCCCAGCTGTGTGGCTTGCTGATGTCGCCCATCTCCCGCACCGCTGTGGTGCTGGGTGCCCTGGCGACGAAAAAAGGCGAAGGCGAAGCTGTGGCCGCCTGAGGCGGCAGTCGCAGTTTTTGCAACCCTCTGAAACCCAATTGTTAGGAAATCAAAATGGCATTCGATAAAGACGCATTTTTGACCGCGCTGGACAGCATGACGGTCATGGAACTCAATGACCTGGTCAAGGCCATTGAAGAGAAGTTTGGCGTGAGCGCTGCCGCCATGGCTGCTCCCGCTGCTGCCGGCGGTGGCGCTGCCGCTGCAGCCGCTGAAGAGAAGACCGAGTTCAACGTGGTGCTGACCGACGCTGGCGCCAACAAGGTCTCCGTCATCAAGGCAGTGCGCGAAATCACCGGCCTGGGCCTGAAGGAAGCCAAGGACCTGGTGGACGGCGCTCCCAAGAACGTCAAGGAAGCCATTGCCAAGGCCGACGCCGAAGCCGCTGTCAAGAAGCTGGTGGACGCCGGCGCCAAGGCCGAACTCAAGTAATCGACCTTGTCTCATGGGCTGGGGGTCTTGCAAAAGGCCTCCAGCCTTTGGTGCTTATGGGAATAGTCACCAGAGCGCACCAGCAAGCGGCCTGCAAGGCCGTTTGCTAGTGTCTTCTGACCCATCCGACAGCAGAAGACGCCTTGGTTCGGGCGATGTGCAACGCATCGCCGTCCGCCATGGTTGGTAGTGGCCAACCGCCAAGCCCGCAAGCCCTGCCTTGTGGGGCAGTAGTCGTCGAAGACCCCATCGTCATGTCTTTGCCCGGAGATCTCATGGCCCAAACATCCACGTACAGCTACACCGAACGCAAGCGCATCCGCAAGAGCTTCGGTAGCCGTGACAGCGTGCTCGAAGTCCCGTATCTGCTGCAGATGCAGCGCGATGCATATACCGCATTCCTGCAGGCCGATACCCCCGCGCAAAAGCGCGGCATCGAAGGCTTGCAGGCGGCATTCAACTCAGCCTTCCCCATCGTCTCGCACAACGGTTTTGTCGAGATGAAGTTTGTTGAGTACAACCTGGCCAAGCCGGCGTTCGACGTGCGCGAATGCCAGACCCGCGGCCTGACCTTTGCCTCGGCCGTGCGCGCCAAGGTGCAGCTCATCATTTACGACCGCGAGTCCTCCACGTCGCAGAACAAGGTGGTCAAGGAAGTGAAGGAGCAGGAGGTCTACATGGGCGAGGTGCCCCTGATGACCGACAAGGGCTCGTTCATCATCAACGGCACCGAGCGCGTCATCGTCTCGCAGCTGCACCGCTCGCCCGGCGTGTTCTTCGAGCACGACAAGGGCAAGACCCATAGCTCGGGCAAGCTGCTGTTCTCGGCGCGCATCATTCCCTACCGTGGCTCCTGGCTGGACTTCGAGTTCGACCCCAAGGACATCCTGTACTTCCGCGTGGACCGTCGCCGCAAGATGCCGGTCACCATACTGCTGAAGGCCATTGGCCTGAACCCCGAGTCCATCCTGGCGAACTTCTTCGTCAACGACAACTTCCGCCTGATGGACAGCGGCGCGCAACTGGAGTTTGTCTCCGAGCGCCTGCGTGGCGAGGTGGCACGCTTTGACATCACCGACAAGTCGGGCAAGGTCATCGTTGCCAAGGACAAGCGCGTCACGGCGCGCCATACGCGTGAACTGGAGCAGTCCGGCACGACCCATATCAGCGTGCCCGAGGACTTCCTGATCGGCCGCGTGGTGGCGCGCAACATCGTCGATCCCGACACCGGCGAGATCCTGGCCAAGGCCAACGAAGAACTGACCGAGGCCCTGCTCAAGAAGCTGCGCTCGGCCGGCGTGCAGGAGCTGCAGGCCATCTACACCAACGAGCTCGACCAGGGCGCCTACATCTCGCAGACGCTGCGCATCGATGAAACCGTGGACGAATTCGCCGCGCGCGTGGCCATCTACCGCATGATGCGCCCCGGCGAGCCGCCGACCGAAGACGCCGTGCAGGCCCTGTTCCAGCGCCTGTTCTACAACCCCGACACCTATGACCTGTCGCGCGTGGGGCGCATGAAGTTCAACGCCAAGGTCGGCCGCGACGAGGCCACCGGCCCCATGGTGCTGTCCAACGACGACATCCTCTCCGTGGTCAAGATCCTGGTCGATCTGCGCAACGGCAAGGGCGAGGTGGACGACATCGATCACCTGGGCAACCGCCGCGTGCGCTGCGTCGGCGAGCTGGCCGAGAACCAGTACCGCACCGGCCTGGCACGTATCGAAAAGGCCGTGAAGGAGCGTCTGGGCCAGGCCGAGCAAGAGCCTTTGATGCCGCACGACCTGATCAACTCCAAGCCGATTTCTGCGGCCTTGAAGGAGTTCTTCGGTGCCTCACAGCTCTCGCAGTTCATGGACCAGACCAACCCGCTGGCCGAAATCACGCACAAGCGCCGCGTCTCGGCCCTGGGCCCGGGCGGTCTGACGCGCGAGCGCGCCGGCTTCGAGGTGCGCGACGTGCACGTCACGCACTACGGCCGTGTCTGCCCCATTGAGACGCCCGAAGGCCCGAACATCGGCCTGATCAACTCGCTGGCCCTGTACGCGCGCCTGAACGAGTACGGCTTCATCGAAACCCCGTACCGCCGCGTGGTGGATGGCAAGGTGACGATGGAGATCGATTACCTGTCGGCCATCGAAGAGGGCAAGTACATCATTGCCCAGGCCAACGCCACGCTGGACAAGGACGGCAAGCTCACCGGCGACCTGGTGTCGGCGCGTGAGAAGGGTGAATCCACCCTGGTATCGGCCGAGCGCGTGGAGTACATGGACGTGTCGCCGGCGCAGATCGTTTCGGTGGCGGCATCGCTGGTGCCCTTCCTGGAGCATGACGACGCCAACCGCGCTCTGATGGGCGCCAACATGTCGCGTCAGGCCGTTCCCGTGCTGCGCCCGGAGAAGCCCATGGTGGGCACGGGTATCGAGCGCGTGGCCGCCGTCGACTCGGGCACCGTGGTCACGGCGCGCCGTGGCGGTGTGGTTGATTACGTCGATGCCACCCGCATCGTGATCCGCGTGAACGACTCCGAGGCCGTGGCCGGTGAAGTCGGTGTGGACATCTACAACCTGATCAAGTACCAGCGCTCCAACCAGAACACCAACATCCACCAGCGTCCCATCGTCAAGCGTGGCGACAAGCTGGCCAAGGGTGATGTGATCGCCGACGGCGCCTCCACCGACCTGGGCGAGATCGCCATCGGTCAGAACATGCTGATCGCCTTCATGCCCTGGAACGGCTACAACTTCGAGGACTCGATCCTGATCAGCGAGCGCGTGGTGGCCGAAGACCGCTACACCTCGATCCACATCGAGGAGCTGGTGGTGATGGCGCGCGACACCAAGCTGGGTGCCGAGGAAATCACGCGCGACATTCCCAACCTGTCGGAGCAGCAGCTGAACCGCCTGGACGAGTCGGGCATCATCTACGTCGGCGCCGAGGTGCAGCCCGGCGACACGCTGGTCGGCAAGGTCACGCCCAAGGGCGAGACCACGCTGACGCCCGAGGAAAAGCTGCTGCGCGCCATCTTCGGCGAGAAGGCCAGCGACGTGAAGGACACCTCGCTGCGCGTGGATCAGGGCTCGCAGGGCACGGTGATCGACGTGCAGGTGTTCACCCGCGAAGGCATTCAGCGCGACAAGCGCGCACAGCAGATCATCGACGATGAACTGAAGCGCTTCCGCCTGGACCTGAACGACCAGCTGCGCATCGTCGAGGCCGACGCCTTCGATCGTATCGAGAAGCTGCTGGTGGACAAGGTCGCCAACGGTGGCCCGCAGAAGCTCGCCAAGGGCACGAAGATCGACAAGGCCTATCTGGATGGCGTGGAGAAGTTCCACTGGTTCGATATCCGCCCCGCCGACGAGGCCGTGGCCGCACAGCTCGAATCCATGAAGAACGCCATGGAGCAGACGCGCCACAGCTTCGACCTGGCGTTTGAAGAAAAGCGCAAGAAGCTGACGCAGGGCGACGAACTGCCGGCCGGCGTGCTGAAGATGGTCAAGGTGTATCTGGCCGTCAAGCGCCGCCTGCAGCCCGGCGACAAGATGGCCGGCCGCCACGGCAACAAGGGCGTGGTGTCGAAGATCGTCCCGGTCGAGGACATGCCCTACATGGCCGACGGCACGCCTGCCGACATCGTGCTGAACCCGCTGGGCGTGCCATCGCGCATGAACATCGGTCAGGTGCTCGAGGTCCACCTGGGCTGGGCCGGCAAGGGCATGGGCCAGCGCATCGGCAACATGCTGCAGGAACAGGCCAAGGCGGCCGAGCTGCGCAAGTTCTTCGAGGAAATCTACAACTCGCGTGGCCGCAAGGAAGAACTGTCCCAGCTGAGCGACGACGAGGTCATGGCCATGGCGCGCGAGCTGACCACCGGCGTACCCTTTGCATCCCCCGTGTTCGACGGCGCCTCGGAAGCCGAGATCAAGGACATGCTCAAGATCGCCTACCCGGACGACATCAAGGAGCGCAAGGGCCTGACCGACACGCGCACCCAGGCCTATCTGTACGACGGCCGCACGGGTGAGCGCTTCGAGCGCCCGACGACCATCGGCTACATGCACTACCTGAAGCTGCACCACCTGGTGGACGACAAGATGCATGCCCGCTCCACCGGCCCGTACTCGCTGGTGACGCAGCAGCCGCTGGGCGGCAAGGCCCAGTTTGGCGGCCAGCGCTTCGGTGAGATGGAAGTGTGGGCGCTGGAAGCCTACGGCGCCGCCTACGTGCTGCAGGAAATGCTGACCGTGAAATCCGACGACGTGCAGGGCCGTACCAAGGTGTACGAGTCCATCGTCAAGGGCGAACACGCCATCGAGGCCGGCATGCCGGAGTCGTTCAATGTGCTGGTCAAGGAAATCCGTTCCCTGGGCCTGGACATCGAGTTGGAACGCTCCTGATCGGGGCCGATTAAATAGAAAAAGTGAGCTGCTCGCGCTTGTTTATCAAAAGATTCAATGTCATTTGATAACAGATTGACTGTCAATCAAGCGCGCACAGCTACGATTTTTGATGCAAGGGAAAGAGTCATATGAAATCGCTACTCGACCTGTTCAAGCAATTCACGCCGGATGAGCACTTTGATGCCATCAAGATCGGCATGGCCTCGCCCGAGAAGATCCGTTCCTGGTCTTTCGGCGAGGTGAAGAAGCCCGAGACCATCAACTACCGCACCTTCAAGCCCGAGCGCGACGGCTTGTTCTGCGCCAAGATCTTCGGGCCCATCAAGGACTATGAGTGCCTGTGCGGCAAGTACAAGCGCCTGAAGCACCGCGGCGTGATCTGCGAAAAGTGCGGCGTTGAAGTCACGCAGACCAAGGTGCGCCGCGAGCGCATGGGCCATATCGACCTGGCGGCGCCCTGCGCGCATATCTGGTTCCTGAAGAGCCTGCCGTCGCGTCTGGGCCTGGTGCTGGACATGACGCTGCGCGACATCGAGCGCGTGCTGTACTTCGAAGCCTATGTGGTCACCGACCCCGGCATGACGCCGCTGAAGAAGTTCAGCATCATGAGCGAGGACGACTACGACGCCAAGCGCAAGGAATATGGCGACGAGTTCATCGCCAAGATGGGCGCCGAGGGCATCAAGGAGCTGCTCGAGGGTATCGACCTCGAGATCGAGATCGAGCGCCTGCGCGGCGACCTGACGGGCTCCGAGGTCAAGGTCAAGAAGAACGCCAAGCGCCTGAAGGTGCTGGAAGCCTTCAAGAAGTCCGGCATCAAGCCCGAGTGGATGGTGCTCGAGGTGCTGCCCGTGCTGCCGCCGGATCTGCGTCCGCTGGTGCCGCTGGACGGTGGCCGCTTTGCCACCTCTGACCTGAACGACCTGTACCGCCGCGTCATCAACCGCAACTCGCGCCTGCGCCGCCTGCTGGAGCTCAAGGCCCCGGAGATCATCGCGCGCAACGAAAAGCGCATGCTGCAGGAGGCCGTGGACAGCCTGTTGGACAACGGCCGCCGCGGCAAGGCCATGACGGGCGCGAACAAGCGCGCCCTCAAGTCCCTGGCCGACATGATCAAGGGCAAGAGCGGCCGCTTCCGCCAGAACCTCTTGGGCAAGCGCGTGGACTACTCGGGCCGTTCGGTGATCACCGTGGGCCCGACGCTCAAGCTGCACCAGTGCGGCCTGCCGAAGCTGATGGCGCTGGAACTCTTCAAACCCTTCATCTTCTCGCGCCTGGAGGCCATGGGCATCGCCACGACCATCAAGGCGGCGAAGAAGGAAGTCGAAGCCGGCACGCCGGTGGTCTGGGACATCCTGGAAGAGGTCATCAAGGAACACCCGGTCATGCTCAACCGTGCGCCCACGCTGCACCGTCTGGGCATCCAGGCCTTCGAGCCCATCCTGATCGAAGGCAAGGCCATCCAGCTGCACCCGCTGGTCTGCGCGGCCTTCAACGCCGACTTCGACGGTGACCAGATGGCCGTGCACGTGCCGCTGTCCGTCGAGGCGCAGCTGGAGGCGCGCACGCTGATGCTGGCGTCCAACAACGTGCTGTTCCCGGCCTCGGGCGAGCCCTCCATCGTGCCCTCGCAGGACGTGGTGCTGGGCCTGTACCACGCCACCCGCGAGAAGATCAACGGCAAGGGCGAGGGCATGGTCTTCACCGACATCGGTGAGGTGCAGCGCGCGCTGGACGCGGGTGAGGCCGAGCTGGCCACCAAGATCAGCGTGCGCCTGACCGAGTGGAACAAGAACAAGGACACGGGCGAGTTCGAGCCCGAGACCAAGTTGGTCGAGACCACCGTCGGCCGTGCCCTGCTGTCGGAGATCCTGCCCAAGGGCCTGGCGTTCAGCAACCTGAACAAGGCGCTGAAGAAGAAGGAAATCTCCAAGCTCATCAACGCCAGCTTCCGCAAGTGCGGCCTGAAGGAAACCGTGGTGTTTGCCGACAAGCTGCTGCAAAACGGCTTCCGCCTGGCCACGCGCGCCGGTATTTCCATCTGCGTGGACGACATGCTGGTGCCGGCGCAGAAGACCGACATCATCGGTCGCGCCGAGAAGGAAGTGAAGGAGATCGAGCAGCAGTATGTCTCCGGCCTGGTCACGGCCGGCGAGCGCTACAACAAGGTGGTGGACATCTGGGGCAAGGCCGGTGACGACATCTCCAAGGTCATGATGGACCACCTGAAGAAGGAAAAGACCATCGACCGCCACGGCAACGAGGTCGATCAAGAGTCCTTCAACTCCATCTACATGATGGCCGACTCGGGCGCCCGCGGCTCTGCTGCGCAGATCCGTCAGCTCGCCGGCATGCGCGGCCTGATGGCCAAGCCCGATGGCTCCATCATCGAGACGCCCATCACGGCCAACTTCCGCGAAGGCCTGAACGTGTTGCAGTACTTCATCTCCACGCACGGCGCCCGCAAGGGTCTGGCCGACACGGCGCTGAAGACGGCCAACTCGGGTTACCTGACGCGCCGTCTGGTGGACGTGACGCAGGACCTGGTGGTGACCGAGGACGACTGCGGCACCAGCAATGGCTCGCTGATGCGCGCCATCGTCGAGGGCGGTGAAGTCATCGAATCGCTGCGCGAACGAATCCTGGGCCGCGTCGTGGCCGAGGACGTGCTGCACCCCGAGACGCGCGACGTGCTGGTGGCCGCTGGCCGCATGCTGGACGAAGACACGATCGAGGAGATCGAGACCGTCGGCGTGGATGAGGTCAAGGTGCGCACGGCGCTGAC
Organism: Alicycliphilus sp.; assembly: GCA_018054745.1. GTDB lineage: Bacteria > Pseudomonadota > Gammaproteobacteria > Burkholderiales > Burkholderiaceae_C > Alicycliphilus > Alicycliphilus limosus. The sequence continues at coordinate 7,948 of JAGPIX010000068.1, forward strand.
CTGCGCAACCCGCTACGGCCTGTGCGCCAAGTGCTATGGCCGCGACCTGGGCCGCGGTGGCCTGATCAACCTGGGCGAAGCCGTCGGTGTGATCGCCGCCCAGTCGATTGGCGAGCCCGGCACGCAGCTGACCATGCGTACCTTCCACATCGGTGGCGCGGCCTCGCGTGCGGCGGTGGCCTCCAGCGTCGAGGCCAAGAGCAACGGCATCATCGGCTTCAACGCCACGATGCGCTATGTGACCAACACCAAGGGCGAGCTGGTGGTGATTGCCCGTTCCGGCGAGATCGTCATCCAGGACGAGCATGGCCGCGAGCGCGAGCGCCACAAGGTGCCCTATGGCGCGACGCTGTCGGTCAAGGCCGACCAGCAAATCAAGGCCGGCACCATCCTGGCCAACTGGGATCCGCTGACCCGCCCCATCATCACCGAGTTCGCCGGCACGACCAAGTTCGAGAACATCGAAGAAGGCCTGACGGTGGCCAAGCAGGTGGACGATGTCACCGGTCTGTCCACGCTGGTGGTGATCGACCCCAAGCGCCGTGGCTCCGCCAAGGTGGTGCGCCCGCTGGTCAAGCTGATCGACGCCAACGGCCAGGAGGTGAAGATCCCGGGCACCGACCATGCGGTGGCCATCGGCTTCCAGATCGGCGCGCTGATCCAGGTGCGCGACGGCCAGGACGTGGGCCCAGGCGAGGTGCTGGCGCGCATTCCGGTCGAAGGCCAGAAGACGCGCGACATCACCGGCGGTCTGCCGCGCGTGGCCGAGCTGTTCGAGGCCCGCAGCCCCAAGGACAAGGGCATGCTGGCCGAGATGACCGGCACCATCTCCTTCGGCAAGGAGACCAAGGGCAAGGTGCGCCTGCAGATCACCGACCCCGATGGCCATGTCTGGGACGAACTGGTGCCCAAGGAGAAGAACGTGCTGGTGCACGAGGGCCAGGTGGTGAACAAGGGCGAGCTGATCGTCGATGGTTCGGCCGATCCGCAGGACATTCTGCGCCTCCTGGGCATCGAGGAGCTCTCGCGCTACATCGTCGATGAGGTGCAGGACGTCTATCGCCTGCAGGGCGTGAAGATCAACGACAAGCACATCGAGGTCATCGTGCGCCAGATGCTGCGCCGCGTCGTGGTCGAGAACCCGGGCGAGACGAGCTACATCCAGGGCGAGCAGGTCGAGCGCTCGGAGATCCTCAACACCAACGAGCAGGCGCAAAAGGACGGCAAGATCCCGGCCACCTACTCCAACGTGCTGCTGGGCATCACCAAGGCCTCGCTGTCGACAGACTCCTTCATCTCCGCGGCCTCGTTCCAGGAGACGACGCGCGTGCTCACCGAGGCTGCCATCATGGGCAAGCGCGACGAGCTGCGCGGCCTGAAGGAAAACGTCATCGTCGGTCGCCTGATCCCTGCCGGTACCGGTCTGGCCTACCACCAGGCGCGCAAGGTCAAGGACGCCATGGATGAGGCCGAGCGCCGCGCCATCGCCGAGGCCGAAGCGGCCGAGCTGGCCAGCGCCAATGCCGAAGGCGCTGCCGCTGAGCTCGACGGCAGTGCCGACCTGGCGGACTAAGCCCTGGTACGGCAACCCGGAAATATCGAAACATGAAAGCGCGCCTTCGCACCCACGGCGGCGTTGCAAATCCTCGCGATAGCTACGGCTATCGCTGCGGTTTGCGCCTTGCCCTGGGCGCGAATCCATCACTTTCATTGTGTTCCTCTACTTCCAGGTTGCCGCACTAGCCTCGCCGCTACCATGCTGCTCCCGGCTTGCCAATTGGCGGGCCGGGAGTTTCTTTTTTGGGGTTGTTTCGTGGCGCCGCAGCTTATGAACATGTGGATTTCCTGGGTGTTTCTGGCATTGCTGCTGTTTTGGGCCGTGGGCGCCTACAACCGCCTGATTCGCCTGCGCTCGGCCGCGCTGCAGGCCTTTGGCGCACTGGATGCGCACTGGCAGCGCTGGATAGCGTTGTTGGCGCAATATGCGGCTTCACGTATCGAAGCCACAGAGGACGATGCATCGGCGGGTGGCGCCGCCGACACCCAGGCCGCCCTGGACGCAGCGGCGGCGCAATTTGCCGCCTCTCTGGCAGTGGCCCGGGCCCGGCCGCTGGATGGCGACGCCGCTGCAACCCTGTCGGCAGCGGCCCAGGTGTTGGACACGGCCTGGCAGTCCCTGGCCCATGAGGCGGCCCGGGCGGGCGAGGGCGTGGCGCCACCGGCCCTGGCGCCATGGATACACCAGCGCGAACAGCTGGCGCTGCACGCGGGCGAGGCCAGGCGGCTGTTCAATGAAGCGGTTGGCCAATACAACCACGCTATCGGGCAGTTTCCGGCCAACCTGCTGGCCTGGCTGTTTGGCATGAAGAAGGGGCGCGCGCTGTGACCACCACCAAGCCATCCGCGCCAGGCGGCGCCGCATCGCCGCCCTTGAGCCGCTTGCTGGACGCCACCGCCACCGCCCTGCAGGCGATACGTGCGGGCCAGTCGGGCACGGCCGCGCTCGATGCCAGCGATGCAGCGCTGCGCCCGGCCGTGCAGGCGCTGTTGTTCCAGGTGCTGCGCAACCTCGGGCGCGCCCAGGCCTTGCGCCGGCAGCTGGCACCACGCAACCCGCCGGCGCGGGTGGATGCGCTGCTGTGCACGGCCCTAGCGCTGGCCTGGGACACTGAGGCCGCGCCCTACGAGCCGTTCACCCTGGTGAACCAGGCGGTGCACGCCGCCAAGCACAGCGCGGCCACGCGCGCCCAGGCCGGCTTTGTCAACGCCTGCCTGCGGCGTTTCCTGCGCGAGCGCGAGGCACTGGTGGTGGCCACCCAGGGTGACGAGGTAGCGGTCTGGAACCACCCGGCATGGTGGATCAAGCGCCTGCGCCAAGACCACCCGGAGCGTTGGCAACAGATCCTGCAGGCCAGCAACCTGCCTGCACCCATGGTGCTCAGGGTTTCAAAGAAAAAAAGTAGTCCAGCGCTTTACCAGCAAACGCTAACAGCTATCAAAATTGAATCAACATTGGTGGGTGATAGCGGCCTGGCACTGGCCCGTCCGGTGCCGGTGGGCCAGCTACCCGGCTTTGCCGATGGCGTGGTTTCGGTGCAGGACGGGGCCGCGCAGATGGCGGCGCCGCTGCTGCTGGCCGGGCTGGATGCCAGCCAGCCGCTGCGCCTGCTGGACGCCTGCGCCGCCCCTGGCGGCAAGACCGCGCACCTGCTGGAATGGGCTGCCGCGCTGCGCGCGCCATGGCAGGTCACCGCGCTGGAGGTGGACGCACAGCGCGCCGAGCGCATCCACGACAACCTGCGCCGCCTGGGCCTGAGCGCGCAGGTCGTGGTGGCCGACGCCGCACGCCCCGCAGACTGGTGGCAACAGGCCAGCGGCGGCGCCTTGTTCGACGCCATCTTGCTCGACGCGCCCTGCACGGCATCGGGCATCGTGCGCCGCCATCCCGACGTGCGCTGGCTGCGCCGCGAGAGCGACGTGGCGCAGCTGGCGGGCCAGCAGGCGCGCCTGCTGGCGGCGCTGTGGCCGCTGCTGCGCCCCGGTGGGCGCATGCTGTACTGCACCTGCTCGGTGTTCCGGGCCGAGGGCGACGAGCAGATCACGGCGTTTCTTGCGCACAACACCGATGCGCTTTTGCTGCCATCTCCGGGCCATTTATTCCCGGGCAACCCGGATATGCGCCACGCGCTCCCGGACAATGGGCCGGGTGAACACGACGGTTTCTTCTACGCCTTGCTACAAAAAAAGACCTGAATCCGGTGCGCGCGCCTGGGTGCGCTGGTGCGCAGCGCTGGCCTGCCTGCTGGCGCTGTGCTGGTACGCGCCGGCCGCGCAGGCGCAGCAGCATGGCGAGGTCAGCGATCTGCAGCTCGAGCGCGGCGCCGACGGCCTGTACCTCTCGGCCGCGCTGCGGCTGGAGCTGCCCACGATCGTGCAAGATGCCCTGTACAAAGGCATCTCCATGCATTTCATTGCCGACGCCGAGGTGCTGCGCCCGCGTTGGTACTGGACGGACAAGGTCGTGGCGCATGCCACGCGCTATGTGCGTCTGAGCTACCAGCCGCTCACGCGCCGCTGGCGCCTGGCACAGTCTGCAGCGCCATTTGCGGCCACCGGCCTGGGGGTGTCGCTGGATCAGAGCTTTGATGACCTGCCAGAGGTGCTGGCCGCCCTGGAGCGCATCGCACGCTGGAAGATTGCGGAAGAGGGCGTCATCGACGAGGGCCAGTCCTATTTGGTGAACTTCCAGTTCCGCCTCGACATGTCGCAACTGCCCCGGCCGCTGCAGATAGGCGCCGTGGGCGGCTCCAGCTGGAATATTGCCCTCGCGCGCGGCGCGCGCCTGAGCGCCCAGGAGGCCACGCGGTGAAGATGGGCGAGCAGCGCCCCGCGGGCTCGGCACGCCGGGCGGCGAACCGGGCGCGGGCCCTGCGCTGGGCGGTGGGCCTGGGCGCCGGCGTGATGGGTGCCATAGGCCTGGTGCTGCTGTTTCTGCTCACCCTGGCCACCAACAATCGCGCGCTCTACGAGCGCAACTTTGCCTGGCTGCTGGGCGTGAACGTGCTTGTCGCCGTGGCGTTGTTGGCGGTGCTGGTCTGGGGCGCCGTGCGCCTGGGCGTGCGCGTGCGGCGCGGGCGATTCGGCAGCCATCTGCTGATCAAGCTGGCGGCCATATTCGGCCTGGTGGGGGTGGTGCCGGGGCTGCTGATCTATGTCGTGTCCTACCAGTTCGTCTCGCGCTCCATCGAGAGCTGGTTCGATGTCAAGGTGGAGGGTGCGTTGACGGCCGGGGTGAGTCTGGCGCGTGTCACGCTGGACACCATTGCCAGCGACCTGGCGATCAAGACCCGCGGCGCCAGCAGCCAGCTGGCGCAGGTGCCCGACGCCGCGGCCGGCGTGGTGCTTGAGCGCATGCGCGATCAGCTCGGGGCTTCGGACATGGTGTTGTGGAATGCCGCGGGCCAGCCCGTGGCCGGGGTCGGGCAATCGCGCTATTCGCTCAACCCCGATCGCCCCAGCGCGCAGCAACTGCGCGCCGCGCGCCAGGAGCGCATCAGCTTCCAGATCGAGGGGCTGGACGACATCAACGATCCCATGGCCGCGGAGAACGCACGCGTGCGCGTGCTGGTGCTGGTAGTCCATCCGGGGGTGGGGCTGTTGGCCGAGCCGCGCTACCTGCAGGCCACCCTGCCTCTGCCCCAGGCCCTGGTGGCCAACGCCATCGCCGTGCAGGAGGCCAACCGCGAATACCAGGAGCGCGCATTGGCCCGTGGTGGCCTGCGGCGCATGTACATAGGCACGCTGACCCTGGCGCTGTTTCTGGCGGTGTTCGGCGCGGTGCTGTTGGCGGTGGTGCTGGGCAACCAGCTGGCACGTCCCCTGATTGTGCTGGCAGACGGTGTGCGCGAGGTGGCAGCCGGCAACCTGGCGCCGAAGGCCGCGCTGCAAGGCAAGGATGAGCTCGGTGGCCTGACGCGATCCTTTGCCCTGATGACGCAACAGCTGGCCGATGCGCGCTCGGCCGTGGAGCGCAGCATGGAGCAGCTGGATGCGGCGCGCGGCAACCTGCAGACCATCCTAGACAACCTCACGGCGGGCGTCATCGTGCTCGATCAGCAGGGCGTGATCCAGTCCTCCAACCCGGGCGCCACGCGCATTCTGCGTGCACCACTGGCCGCTCACGAGGGCAAACCCCTGGCCGCCGTGCCCGGTCTGGCCGAATTTGCGGCCACGGTGCAGCAGCATTTCGACGCTTTCTCGCTGGACCATGGCCACCATAGTCTGGATCACTGGCAGCACCCGTTTGAGCTGCATGGCTCTGGCGGCGGCATGCACGCCCAGGGCACCAGCCTGGTCGCACGTGGCGCCGAGCTGCCCAACCACGCGCGTCTGCTGGTGTTTGACGACATCTCCGAAATCGTCTCGGCCCAGCGCGCCCAGGCCTGGGGCGAAGTGGCGCGCCGCCTGGCGCATGAAATCAAGAACCCGCTCACCCCCATACAGCTGTCGGCCGAGCGCCTGGAGCTCAAGCTCACGGGCAAGCTGCCCGACGCCGAGCAGGCCGTGCTCATCAAGTCGGTCAAGACCATCGTCGATCAGGTCGATGCCATGAAGCGCCTGGTCAACGAGTTTCGCGACTATGCGCGCCTGCCCGCCGCCGTGCTGCAGCCGCTGGACCTGAATGCATTGATTGCCGATGTGCTGCACCTGTATGGCGCCGAGACCGCGCAGGTGCCGGTGCAGGCCGAGCTGGACGTGCGTTGTCCGCGCATCCTGGGCGACGCCCAGCAACTGCGCCAGGTGGTGCACAACCTGCTGCAGAACGCGCAAGATGCCACCTTGCAAGCGGCCGAGCAGCAGAAGCTGCCGCCCGCACCTGTGGTCATCGCCACGCGCTGGAGTGAGTCGGCGCAGCGCGTGCGGCTCACGGTGTCCGATTGCGGGCCAGGCTTTCCGGCGTATATCCTGCAACGCGCCTTTGAGCCCTATGTCACCACCAAGGCGCGCGGCACCGGTTTGGGCCTGGCGGTGGTCAAGAAAATTGCCGATGAGCATGGTGCGCGCATCGACCTGGCCAACCGTATCGAGGGCGAGGAAATGAGGGGCGCGCAAGTATCGCTATCATTCGCTCCTGAAGCGGCGGTGGCGCTCTAACAACATCGCGGTACCGGCAGTAAGGATGCATTTACACACATGGCAAACATACTGGTAGTTGACGACGAGCTGGGGATCCGGGATCTGTTGTCGGAAATCCTGAACGATGAGGGGCATAGCGTGGATCTGGCCGAGAACGCCACGCAGGCCCGCAGCGCGCGGCAGGCGAACAGCTATGACCTGGTGCTGCTCGACATCTGGATGCCCGACACCGATGGCGTCTCGCTGCTCAAGGAATGGGCCATGGCCGGCACGCTGACCATGCCCGTCATCATGATGAGCGGCCACGCCACGATAGACACGGCTGTCGAGGCCACCCGCATCGGGGCGTTCTCTTTCCTGGAAAAGCCCATCACCCTGCAAAAATTGCTCAAGGCCGTGGAGCAAGGCCTGGCACGCAGCATTCCCAGTGCAGCGCAGAGTGCACCAACCCCTGACATCGCCGACTCGCCGGACATGGCAACTGCCGGCAACGGTGCACCACCTTTTGCGAGCGCCGTATCGGCGGCCGACCAGCTGCCCTTGTCGCACCAGGGCTTCAATCTGGATCGCCCGCTGCGCGAGGCGCGCGACGGTTTTGAGAAAGCCTACTTTGAGTTCCACCTGGCCCGCGAGGGCGGCTCCATGACGCGCGTGGCCGAAAAGACCGGCCTGGAACGCACCCACCTCTACCGCAAGCTGCGCCAGCTGGGTGTCGACCTGGGCCGCAACAAGCGCGCCGGCTAAGGGTCGCAAATTTTCAAGGTTTCAAATTGGATGCCATTTTTTTGCGCTAGAATCCGTGGCTCAGGCCCGGTAGCTCAGTCGGTAGAGCAGAGGATTGAAAATCCTTGTGTCGGCGGTTCGATTCCGTCCCAGGCCACCAAATCGCAACGCCCAACCGTTCTCGGTTGGGCGTTTTTTTTGTGGATCGGATGCACCCCTGCGGGCTGGCTATTGGGTGCGCGCGCCTGTCAGCAGGCGTTTCAGTCCTGTTCACTGCGTTTGATCTGCAGTGCTAGTTCGTACAGGGCATTTCGCGGCGCATTGGTGATGTCCGCCGTCAGCTTCACGGCGGTTTTGGTGGGTAGCTCGG
>JAGPIX010000069.1 GCA_018054745.1 Alicycliphilus sp.
CAACCAGGATGAGGTCTTCCCGGACCGCGACCACTTCGGCCGCATCTTCTACAACCAGGCCAACATGAGCGCCCAGGGCCTGGCGCAGATCGCCGTGGTCATGGGCAGCTGCACGGCCGGCGGCGCCTATGTGCCGGCGATGAGCGACGAGACCATCATCGTCAAGAACCAGGGCACCATCTTCCTGGGCGGCCCGCCGCTGGTGAAGGCCGCCACGGGCGAGGTGGTGACGAGCGAAGATTTAGGCGGCGGCGACGTGCACACGCGCCTCTCGGGCGTGGCCGACCATCTGGCGCAAAGCGACCTGCATGCGCTGGCGCTGGCCCGTTCCGCCGTGGCTAATTTGAATAGAAAACAGCCTGAAACGCAGGCGGATACTGCGCCAACAGCTCCTAAATATGAAGCAAGCGAGCTGTATGGCGTGATCCCTGTCGATACGCGCAAGCCCTTTGACGTGCGCGAGATCATCGCCCGCATCGTCGATGGCAGCGCGTTCGACGAGTTCAAGGCGCGCTACGGCAACACCCTGGTCTGCGGCTTTGCGCGCATCGAGGGGATGGCCGTGGGCATCATCGCCAACAACGGCATCCTGTTCAGCGAGTCGGCGCAGAAGGGCGCGCACTTCATCGAGCTGTGCTGCCAGCGCAAGATACCGCTGGTGTTTTTGCAGAACATCACCGGCTTCATGGTCGGGCGCAAGTACGAGAACGAGGGCATCGCGCGCCACGGCGCGAAGATGGTCACGGCCGTGGCCACGGCGAATGTTCCGAAGTTCACCATCATCATCGGCGGCAGCTTTGGCGCCGGCAACTACGGCATGTGCGGACGCGCCTACAGTCCGCGCTTTTTGTGGATGTGGCCGAACGCGCGCATCTCGGTCATGGGCGGCGAGCAGGCGGCCAGCGTGCTCGCCACCGTCAAGCGCGACGGCATAGAGGGCAAGGGCGGCAAGTGGTCTGCCGAGGAAGAGGAGGCCTTCAAGGCCCCGATACGCGACCAGTACGAGAAGCAGGGCCACCCCTACTACGCCACGGCGCGCCTTTGGGACGACGGCATCATCGACCCGGCCGACACGCGCCGCGTGCTGGCCCTGGCCCTGGCCACCTCGCGCCACGCGCCGATTGAAGACGTGAAGTTCGGCGTGTTCCGCATGTAAGGAGACACCATGACAGCCTTGACGATTCGCTACGACGGCCCGCGTGCCACCATCACGCTGACCCAGCCCGAGATCCGCAACGCCTTCAGCGACGAGGTCATCGCCGAGATCACCGCCGCCTTCACCGAGGTGGGCGCACGCGCCGATGTGCGCGCCGTGGTGCTGGCGGCCGAGGGCCCGGCCTTCTGCGCCGGCGCCAACCTGAACTGGATGCGCCGCATGGCGGACTACACGCGCGAGCAGAACCTGGCGGACGCCGCCAAGCTCGCCGAGATGCTGCGCGTGATCTACGAGTGCCCGAAGCCGACGATTGCGCGCGTGCAGGGCGATGTGTACGCCGGCGGCACTGGCCTGGTGGCCGCCTGCGACATGGCCGTCAGCGTGGACACTGCGGGCTTCTGCCTGTCCGAGGTCAAGATAGGCCTGATCCCCGCCACCATCAGCCCCTACGTGATCCGTGCCATGGGTGCGCGCGCCGCGCACCGCTACTTCTTGACGGCCGAGCGCTTCGGCGCGCAGGAGGCGCTGCGCATCGGCTTTGTGCACGAGGTGGTGACGGCGGAGCAGCTCGACGCCAAGGTCGATGAGCTCGTCAAGGCATTGATCAGCGCCAGCCCGAACGCCGTGCGCGCCTGCAAAAAGCTGGTGCTGGACGTCGCCGAACGCGAAATCAACGCCGCCCTGATCGCCGCCACGGTGGAGGGCATTGCCGACATCCGCGCCAGTGACGAGGGCCGCGAGGGCGTGCAGTCCTTCCTGCAGAAGCGCAAGCCCAGCTGGCTGGCCTGATCGTTGCAATGGACGCGCTCTGGCTCCAGATCGTGCAATGGCTCCATACGGTGGGCCTGCACATCGACTCAGGCACTGCCCAGGCGGTGGCCGAGGGGGCCGCGCGCGCCACGCAGCAGCTGGACATGCCCGGCCTGCTGGCCCTGGCCGCGGCCCTGGGCTGGGCCAGCGGCATGCGCCTGTATGCGGTGGTGTTTCTGGTCGGCGGCATGGGCGCGCTGGACTGGATCGCCTTGCCGCCGGCGCTGACGGTGCTGCAGCACCCGGTGGTGCTGATGGCCAGCGGCTTCATGCTGCTGGTCGAATTCTTTGCCGACAAGGTGCCGTGGCTGGACAGCGCCTGGGACGCGGTGCATGCCTTCATCCGCGTGCCGGCGGGTGCGCTGTTGGCTGCTGGCGTGTTCGGTGCCGACAACGCCAGCATGGCCGTGGCGGCAGGGTTGTTGGGCGGCACGCTGTCGGCCACGGCCCTGGCCACCAAGATGACGGCGCGCGCGGCGGCGAATACCTCGCCCGAGCCGTTTTCCAACTGGGGCCTGTCGTTCCTGGAGGACGGCCTGGTCGTCGCCACGGTCTGGCTGGCCACGCAGCACCCGCTGGCCTTCGGCGTTGCGCTGGTACTGGCGCTGGCCGTGTCGGCGCTGCTGCTGGTGATCTTGTTCAAGTTTCTGCGCGCCGTGCTGCGGCGTGTTTCTTCCCTGTTTTCTGCTTCTGCCAAGGTGGCCTGAATGTTTACAAAAATCCTGATTGCGAATCGTGGAGAGATCGCTTGCCGTGTTGCTGCGACCGCCAAACGCATGGGCGTGAAAACCGTCGCCGTGTATTCCGACGCCGACGCCAACGCCAAGCATGTCGCCGCCTGCGACGAGGCCGTGCACATTGGCGCCAGCGCGCCCAAGGACAGCTATCTGCGCTGGGAGCGCATCATCGAGGCGGCGCAGCAGACCGGCGCCCAGGCCATCCACCCCGGCTACGGTTTTTTGAGCGAGAACGAAGACTTCGCCCAGGCCTGCGCCAAGGCCGGTCTGGTGTTCATCGGCCCGCCGGCGTCGGCTATTTCAGCCATGGGCCTGAAGGCCGAGTCCAAGCGTCTGATGGCCAAGGCCAGCGTGCCGCTGGTGCCGGGCTACCAGGGCGAGGACCAAGACCCGCAACTGCTGCAGCGCGAGGCCGATGCCATCGGCTACCCCGTGCTCATCAAGGCCAGCGCCGGCGGCGGCGGCAAGGGCATGCGCCTGGTCGAGAAAAGCGAGGACTTTGCCGCCGCGCTGGAATCCTGCAAGCGTGAGGCCATCAACAGCTTTGGCAACGACGCCGTGCTGGTCGAGAAATACGTGCTGCGCCCGCGCCACATCGAGATCCAGGTGTTTGGCGATACGCACGGCAACTGCGTCTATCTGTTCGAGCGCGACTGCTCGGTGCAGCGGCGTCACCAGAAGGTGCTGGAAGAAGCCCCCGCTCCCGGCATGACGCCCGAGCTGCGCGCCCGGATGGGCCAGGCGGCCGTGGCCGCGGCCCAGGCCGTGGGCTATGTGGGCGCGGGCACGGTCGAATTCATCGTCGAGCAGCCGGGCGGCTACGACGCACCCGAGGCCATGAAGTTCTACTTCATGGAGATGAACACGCGCCTGCAGGTCGAGCACCCGGTGACCGAGGCGATTACCGGCGAAGACCTGGTGGAGTGGCAGCTGCGCGTGGCCAGCGGCCAGCCTTTGCCCAAGCGCCAGGACGAGCTGCGCATCATCGGCCACGCCATCGAGGCGCGCATCTGCGCCGAGAACCCGGACAACAACTTCCTGCCCGCCACCGGGCGCCTGAATGTCTATCGCAAGCCGGTCTGCACCAGCTTCGAGAGAAGCCAGGTGCGCGTGGACGACGGCGTGCGCGAGGGCGACGCCATCAGCCCCTTCTACGACAGCATGATCGCCAAGCTCATCGTGCATGGCGACACGCGCGAACAAGCGCTGGCGCGGCTGGACGACGCACTGGCCCAGACCCACATCGTCGGCCTGGCGACCAATGTGCAGTTCTTGCGCCATGTGGTGCAAAGCGGCGCCTTCGCCCAGGCGCGGCTCGATACCGCGCTGATCCAGCGCGAGGAGGCGGTGCTGTTCCAGCAGGAGAAGGTTGGCCTGCCCCTGGCCGCCGCCGCCGCCGTGGCCAGCCAGCTGCTGCGCGAGCGCGCCGGGCAGGGCGCCAACCCCTTCAGCCGCACCGATGGCTGGCGTTCGCTCACCGCCTGCAAGCGCCGCTTCGAGTTCGACTTTGGCGGCCAGCACGCCAAGGCCTGGCTCAGCTATGAGCGCGATGGCAGCTACCGGCTGGCCGTGGGCGAGGGCGAAGGCGCGGTCAGCGGCGCGCTCGCCTTTGCCCTCGCCCCCGGTGGCGCCATGGACCTGCAATACGCCGGCCAGCGCACCCAGGCCCTGGTCTACGCCCAGGGCGAAAGCGATCATGTTTTCACCCCGCGCGGCGCCACACGCATCGAGGCCCTGGATCTGCTCGCCCATGCGGGTGAGACGGCCGGCGAGGGCGGGCGCCTGACGGCACCCATGCCGGGCAAGGTGGTGTCGTTTGCCGTCCAGGCCGGCGACAAGGTCAGCAAGGGCCAGGCCCTGGCGGTGATGGAGGCCATGAAGATGGAGCACACCATCGCCGCCCCGCAGGACGGCGTGGTGGCCGAGCTGCTCTACGCGCCCGGCGACCAGGTGACGGAAGGCGCCGAGCTGCTCAGGCTTTCCGCCGTCTGAACACGCGCGCGGCGCCGTCGCGGTACGCTCGCAGGCCATGAAAATTACCTTTTGCTGTACCGACACCAAGGCCGAGCCCTGGCTCCAGGGCCTGGCCGCCGCCCTGCCGCAGGCCGACATCAGCCTTTGGCAACCCGGTGCGCCCCAGGCCGACTACGCCGTGGTCTGGGCTCCGCCGCAGCAGTTCATTGACGAGCAGGCGGGCCTGAAGGCCTTGTTCAACATCGGCGCCGGCGTGGATGCGCTGCTGAAACTACGTCTGCCGCCGGGTCTGCGCGTGGTACGGCTCGACGACGCCGGCATGGCCGTGCAGATGGCCGAGTATGTGTGCCACGCGCTGATCCGCCACTTCCGTGAATTCGACGACTACGAAGCCAGCGCCCGCGCCGGCCGCTGGAGCTACCGCAAGCCGCGCGAGCGGCGCGACTTTCCCGTGGGCGTGATGGGCCTGGGCGTGCTCGGCGAGCGCGTGGCGCGCGCCGTCGCGCAGTTCGATTTTCCGGTGCGCGGCTGGAGCCGCAGCCCGAAGCAGGTGGCGGGCGTGCAGTGCTTTCATGGCGCTCAGGGTTTCAATGATTTTCTGGCCGCCAGCCGTGTGCTGGTGAACCTGCTACCGCTCACGCCCGAGACCCAGGACATCATGAACCGGGACACGCTCGCGCGTCTGATGCCCGGCGCCTATGTGATCAACGTGGCGCGTGGCGCGCATCTGGTCGATGACGACCTGCTGGCGCTACTGGATGGCGGCCATGTCGCCGGCGCCACGCTGGACGTGTTCCGCACCGAGCCGCTGCCCGCCGGGCACCCGTTCTGGAGTCACCCCCGGATCACGCTCACGCCCCACACCTCGGCGCGCACGCTGCGCGACGAGAGCATTGCCCAGATCGCGGGCAAGATCGCGGCCCTGGCGCGCGGCGAGGCCATTGCCGGCGTCGTGAGCCTGGAGCGTGGTTATTGACCCGCACCCATTTCCTACTTCAAGAGACAAGCCATGCCCTATCCCTCCCGAGTCCGCATCATCGACGTAGGCCCGCGCGACGGCCTGCAGAACGAAAAGACCCCCGTGCCCGCCGACATCAAGATCGGCCTCGTGCAGCGCCTGCAGGACGCGGGCCTGCAGGAAATCGAGGTCACCAGCTATGTGTCACCCAAATGGGTGCCGCAGATGGCCGACAACCATGCGGTGATGAGCGGCATGGCGCGCAAGGCCGGCGTGCGCTACAGCGTGCTCACGCCCAACCTGAAGGGCTGGGAGGCGGCGGTGCTTGATAAGCCCGACGAGATCGTCGTCTTCGGCGCCGCCAGCGAGGCCTTCAGCCAGAAGAACATCAACTGCAGCATTGCCGAGAGCATCGAGCGCTTCGCCCCGGTGGTGGATGCCGCCCTGGCCGCAGGCGTGGCCGTGCGCGGCGCCATGAGCTGCACCGTGGGCTGCCCCTACGAGGGCGAGATCGCCCCGGAGCGCGTGGCCTACCTGGCCGGCCTGATGCGCGGCATAGGCGTGCAGCGCGTGGACGTGGCCGACACCATAGGCGTGGGCACGCCGCTCAAGGTGCAGCGCGCCATAGAGGCCACGGCCCAGCATTTCGGCATCGACGATATCTCCGGCCATTTCCACGACACCTACGGCCAGGCCCTGTCCAACACCCTGGCGGCGTTGGAGCTCGGCGTGTGGAACTACCAATCCTCCATCGCCGGCCTGGGCGGCTGCCCCTACGCCAAGGGTGCCACCGGCAACGTGGCTACCGAGGATCTGGTCTACATGCTGCAGGGCATGGGCATTGAGACGGGCATCGACCTGGACGCTCTGGTCGATGCCGGGCAGTACATCAGCGATTTTCTGGGGCGCAAGCCGCAGTCGCGCGTGGCGGTGGCGCTGTTGAACAAGCGCGCGGGGTGATGAACAGCGGAACGCCACCGCTTGCATGCAGGCCTGCCCATGTATAAAGTAATGAATCCTTACGGTAAGGAATTCACTCCATGACGGCTGTCGCCAAGATCACCAGCAAGGGCCAGACCACGATTCCGGCCGATATCCGCGCCGCCCTGCAGGTCGGCCCGGGGGACAAGCTCGCCTGGGAGGTGTTGGAGGCGGGCGTGGTACAGGTGCGCCGCGTACAGCCGCTGGATATGGAGTTTCTCCAGGCCATGGAAGGCACACTGGACGAATGGGCCGGCGCCGCCGACGAAGAGGCCTACCGTGATCTATGAGCGCTGGCAGGTGGTGCGCGTGCCTTTTCCCTTTACCGACCGCCTTGCCAGCAAGAACCGCCCGGCACTGGTGCTTTCCGCCGCCGCGGCCTTCAACGCCCCGGCTGGGCATCTGGTGCTGGCCATGATCACGTCCGCCGGCAATGCCCCGTGGCCGCTGGACTGTGCCATCCAGGATCTTGCCGGTGCTGGTTTGCCGGCGCCGTCCGTGGTGCGCTGCAAGCTATTCACCCTGGATGCGCGCCTGGTTCGCGGCAGCCTCGGGCGCCTGGCGCCCCACGATGTGCAGGAGATCGAGCACAGTCTTGGCCGCCTGTTCGGCGCTGCCGTCTGACGCTCCTGATGCAACCTATTTGCTTATGAATCCCGCTGCCGTTTCCCCTCTGCCCGAAGCCGTACAACGCGTAGCCGCTGCCTTGCAGGCGGCCCGCCACCCGCATATGCCGATCATGCTGGACGACGCCGCGCGCACGGCGCAGCAGGCGGCCGACGCCTTGGGCGTGCAGCTTGGGCAGATCGCCAAGAGCATCATCTTCCGGCGCAAGAGCGACGACGCGGCGGTGCTGGTCATCACCTCGGGCGACCGGCGCGTGGATGAGAAAAAGGTGGATGCCCTGGTCGGCAAGACGGGCCGGGCCGACGCCGAGTTCGTCAAGGCTAAGACCGGCTTTTCCATCGGTGGTGTTTCGCCGCTGGCGCACGCGCAGGCGCCGGTCACGCTGATCGACCGCGAGCTGCTGCGCTTCGAGGTGATCTGGGCCGCGGCCGGCCATCCGCATGGCGTGTTCCAGCTGCGGCCGCAGGATCTGCAGGCCTTCACCGGCGCGCCGCTGGCCGATGTGGTGCAGGTAGTCGTGTCATGAAACTATCAACATTGATAGCTGCTCGCGCCCAACAGATAAGCGTTACGGGCCAATTTCATTCAAATTTCACGGGAGTGATCCCCTCGCCCTGCCTGTCCATCTGTCGCATGACGCGCGACGGCAGCCACTGCGAGGGCTGTTTTCGCACCCTCGATGAGATCCGCACCTGGTCGCAGGCGGGCGCTGCCCGGCGCCGGGCCATCTGGGCAGACTTGCTGCGGCGTGCCGGGGTTGCATTGCCCGAGGAACTGGCATGAAAGAGATCACCTGTTACCTGGACTTCGTCTCCCCCTACGCCTGGTTGGCCTTCGAGCGCCTGCCCCAGGCGCTGGAGGGGCTGTCCTACCGCCTGAGCTACCGTCCGGTGCTGCTGGGCGCGCTGCTGAACGCCCATGGCAATCCCGGGCCGGCCGGCATTGTCCCCAAGCGCGACTGGACCTACCGCCATGTCAGCTGGCTGGGCCACAGCCTGGGTGTGGGCCTGGACATGCCGGCGCGCCACCCGTTCCCGCCGCTGCCGCTGTTGCGCCTGGCGCTGGAGTGCAGCGACGATGGCCTGGTGAACCGCTTTGTCGCCGGCAGCATCCTGCGCCATGTCTGGCAGGGCGGGGCGGACGCGCTCGACCCGGCGCGCCTGGACGCGCTGCGCGCCCTGCTGGCCGAGCAGCTGCGCCCGGACGAGGCCGCGCCCGAACGCGCCAAGCAGCTGCTGCGCGCCAACACCGAGCTGGCGGCGCAGCGCGGCGTGTTCGGCGTGCCCATGTTCGAGGTCGATGGCCATTTGTTCTGGGGCCTGGACAGCCTGCCCATGCTGCGTGCCTATCTCGATGGGGATGGCTGGTTTGCGCAACACTGGCAGCGCTGTGCAAGCGTGCCGCAAGGCTTGCCGGGTTGAATTGGGCTCATGCCCAATGCCTTCAACTTCTCCGCCTCGCCGTTCGACTGCCTGACGGCCGAAGAACAGTCGCTGGTGCGCGACAACGTGGACATTGCCTACTACCCCGAAGGGGCGGTGGTGCTGGATGTGGGCAATGCGCCCGAGCATCTGTTCGTCATCATCAAGGGCTATGTCACGCAGACCGAAGGCGAGGAGGTGCTGGCTACCTACGGGCCAGAAGACTGTTTTGACGGCCGCGGCCTGGTGGCCGGGCGCGTCAGCAGCCGCTTCACCGTGGCCGAGGAGCTGGTGGCCTACCAGTTGGCGCGCAGCACCGTCAAGGATCTGATCGCGCGCAACCGCGGCTTTGGCGCGCTGCTCTTTTCCGACCTGGGCAACAAGCTCTCGGCCCTGGCGCAGCGCGCCGAACAGCACCAGATGCAGTCGCTGACGCTGGCGCGGGTCGATCAGGCCTTTCTGCGCCCGGCGCATGTGGTGGCCGCGGGCACCGACATCGTCTCCGTGGTGCGCATCTTTCAGGATCAGCGCACCACCAGCGTGCTGGTCAGCGGCCTGCCCGATGGGCTGGGGATTTTTTCCAACACCACGCTGCAGCGTGCCATCCTCGATGGCCGGCCCTTGGAGCGCATCACCGTGGGCGAGCTGGCCAGCAGCCCGGTGGTCACGGTGCGTGCTGCCGAGCAGATTGGCGACGCCATGGCGTTGCTCTTGCGCGCGCGCGTGCACCGCCTGGCGGTGCTGGGCGAGGACGGCCAGGTACTGGGCATCCTGGAGGCGCTGGACCTGTTCAGCTACCTGGCCAACCACTCGCACCTGATCACGGTGCAGATCGAGGAGGCGCGCGACCTGCCGGCGCTGGAGGCCGCCGCCGCGCAAATCACCCGCCTGGTGGCCGCCCTGCACCGCGGCGGCACGCGCATCGCCCTGGTGGCGCAGCTGGTGCAGCAGCTCAACGCGCGCCTGTTCGAGCGCGCCTGGCAGATGATTGCCCCGCCCGATCTGCTGGCCAACAGCTGTTTGTTCGTCATGGGCAGCGAGGGGCGCGGTGAGCAGCTCTTGAAGACCGACCAGGACAACGGCCTGCTGCTGAGTGACGGCTACGAGCCGCCGGCCGATCTGCAGGCCATTTGCGACCGCTTCTCCCAGGCCCTGGCCGGTTTTGGCTACCCCGAATGCGCCGGGCGCATCATGCTCAACAACCCCGAGTGGCGCGGCACGGTGACCGGCTTTGGCGACAAGGTGCGCGGCTGGCTGCTGCAGCCCCAGGGCGAGAGCCTGATGTACCTGGCCATCTTCATGGACGCCCACGCCGTCGCTGGCAAGGCCCAGCTGCTGGCCGAGGTGCGCCAGCGCGTGATGCAGCTGGCCACCGACAACGATGCATTGGTGGCGCGCTTTGCCATGGCCATAGACGCCTTTGGCGGCGCCGCCGGCTGGTGGAACCGCCTGCTCAGCCTGGGCGGCGACGCCGACCTGGTGAACCTCAAGAAAGCCGGCATCTTCCCCATCGTGCATGGCGTGCGCAGCCTGGCGCTGGCGCGGCGCATCAAGGCCACCGGCACCGTCGAGCGCATTGCCGCACTGCAGGGCGAAGGCCAGCTGGACGAGGCCATGGCGCAGGAACTGGTGCAAGGCCTGCACTTTCTGATGGGCCTGCGCCTGCAGGCCGGCCTGGCCGAGCTGGAGCTGCAGCGGCCGGTGACCGGCAACGTCGATCCGCAGCGCCTGTCCAGCCTGGAGCGCGATCTGCTCAAGGACACGCTCTCGGCCGTCAAACGCTTCAAGGCCCTGCTGCACCAGCGCCTGCGCCTGGACGCCGTATGAGCCGCCACTACAGCCAGGCCGCCCCGCTGTGGTGGGAAAAGCTGCGCCGCTGGTGGCTGATCTATCACCTGGGCGAGCCCGAGTTCGCGCCCATGTTCGACCCGCCGCCGCACGATGAATGGGTGGCGCTCGACTGCGAGACCACCGGGCTGAACACGCGCAGCGACGAGATCATCTCCGTCGGCGCGGTGCGCATCGTCGGCGACCGCATCATGACCAGCGAGCGCCTGGAGCTGTTGATACGCCCCGAGAAAGGCGTGTCCGCCGACAGCGTGCGCATCCACCGCCTGCGCGAGCGCGACCTGGAGGGCGGCCTGCCGAAGGACGAGGCCATGCGCCGGCTGATGCGCTTCATAGGCAGCCGCCCGCTGGTGGGCTACTACCTGGAGTTCGACGTGGCCATGCTCAACCGCGCCATCTGGCCGCTGCTGGGCATGGGTCTGCCGCAGCCCAAGATCGAGGTCTCGGCCATGTACTACGACTACAAGTTCAAGCAGCTGCCGCCCTACCAGCAGCAGGCGACCACCGAGATCGACCTGCGCTTTGCCACCCTGATGCAGGATCTGGCCCTGCCCGAGCGCGAGGCACATGACGCGCTCAATGACGCAGTGATGGCCGCCATGGCCTTCATCAAGCTGCGCCGCTTGCGCGGGGAAGCATAAGCAAAAATTGGCATAAACCGCCTGTCTATCGGCGCAATAAGCTATTCTAAAGATAGCAAAAAACCGGGCCCTTGTGGGGCCCGGTTTCGTTGATGGGGGCTTCGCAGCCCCTCCCTCCTTGGAAATCGATCAGTGGCCGGATGCGCCGGAAGCGCCCAGGCCGGTTTCCGAGCGCACCTGCTGCGCCGGGAAGGCTGCGCGATCCTTGGCCGCGCGGGCGCTGCTGTCGGTGATCGAGAACAGCCACACGCCGACGAAGCCGATGGTCATGGAGAACAGCGCCGGCGACGAGTAGGGGAACAGGGCCGAACCGGCCGGGTTGCCCAGCGTGGCTTCCCACACCGAGGGCGAGACGACGGTCAGACCCACCGACGAGATCAGCCCCAGGAAGCCGCCGAACACCGCGCCGCGCGTGGTGCAGCCCTTCCACAGGATGGACAGGATCAGCGCCGGGAAGTTGGCCGAGGCGGCGATAGCGAAGGCCAGCGACACCATGAAGGCGATGTTCTGCTTCTCGAAGGCAATGCCCAGAATCACCGCGACGACGCCCAGAGCCAGGGTGGTCATGCGCGAGACTTTCAGTTCGGCCGCGCTGTCGGCCTTGCCCTTCTTGATGACCGTGGAGTACAGGTCATGCGACACGGCCGAGGCGCCCGACAGCGTCAGGCCGGCCACCACGGCCAGGATGGTGGCGAAGGCCACGGCCGAGATGAAGCCGTAGAAGATGTTGCCGCCCACGGCCTTGGCCACCAGCACCGCCGCCATGTTGGCCGTGCCCGCGCCGCCCTTGATCACGCCCTTGACCGTGTCGGCCATCTCGGGGTTCGTCAGCACCATGGTGATGGCGCCAAAGCCGATGATGAAGATCAGGATGTAGAAGTAGCCGATCCACACCGTGGCCCAGCCCACCGACTTGCGGGCTTCCTTGGCGTTGGGCACGGTGAAGAAGCGCATCAGGATGTGGGGGAGACCCGCGGTGCCGAACATCAGCGCCATACCGAAGGAGATGGCCGAGATCGGATCCTTGATGAAGCCGCCCGGGCCCATGATGGACAGGCCCTTCTTGGCGGCTTCTTCCGGCGTCAGGCCGGTGTTGGCGGCGATCTGCGTGCGCACTTCGACACCCTTGGCGAACAGCGCCTCGGGGCTGAAGCCGTAGTTGGCCAGCACCATGAAGGCCATGAAGGTCACGCCGCACAGCAGCAGCACGGCCTTGATGATCTGCACCCAGGTGGTGGCCGTCATGCCGCCGAACAGCACGTAGACCATCATCAGCGCGCCGACGATGACCACCGCGACCCAGTACTCCAGGCCGAACAGCAGCTTGATCAGCTGGCCCGCACCCACCATCTGCGCGATCAGGTAGAAGGCCACCACGATCAGCGTGCCGGATGCCGCGAACATGCGGATCGGCGCCTGCTCGAAGCGGTAGCCGGCCACGTCGGCAAAGGTGAACTTGCCCAGGTTGCGCAGCCGGTCGGCCATCAGGAAGGTGATGATGGGCCAGCCCACCAGGAAGCCGATGGAGTAGATCAGTCCGTCATAGCCCGAGGCCATCACGGCTGCCGAGATGCCCAGGAAGGAGGCGGCCGACATGTAGTCGCCGGCAATCGCCAGGCCGTTCTGGAAACCCGTGATGCCGCCGCCGGCGGTATAGAAGTCGGCGGCGGAGCGGGTCTTGGAGGCGGCCCATTTCGTGATCCACAGCGTGGCGACCACGAAGATGCCGAACATGATGATGGCCGTCCAGTTGGTCTCCTGCTTGGCGGCCTGACCTACGTCGCCACCGGCGGCGTAAGCAACATTGCTCGCCCACAGGGCGGCCAGGGCCAGCGCGGTGCTGGCGGTGTTTTGCAGGCGCTTCATTTGGTGACGTCCTTGAGGATTTCTTCGGTCAGCGCGTCGAACTTGTTGTTGGCGATGCGCACGTAGTAGACCGTGATGGCGATGGTGAACAGGATCACGCCCATGCCTATGGGCACGCCCAGCGTGGTCACGCCGGCGCCGATCGGCTTGGCCAGGAAGGCCTTGTCGAACGCGATCAGGCCGATGTAGCCAAAGTAAACGACCAGCATCAGGATGGTCAGGACGACACCCAGCGGGTTGCGCCTTGCGCGCAACTCCTGGTACTTGGGATGGCGTTGAATCTTTTCAACGACGGGGTCACTCATGCTTGTCTCCTTGAGGGATGAAACGCCGTGCATGCAATGGACGCAATACACAAACGGGGCGGATTCTGCGAAGCCGGGCTGACCAAACGCTTACGCGCTGCAATGCAGCAAAAACGCGGCATTTCGGCCGTTTTGGCCGGTTTTTCACATCAAAAAACGCCGCCTAAGGGTTTCTTCCGAACTTGTAAGTTTGTATTCAGCCAGTCGTCAGCTTGCGTAAGAAATGCGTCAGCACTCCGTCAGTAGCCGGGCAGATAGTGCAAACACAGGCATTTGTAAGCACCTGTGTTTCAAAACCAACTAGGAGACAAGCAATGGCAATCAGCGCTACGCAAGGCGCGGGCGGCAAGGCGGCGGCCCGCCCCATGACGCCCGAGGAACGCAAGGTGATCCTGGCGTCGTCCCTCGGCACGGTGTTCGAGTGGTACGACTTTTATCTATATGGCTCGCTCGCGGCGATCATCGCCAAGCAGTTCTTTGCCGGACTCGATCCCACATCGGCCTTCATCTTTGCCCTGCTGGCCTTTGCCGCGGGCTTCATCATCCGGCCCTTCGGCGCGCTGTTCTTCGGCCGCCTGGGCGACCTGATCGGGCGCAAGTACACCTTTCTGGTGACCATCCTGATCATGGGCATCTCGACCTTCATCGTCGGCATACTGCCCAACTACGCCAGCATAGGCGTGGCCGCGCCGGTGATCCTGATCTGCCTGCGCCTGCTGCAAGGCCTGGCGCTGGGCGGTGAATACGGCGGCGCCGCCACCTATGTGGCCGAGCATGCCCCCAATGGCAAGCGCGGCGCCTACACGGCGTGGATCCAGACCACCGCCACCATGGGCCTGTTCCTGTCGCTGCTGGTCATCCTGGGCACGCGCACGCTGATGGGCGAGCCGGCCTTCAACGACTGGGGCTGGCGCATTCCTTTCCTGGTGTCCATCCTGTTGCTGGCCATCTCGGTGTGGATCCGCATGCAGCTGTCCGAGTCGCCCGCCTTCCGCAAGATGAAGGCCGAGGGCAAGACCTCCAAGGCGCCCCTGGCCGAGTCCTTCGGTCAGTGGAAGAACCTGAAGATCGTGCTCATCGCGCTGTTCGGCCTGACCGCCGGCCAGGCCGTGGTCTGGTACACGGGCCAGTTCTATGCGCTGTTCTTCCTGACGCAGCAGCTCAAGGTGGACGCCGTCACGGCGAACCTGCTGATCGCCGCCGCGCTGCTGATCGGCACGCCCTTCTTCCTGATCTTTGGCTCGCTGTCCGACAAGATTGGCCGCAAGACCATCATCATGGCAGGCTGCGCCCTGGCCATCGTGTCCTACTTCCCGGCCTTCAAGGCCCTGACCCAGGCCGCCAACCCGGATCTGGCAGCGGCCCAGGCCAAGAGCCAGGTGTTCATCGTCGCCGACCCCAAGGAATGCTCGTTCCAGTTCAACCCCACGGGCACGACCAAGTTCACCAGCTCCTGCGACATCGCCAAGCAGGTGCTGGCCGCCAGCTCGGTCAGCTATGACAACGAGGAAGCCCCCGCCGGCACGCCCGCCGTCATCAAGATTGGCGACGATGTGATCCAGAGCTACTCCGCCAAGGGCCTGTCCGCGGCCGACGCCAAGGCCAAGGACGCCGAGTTCAAGAAGGCCGTGGCCGACACGCTCAAGGCTGACGGCTACCCCGCCAAGGCCGACCCGGCGAAGATGAACAAGGTGATGATGGTCGTCATCCTGACCTACCTGGTGATCCTGGTGACCATGGTCTACGGCCCCATCGCCGCCATGCTGGTGGAGCTGTTCCCCACGCGTATCCGCTACACCTCGATGAGCCTGCCCTACCACATCGGCAATGGCTGGTTCGGCGGCCTGCTGCCCACCATGTCGTTCGCCATCGTGGCCCAGACCGGCAACATGTACAACGGCCTGTGGTACCCGATCATCATCGCCGGCATGACGCTGGTGGTCGGCATGCTGTTCCTGCGCGAGACCAAGGACGTGGACATCTACGCCAACGACTGAGCCTTGCCGCCCCGAGCCGGCGTGACGGCCCCCTGACGACAGCCCCGCCCCGGCGGGGCTGTTGCGTTTAAACGTCAGATTGCAAACCGATT
>JAGPIX010000070.1 GCA_018054745.1 Alicycliphilus sp.
GACGGCATCAAGGTCGGCGAGGCCGTGGCCTGCGCCATGCTGGGTCTGCCGGTGCCGTCCTCGGGCGCGCGCGGCTCGGGCGGGGCGGCCTGACGACTGCGCCGGTGCTGCCGGGGCAGATCCGGCAGTCAGCCCGCATCATCCTCCTCACTCGCACCCTGCGCGATATCGATCCGCTGCATGTTGTCCAGCAGTTTGAGCAGGTAGTGCAGCGCATGCACCTGGTCGCTGGTCGAGAAGCCCTCCAGCGCTTGCGTGTAGTAGTCCTCGATCTTGGCCTGCGCCCCTCGCTCCCAGGTGAGGCGGCCGGCGGGCGTCATCGCCACCAGGCGTGAGCGCCGGTCGCGCCCATCCGGGGCGCTGCACACATGACCCTGGCGCTCCATGCGCCCTATCAAGCCCGCCAGATTCTGGCGACTGACCATCAGATAGCGCGCCAGCGCCCCAATGCTCATGCCCTCGTCCGTGGTCGAGAGCGCCCCCAACACCGCCCACTGCTGCGTCGTAAGCCCCTCTGACTCCACAGCGCGAGAGCCGGTTTTATGCAACATATTTGCGCATTGGTACAACTTGAAGAATAGCCTGTTGGCCAGCTCCATACGGGTTTCTTTCACTTTTTTATACTGGTTTTCCATAGGTTTCACCCGCTCTCAGCACATTGACAGCGACAAAGTCGATCCTTAATATATGCAACATGTTTACCTAATTGACGGATTGAACTCGCAACCCGCCAAGCATAGCAACCCCTCAGACCGGAGATTGAAGACATGCAAGGATTAAAGGACGAAACCATCATCGTGACCGGCGGCGGCGGCGGCATTGGCAGCGCCACCTGCCGGCGCCTGGCGCGCGAAGGCGCCAAGGTCGCGGTATTCGACCGCAACCTCGAAGCGGCGCAAAAGGTGGTGGCCGAGATCACGGCCGCCGGCGGCCAGGCCGCCGCCTTCGATTGCGACATCACCGACCGCGCCTCGGTGGATGCGGCCGTCGCCGCCACACAGGCGCAGCTCGGTCCCGTTGCCGTGCTGGTCAACAACGCCGGCTGGGACGTGTTCAAACCCTTCACCAAGACTGTGCCCGCTGAGTGGGACCGGCTCATCGCCATCAACCTGACCGGCGCCCTGCACATGCACCACGCCGTTCTGCCCGGCATGGCCGAGCGCAAGAAAGGCCGCATCGTCAACGTGGCGTCGGACGCCGCCCGCGTGGGTTCCTCGGGCGAGGCCGTGTACGCCGCCTGCAAGGGCGGCCTGGTGGCACTGACCAAGGCCCTGGCGCGCGAGCATGCGCGCCACGGCATCACCCTGAACGTGGTCTGCCCCGGCCCCACCGATACGGCGCTGCTGGCCGGCGTGGCCGAGGGCGCCGGCAACCCCGAGAAACTGCTCGAGGCCTTCACCCGCGCCATACCGCTGGGCCGCCTGGGCCAGCCAGACGATCTGGCCAGCGCCATTGCCTTCTTCGCCAGCGCCGACGCGGGCTTCATCACCGGCCAGGTGCTCAGCGTCTCCGGCGGCCTGACCATGAACGGCTGACCCTTCCCACACCCCCAACCTGGAATCGACATCATGACCTTTGAAGACCTGCTGTACGAAGTGAAGAACGGCGTGGCCTGGATCACCATCAACCGCCCCGACAAGATGAACGCCTTTCGCGGCACCACGTGCGACGAGCTCATCAAGGCGCTGAACAAGGCCGGCTACGACAAGAGCGTGGGCGCCATCGTGCTCGCCGGCGCGGGCGACCGTGCCTTCTGCACCGGCGGCGACCAGTCCGCGCACGACGGCAACTACGACGGCCGCGGCACCATCGGCCTGCCCATGGAAGAGCTGCACACCGCCATCCGCGACGTGCCCAAGCCCGTGATCGCCCGCGTGCAGGGCTTCGCCATCGGCGGCGGGAACGTGCTGGCCACGATTTGCGACCTGACGATCTGCTCCGACAAGGCCCAGTTCGGGCAGGTCGGCCCGAAGATGGGCTCCGTGGATCCCGGCTACGGCACGGCTTTTCTGGCCCGAGTGGTCGGCGAGAAGAAGGCGCGCGAGATCTGGTACCTGAACCGTCGCTACAGCGGCGCCGAGGCCGTGGCCATGGGCCTGGCCAACTTCTGCTTCCCGCACGACCAGCTGGACGCCGAGGTGCAGAAGATTGGCGAAGAGCTCTGCGAGCGCAGCCCCACGGCGTTGGCCATAGCCAAGCGCAGTTTCAACATGGACACGGCGCACCAGGCCGGCATTGCCGGCCTGGGCATGTATGCGCTCAAGCTGTACTACGACACCGACGAGTCGCGCGAGGGCGTCAACGCCCTCAAGGAAAAGCGCAAGCCCGAGTTCCGCAAGTACGTCAAGTAAGCGGCAAGCAGCAGCCCGAGGTGTGAAAACATGGCGATGAATCCCAACCCCTATATCAACCAAGACCTGCAGGCATTGGCCGAGACCGCGCGGCGTTTTGCCCAGGAGCGCGTGGCGCCCGGTTTTCTGGAGCGCGACCGGAGCCGAACCTTCGACCGCGCGCTGATGCGCGAAATGGGCGAGCTGGGCTTCATCGTGCCCGAGCTGCCCGAGCAGTTCGGCGGCCTGGGGCTGGGTTGCCTGGCCGCGGGCGTGATCCACGAGGAGATCGCACGCGCCGACCTGAGCTTTTCCTACGTGAACCTGCTGGCTTCGCTGAACAGCCAGATCCTGTCGCGCTATGGCCAGCCCGAGGTGGTCACGCCCTGGCTGCAGAAAATCATCGCCGGCGAGAGCATCTGCGCCATCGCGCTGACCGAGCCACGCGGCGGATCGGACGCGGCCAACCTGCGGCTGAAGATCGAGCGCGTGGGCGACGAATACGTCATCAACGGCGAGAAGACCTCCATCTCTGCCGCCGACCAGGCTGACATCTGCGTGGTGTTCGGGCGCACCGGCACACCCGAGTCCGGCGCGCATGGCGTAACCGCGCTGCTGGTACCGATGGACACGCCCGGCGTGACCACCAACCGCTTTGACTGCCACGGCCAGCGCGCCATCGGGCGCGGGTCCATCTTCTTCGAGAACGCGCGCGTGCCCGTCAATCACCGCCTGGGGGACGAGAACAAGGGCTTTGTGCAGGTGATGCACGGCTTCGACTTCTCACGCTCGCTCATCGGCCTGCAATGCCTGGCGGTGGCGCGCGTGGCGTTGGAGGAGGCCTGGCAGTACATCACCGAGCGTGAGGCCTTCGGCCAGCCGCTGGCGGCCTTCCAGGGCGTGACGCACCCGCTGGCGACCTACGACACCGAGGTCGAAGGCGCGCGCCTGTTGTGCCTGCAGGGGCTGTGGCTCAAGGACCAGGGTCTGCCGCACAGCGCCGAGGCCGGCATGGCCAAGTGGTGGGGCCCCAAGCTGGCCTACGACGTGATCCACCAGTGCCTGCTGTGCTTTGGCCACGGCGGCTACGACCGCGGCCCGATGGAGCAGCGCCTGCGCGACGTGCTGGGCTTCCAGATCGGCGACGGCACGGCGCAGATCATGAAAACCATCGTGGCGCGCACGCGTGCCGGCCGCAAATTCGTGCCGGCCTGAGGACACCCCCATTGCCCCCAGGCACCGCCCTGGGCGCAATCCCTCATAAAAAAACAATAAATAACGCAACAACGCTTATCCAGCAAGCGCCAGTAGCTGCATTTTTTATAGCAAATCCTGATTGGAGACATTCCCATGGAATTCGACGCCGTACTGCTGCCCCCGCGCCGCGCGCGCCTGATCGCCCAAGGCCTGTGGCATGACCGCACCATCAACGCCGAGCTGGATGCCTGCGCGGCGGCCCGCCCCCAACAGCTCGCGCTGACGGCCGTGCAGGTGGAAACGGGCGACGTGCGCCGGTTCAGCTACGGCGAAATGGCGCAGATGGCCGACCGCATCGCTGTCGGCCTGGCCCGCCTTGGAGTGGGCCGGGGCGACGTGGTGGCGTGCCAGTTGCCCAACTGGTGGCAGTTCACGCTGACCTACCTGGCCTGCTCGCGCATCGGCGCCGTGATGAACCCGCTGATGCACATCTTCCGCGAGCGTGAGCTGTCATTCATGCTCAACCACGGCGAAGCGAAGGTCATGATTGCGCCCAAGACCTTTCGGGGCTTTGACTTCGAGGCCATGGTGACTGGCTTGCAGCCCAGTCTGCCGCACCTGAAACATGTGGTCATCGTCGGTGGCGACGGAGGCAACAGCTTCGACGCCTTGCTGAGCGCCCCCGAATGGGAAAAGCAGGCAGACGCGCAGGACATCCTCACCCGCGGCCGCCCCGGCCCGGACGACGTGACACAGCTCATCTACACCTCAGGCACCACCGGCGAGCCCAAGGGGGTGATGCATTCGGCCAACACGGTCATGGCCAACATCATTCCCTATGCCGAGCGCCTGAAGCTGGATGCCGAGGACGTGGTGCTCATGGCCTCCCCTATGGCGCACCAGACGGGCTTCATGTACGGCCTGATGATGCCCATTCTGCTCAAGACCAGTGTTGTGCTCCAGGACATATGGGAGCCGAAAAAGGCGCTCTCCCTGATCCAGTCGGAGAGGGTCACCTTCACCATGGCATCCACCCCGTTCCTGACCGACCTTGCGCGCACCGTGGCCGAGGACGTGCAGGCCGGCGGCCCCGGCGTGCCGACTTTGCGCACCTTTCTGTGCGCGGGCGCACCGATCCCCGGCCCGCTGGTGCAGCAGGCGCGTGCGGCGCTGGGGGCGAAGATCGTGTCGGCCTGGGGCATGACGGAGAACGGCGCCGTCACCCTGACAAAGCTGGATGACGACGACGAGCGCTCCTTCAACACCGACGGCTGTCCCCTGCCCGGCGTGGAGATCAAGGTGGTGGACGCGGACGGAGCCAGCTTGCCGTCCGGCGAATCGGGCAAGCTGCTGCTGCGCGCCTGCTCCAACTTTGGCGGCTATCTCAAGCGCCCACAGCTCAACGGCACCGACGCGGACGACTGGTTCGACACCGGCGACCTGGCGCGCATCGACGAACGCGGCTACGTGCGCATCACCGGGCGCAGCAAGGACGTGATCATCCGCGGCGGCGAGAACATTCCCGTAGTGGAAATCGAGTCACTGCTGTACAAGCACCCCGCCGTCGCCATGGCCGCCATCGTCGCCTACCCCGACGAGCGCCTGGGCGAGCGTGCCTGCGCCGTGGTGGTACCCAAGGCCGGGCAGAGCATCGACCTGCCGGAAATCCAACGCTTCCTGAAAGAGCAACAGATCGCCGTTCAGTACATGCCCGAACGCCTGATCGTGCAGGAAGCCATGCCTGCCACCCCATCAGGGAAGATCCAGAAGTTCAAGCTGCGCGATGCGGTGCAAGAGCTGATCAAGAGCAACAAGGCGTGATCGTCATGGACAAGCCGCACGACAGTCTTCGCCCGATCCAGGTCGCCACGCATGGCCGCGTGGGGCTGATCACCTTGCACCGCCCGCGCCAGCTCAATGCCCTGAACGATGCCCTGATGGATGAGCTGGGCGCAGCCCTTAAGTCGTTCGACGCCAACCCAGGCATCGGCGCCATCGTCATCACTGGCAGCGACAAGGCCTTTGCCGCTGGCGCCGACATCGACGCCATGGCCGACTGGTCGTACATGGATGTCTATCAGGGCGACTTCATCACTCGCAACTGGGAGACCATCCGCACCATCCGCAAGCCCGTGCTTGCGGCAGTGGCCGGCTACGCCATGGGCGGAGGATGCGAGCTGGCGCTGGCCTGCGACATCGTCGTAGCGGCGGAGTCGGCGCGTTTCGCGCTGCCCGAGATCAAGCTGGCCATGCTGCCGGGCGCCGGCGGCACGCAGCGCCTGCCGCGCGCCGTCGGCAAGGCCAAGGCCATGGACATGTGCCTGTCCGCCCGCACGCTGGACGCGCAAGAGGCAGACCGCTACGGCCTGGTATCACGCGTGGTACCCGACGCCGAGCTGCTGGCGCGCACTCTGGCGCTGGCCGGACAGATCGCAAGCTACTCACTGCCCGCCCTGATGGCCATCAAGGAGTCGGTGAACCGCGCGTGGGAGAGCTCGCTGACCGAGGGCATTCTGTTCGAGCGGCGCGCTCTGCATGCACGCTTTGCCAGCACCGACGCGCACGAGGGCATGCACGCCTTCCTGCAAAAGCGCCCTCCTTCGTTCATCCACCGCTGACCCCCCGCCCGGCGCTGCGGCGCCGGCCTTCCGTCCGACACAAGAACCAGCGCCCGCTCCACGGGCTCAAGGAGACGACGCAATGTTGACGATCAATCTGTTCAACGGATTGGTGTACGGGGCCCTTCTCATCATCATGAGTTCGGGCCTGGCACTGATCTACGGCCTGCGGCGCGTGGTGAACTTCGCCCACGGCGCGCTGTACATGCTGGGGGCCTACATCGGCTTCTCGGTGGCCACGCACAGCAATTTCTGGGTGGCCCTCGTGGCGGCACCTGCCGTCATGGCCCTGCTGGGAGTGCTGCTCGACCGCTATGGGTTTCGGCTACTGCAAGACCATGAGCCGCTGAACGTGATGCTGGTCACCTTCGGTCTGCTGCTCATCCTGGAAGATCTGGTGGCCTTCATATGGGGCAAGGGCAACCACTCGCTGTTCACGCCCGATCTGCTGAACTTCTCGGTCAACCTGTTCGGCGAGAGCGTGCCGGCGTATCGCATCGGCGTCATCTTCGTCGGTGCCGCTGTGGCCATGGGGCTGACGCTGTGGCTGCGCTACTCACGCATCGGCCTGTTCGTGCGCGCCGCCAGCACCGACCCGGTGACCACCTCCATGCAAGGCGTGAATACCGATCGGCTGGGCGCTGCCGTGGTCGGTCTGGGCGCTGCCCTGGCGGGGCTGGCGGGCGTGGTGGCCGCGCCATTCCTGTCGCTGTCGCCGCACATGAGTTCGGACGTGCTGATCGACTCCTTCGTGGTGGTCGTCATAGGCGGCCTGGGCTCGCTGGCCGGGGCATTCATCGCTGCGCTCCTGCTGGGGATGATGCAGGCCATCGGTGCAGTCTATCTGCCCCAGGTGTCGGTACTGCTGCCGTTCCTGTTCATGATCGCCGTGCTGATCTGGAAGCCCTCGGGGCTGGCCGGCAGCCGTACCTGATCGGAAGGAATGCAGTCATGGGCATGAGTCTTTCCCGAATCGGGCTGTTGTCGGTGCTGGCCCTGGCAGGCGGCACACTGACGATGTGGCTGACCACCTCGGCAAGCCTTCTTGGCATGTTCACCCAGGCCGTCATCTACGCCATCTTCGCACTCGGCGTAGGCGTGCTGCTGCGGCAAAGCGGCCTGGTCAGTTTTGGCCACGCGCTGTTCTTTGGTGCGGCCGGCTACGGCATGGGGGTGAACCTGGAGCTGCAATGGATGCCCGCAGAACTGGCGCTGCTGGTGATTCTGGTAGCCATCGGCGTGCTGGCGTTCGCCATTGGTCTCGTCATCGTGCGCGTGCCTGGCATCGCCTTTGGCATGCTGACGCTGGCGATCGGCCAGATGGCCTACCTGCTGGCCTCGCGCTCGCGCGGCATCACCGGTGGCGCCGACGGCATGGGCATCGCCTGGCCGAACACCCTGTTCGGCGTGCAGCAAGCGACGCTGCTGGCGCCCGCCACGCTGTTCATGCTGGCCTGGACGCTGATGGTGTTCGTCACCTTCATGCTCCTGTGGCTCTTGCGCACGCGCTTTGGCGCCATCACCGAGGCGGTTCGCGACAACGAAGAGCGCGCGCGCTTCATCGGCATCAAAACCACGGTGCCGCGTGCCCTGGTGTACGCCCTGTCCGCCGTGGTCACGGGCATTGCGGGGCTGTTGTCGGCGCTGAACACGGGCTTCGTCTCGCCCGAGAGCCTGCACTGGAGCGTCTCGGCCATCACGCTGCTGATGGTGGTGGTTGGCGGCTTCAAGAGAGCCGCGGGCCCCATCGTCGGAGCCATTGTTTACTTCCTGTTCAAGGACTTGCTGGGCGACTGGGCCACGCATTCCATGGCGATCTTCGGCGCCGCCCTGATCGCTGTGATCGTTTTCTCGCCCGATGGCATCACAGGAGCGCTGGCGCGGCTGCTGCGCCGCCTGCGCCATGGACCTTCGAAGAAAGGTGCGCACCCATGACCGCTGCATACGTGCTCCAGGCCGAAGACGTGGCCATCCACTACGGTGGCGTAAAGGCCCTCGACGGCGTCGCGCTGACGCTGGAGAAGGGCCAGATTCGAGGCCTCATCGGCCCCAACGGCGCGGGCAAGTCCACCGTGATCGACGCCATCACCGGACGCAGGCGCCTGACGCGTGGCAAGGTGTTGCTCGATGGCGAGGACGTCACCGCACTGGGCGCCGTGGAACGCCGACGGCGCGGCCTGTCGCGCAGCTTCCAGCGCACGAGCATCTTCACAGGCATGACGGTACGCCGCCAGGTGGAACTGGCCTCGCACCAGATGGGTATGGCCGACAGCGACGCCGACGCCGATGCCGTTCTGCAAGAGCTGGATCTGGCGCGGCTGAGCGAAATGATCGCGGAGGATCTGGGCTACGGCGAACAGCGCCGGCTGGATCTGGCCCTGGCTCTGGTAGGCCGCCCCAAGCTGTTGATGCTCGACGAACCCATGGCCGGTCTGTCGGCAAAGGAGTCGCACGACCTGGCGCGCCACCTGAAAGCGCTGACCTCGCGCTGGGACGTGTCGGTGCTGCTGGTCGAACACGACATGGACGTGGTGTTCGGCATCTCCGACGCCGTCACCGTTTTCGAACTCGGCCACGTGATCGCCAGCGGCGACCCGGCCACCGTCCGCGCCGATGCACGCGTGCGCGAAGCCTACCTGGGGAGTGCCGCATGACTGCCTTGCTCACATTGGAAGATGTGGATGCGTTCTACGGCGCCGCCCACATCCTGCACCGCCTGAGCCTGCATGTGGCCGCCGGTGAACGCGTGGCCCTGATCGGCCGCAACGGCGTGGGCAAGACCACGGTAGTCAATACCATCCTCGGCCTGGCGCAACTGCGCCACGGCACCGTGCGCATCGGCGGGGAAGCCATCCCGCGTCCACGCCCATACCTGGCCGCGCAACGCGGCGTGGTGGTGGTGCCGCAGGGGCGGCGCATCGTGGCCAACCTGACGGTGGAAGAAAACCTGCTGCTGGGCGCCGCCACGCGCCGCAAGGGCCCCTGGACAGTGCCCGAAATCTACAAACTGTTCCCCATCCTGCAGGAGCGCGCGCACACCCCCGGCACGGCCCTGTCGGGCGGGCAGCAGCAAATGCTGGCCGTGGGCCGCGCCCTCATGTCCAACCCCAGCCTGGTACTGCTCGACGAGCCCACCGAAGGGCTGGCGCCGGTCATCGTCGATCAACTGGCCGATATCTTCAACCGCGTGGCGGGCCAGGGCACTGCCCTGCTGCTGATCGAGCAGAACCTGAGCCTGGTGGCCCGGGTGGCGCACCGCTACCTGGCCATGGCCAAGGGCGCCGTGGTGGCCGAAGGCACGGTGGAGGCCACGCCCGAAGGCATGCAGGCCCTGGCGGCGCACGTCGCGGTTTAACACTTTTCAACCCCCCAACCCAAGGAGACAAGCATGAACAAATCCACCCTTCTGCTGGCAGGCGCCGCGCTGGCCACCACGCTGCCTCTGGCGGCTCTGGCCCAGGCCAAGGAGCCGGTAAAAATCGCGCTGGTCACATCCAAGTCCGGCGCCTTCGCCACCATGGGCGCGGACGTGGCCACCGGCATCAAGTTCGCCGTCGATGAAGCCAACGCCAAGGGCGGCGTCGATGGCCGCAAGATCGTGCTGGCTGAAGGCGACGACGAAAGCACGCCCGACGCCGGCCGGCGCGTGGCCGAGAAGCTCGCGCGCGACGGCCACAACCTCATCATCGGCCCCATCACATCGTCCATCTCGCTGGCGATCAGCCAAAACCTGGCGCGCTGGGACGCGGCCTTCATCGGCACCATCAGCAAGGCCGACAAGCTCACGCAGGACGCCTGCAGCCCACGCTTCGTGCGCACCAACCATTCCGACGCCATGGACCTGGCGATGATCAACGAGTGGGCCAAGACCATCCCCGGCAACAACTTCGCCATCATGGCCGCCGACTACGTGTGGGGCCAGGACTCGGCCAAGTCGTTCGAGGCCGCCGTCACCGGCCAAGGCAAGAAAGTCGGCACCAAACTGTTCGTGCCACTGGGCACCAAGGACTACGCACCCTACATCCAGCAGCTCAAGAACGCGAAGGCCGACGCCATCTGGGTGGCCGACGTATCGGGAGCCATCGCCTTCACCAAGCAGGCCGCCGACTTCGGCCTGATTCCGCAGACGCCCCTGATCGGCCACGCGCTGCTGTCCAACTTCATCGTCAACGCCACGGGCAACGCACTCACCAATGTGCCCGGCAACGTGGGCTACACGCCGGACATCGACACGCCGCAGAGCAAAGCCTTCGCCGCGGCCTTCAAGGCCCGGCACAACCGCCTGCCCTCCGACACCGAGGGCCAGGCCTACAACGGCACCATGGTGCTGCTGCAGGGAGTAAAGCTGGCTGGCAGCACCAAGCCCCTGGACGTGACAAAAGCCCTGCGCGGCGCCGAGGTCGAGACGCTGTACGGCAAGGCAACGGTGCGCCCGGCGGACAACCAGCTCTTGATTCCCAACTACATCGCGCGCGTGAAGGTGGCCGACGGTGTGCTGCGCCCCGTCATCGAGCAAAGCTACCCCGCCACCATCACGCCGCCGGCATCACCGCTGTGCAAGCTGTGACCCTCCAATGCCCTACCACCAAGAACACAGGAGACAAAACGCAATGCAACGAACCACGATGCGACAAACCACTCTGCCACTCGCCGGCTCGCTGGTGCTGTGCTGCGCCATCGGCGCCCCGGCACACGCACAGAACAACCCCACCCTCTACGGGCTGATCGACGCCGGCGTCGAACGCCTGAACAACGTCAGTACCGGCGGCAGCATCACGCGCATGCCCAGCATCGCCGGCTCGGCCGCGTCGCGCTGGGGGCTGCGCGGCAGCGAAGACCTGGGCAATGGCCTGAAGGCCGTGTTCACGCTCGAATCGGGTTTTGGCTCGGACAACGGAGCCTTACAGCAAGGCGGCCGCGCCTTCGGCCGCCAGGCCTTCGTCGGCCTGTCCGGCAGCTGGGGCACGGTCTCGCTGGGGCGCCAGTACTCGATGCTCTTCCCTGGAGCCGCCAACACCGACATCTTTCTGGCGCAGATCTATGGCGCCGGCGCGTTCGACACCTACCTGGCCGGCCCGCGCCTGGACAACGCCCTGGCCTACCTGGGTAAGTTCAACGGCGTTACGCTGGGTGCGCTCTACAGCCTGGGCAAGGATGTGCAGACCTGCCCCGGTGAACGCGCAAATGGCAGCGAATGCCGCGCCTGGTCTGCCGTGCTGAAATACGACGCGCCCACCTGGGGCGTAGGCACCTGGATCGACGAGCAGCGCGGCTACGACGGCAGCGGCGACACGCCCGCCACCGCAGACCTGAGCGGCAAGAAGGATCAGCGCCTGGCCCTGAGCGGCTACGCCATGCTCAGCCAGACCAAACTGACGGCCAACTACATGCAGCGCAAGAACGACGCAGCAGCCAATGCGTACCGCAAGAGCAGCCTGTGGTCGCTGGGCGTTGCATACCCGGTCACGCAGGCCATCACACTGGAGGCTCAGTACTACCACTTCGACTACAAGAACAGCAACGACGGCGGCAAGATGCTGGCGCTGCGCGGAACCTATGGGTTCTCCAAGCGTACGGCCGCCTACGCCACGGTGGGCGCGCTGCGCAACAGCGGCAATGCACGCTTCTCGCCATCGGTGGGCGTGAGCAACACGGCGGTGGCACCCACCGCGGGCCAAAGCCAGACCGGCATCATGGTCGGACTGCGCCACACCTTCTGAGCACGCGCCATGCTTCCTGCTGATTATTAATACAACCAGCCGGAAGCGCTTATCTGAACAGCGTAGTACGCTATAAAAATAGAGAGGCCACCAAGGACTCGCATGAAAGCAGCCTTCATCACCGCCCACGGCGGCAACGAAGTCGTGCGGGTGCGCGCGCACCACCTGCCGGAGCGCACACCTGGCGAAGTACGCGTGCGCATGCGCGCGGCCACCCTGAACCAGGTGGATCTGTACATGCGCAATAGCGGGGCAGGCATCACACACCGGTTGCCGCAGATCATGGGCCTGGACGGCGCCGGTACGATCGAGGCTTGCGACGCCAGCGACCCCCTGCTGCACACCGGCCAGGCAGTGGTCATCCACCCCGGCATCGCCTGCGGTCGCTGCGAGTTCTGCCAGCATGGCGACAGCGCCTTGTGCGCACGCATTCAATTCCTCGGAGAGCACCGGGACGGTACTTTTGCGCAATGGGCCCAAGTTCCGGCGGCGCAAGTATTTCCGAAGCCAGCCCATCTGAACTGGACCGAAGCCGCAGCCCTGGGAGTGAATCACCTCACTGCCTGGCGCATGCTGTTCACCAAGGCGCGCCTGCAACCGTGGGAGACGGTACTGATATTCGGCATCGGCGGCGGCGTGTCGTTGGCGGCACTGCAGCTGGCCAAGGCCATAGGGGCTCGCACCATAGTCACATCACGCGACGCTACCAAGCTGCAGCGTGCCCAGGCCATGGGTGCCGACCACGCCATCCACAGTACGGCCGAGGATGTGACCAAGTCCGTCATGGCCTGCACCGACGGACGGGGGGTGGATGTGGTTTTCGAGAACGTTGGCGCGGCGGTGTGGCCATGGGCCATGAAATCGCTGGTACGAGGCGGACGCCTGGTGACATGCGGCGCCACGACGGGCGATCAACCGGGAGCCGATCTGCGCCGCATCTTTGTGCGGCAGTTGCAAATATTCGGCTCCAGCCTGGGCAGTTACGGTGAATTTCGCGACCTGTTGAACATGGTCACTAGAACCGGCTTGCGGCCCGTCATCGACAGGGAGTTTCCACTGGAAGAGGTACGCAGTGCCCTCGATCATCTCGAAACCGGGGCACAATTCGGAAAAATCGCCTTGCGTATCTGAACGGCCTTACGCTCCAAACCTGTCGTTATCGGATAGGTTTGGAGCCGTTGGTGCCCCACGCCTCAATTGATCTTGAACCCCGTCTCCGCCACGATGCGCTGCCAGCGCTTGTTGTCGGCATCGATCAGCTTGGCAAATGCCTGCGGCGAGGTGCGGTGCGGAATGTAGTCGTAGGACTTGAGCTTGGCGATCACATCGGGCATCTGCATGACCTTGTCCATCTGCTGGGCCAGCTGATCGACGATGTCCTTGGGTGTGCCCTTGGGCGCCAGCAGGCCGGCCCAGGACGCGAACTCCATGCCGTCCACGCCCTGCTCCTTGAGTGTGGGCACGTCGGGGAATGAGGCCGCGCGCTGCGACGACAGCACGCCCAGCGCCTTCACGCGGCCGGCGCGGATCATCTCCACAGAGGCAAACGAGTCCAGCGAGAAATCCACCTCGCCGGCCACCACGGCCTGCATCTGCGGCGCCGTGCCCTTGTACTGGGCGTTGATGGTCTGCGGCGCCTTGATCAGGCGCTTGAACTCCTCGCTCATCAGGTTGATCATGGCGCTGCCCGAGGACATGGACAGAGGCTTGCCCTGCGCCAGCTTGATCAGCTCCTGCATGTTGTTCACCGGCAGATCCTTGCGCGCAATCACCACGAAGCTCACATCGCAGATATGCGTGATGGGCTCGAAGCTGGCCAGGGCCTCGTAGCCGGCCTTGTAGATCACCGGGCTCAGGGTCTGGGCGCCGGCGGTGTTCAGCAGCAGGGTGTAGCCATCGGGCGCGGCGCGCGCCACCTCGGCCGTGCCGATCATGCCGTTGGCACCCCCCTTGTTGTCCACGATGAAGGACTGGCCCATCAGCTCGCCGAGCTTTTGCAGCACCAGGCGCGCCACCACGTCGGTCGTGCCGCCGGCCGCAAAGGGCACGATGACGCGCACCGGCTTGGCCGGGTACTTGGCCTGTGCCAGCGCCCATTGCGGCGCAGCCAGGGCCCCGGCCAGGCCCAGGCCGTGGCTCATCCATTGACGGCGGGAAAGGTTGGTCATGTGCTTTGTCTCCATTGAATGAATAGTTGTGCCCGGCATTGTGGGACGGGGACGGCGGCCACGTCCAATACCCAAATCGACTGCAACGATTGCTTTTGTGTATGCCTGTTGGTCGCAGTTCAGCAACCCCGCCCGCCTCCAGGGCTACTTGGCTGCCAGGCCCAGGCGCTCTATCAGCAGCCTGTCCTTGGCAAAGGCCTCGCGGGCCCATTGCGCAAAGTCCGCGCCCGAGCGGTACCAGGCGTCCTGGTTCAGCTGCAGCATCAGCTCGGCGTGGCGCGGGTCGTCCATGGCCTTCTTGAAGGCGTCGTGCAGCTTCTGCACCACGGCCGGGTCCATGCCCTTGGGGCCGGCCAGGCCATAGGGCGAGGTGGAGACAACGCCATAGCCCAGCTCCTTGGCGGTGGGCACCTCGGGCCAGCGCTGGGTGCGCTTCTCGCCAAAGGTCAGCAGCAATCGCATCTGGCCGCCGTCCACATATTTGTCCCAGCCGGTGGCATCGCTTTGCGCCGACACATGGCCGCCCAGCAGCGCCTGCTGCAGGTCGGCGTTGCCCTTGAAGGGCACATGGTTGAGTTTCACCTTGGCGTTCTCGGCCAGTTCCTCCATCAAGAGGTGTGGCGAAGTGCCCGCGCCCGTGGAGCCATAGTCCACCGCGCCGGGGCTTTTGCGCGCGGCGGCGATGTAGTCGTTGAAGCTCTTGTAGGGCGAGTCGCTGCGCACCGTGAAGCCAAAGGTGTAGCCCGACACACCGATGATGTAGCTGAAGTCGGTGAGCGGGTTCCAGGCCGTCTTCTGCATATGCGCCATGCGCAGCATGGACATGGGGAACTGCGTGATGGTGTAGCCGTCGGCCTTGGCCGTGCGCGCCATGGCGCCGGGCGCCAGCGTTCCGCCCGCGCCGGGCTTGTTGTCCACGATGATGGGCTGGCCCAGCTGCTTGCCGGCCAGCTCGGCCAGCAGGCGCATGTGGCGGTCGGTGGAGCCACCCGCCGGGAAGGGCACGATCAGCGTGATGGGCTTGGCTGGAAAGTTCTGCGCCTGGGTCCAGGCGGGCATGCCGGTGGCAGCCAGCGTGGCAGCGGCCAGGGCCAGCCAGTGGCGACGGTGGAATGTACGGCTCATGCGTTCCTCCTTGAAGCTGAAAAAAGGGCATCGCACGCGATACCCCGGTACGGTGGCGAGTGGTCAGAGCGCGTTGACCAGCTCCGGCACCGCCGTGAACAGATCGGCCTCCAGCCCGTAGTCGGCCACGGAGAAGATGGGCGCCTCGGGGTCCTTGTTGATGGCCACGATGACCTTGCTGTCCTTCATG
>JAGPIX010000071.1:0-10622 GCA_018054745.1 Alicycliphilus sp.
TTGAATAAACGTGGTGTGTGGGCTGTGACGGCGGCTGCCGCCCCGTTTTTGACGTAGCGCCTAAAATTGCGGGTTTTTACTTGCGCGCCAGGCGCCACACCACCCATGCCCAAGGCCGCCGCCGCCCCAGCCCCACAGTCCGAACCCGCCAGCTACGAGGCTGCGCTGGAGGAGCTTGAGCAGCTCGTGGCCCGCATCGAGTCGGGCCAGCTGCCGCTGGAGCAGATGCTGGCCGGCTACCAGCGTGGCGCCGTGCTGCTCAATTTCTGCCGCACGCGCCTGGAGGCCGTGCAGGAGCAGATCAAGGTGCTTGACGAGGGGGCGCTGCAGCCATGGACGCAGGAGTGATGCATACCGCCAACCATGACTTTGCCGGCTGGATGCGCGCGCAGCTGGCGCAGGTCGAGTCCGGCCTGTCGCGCTGGGTGCGGCTGGATGCGCCCGCCGGCCTGGGCGAGGCCATGCGCTACGCCGTGCTCGACGGCGGCAAGCGCCTGCGCCCGCTGCTGGTGCTGGCCGCGCGCGATGCCGTGGGTGGCCAGGCCGAGGCCGCCCTGCGCGCCGCCTGCGCGGTGGAGCTGATCCACGCCTATTCGCTGGTGCATGACGACATGCCCTGCATGGACAACGATGTGCTGCGCCGCGGCAAGCCCACGGTGCATGTGCGCTTTGGCCAGGCCCGGGCGCTGCTGGCCGGCGACGCGCTGCAGGCCCTGGCCTTCGAGCTGCTGACCCCCGAGGACGGCGTGCCGCCCGCCATGCAGGCGCGCCTGTGCCGCCTGCTGGCCCAGGCCGCGGGCGCCGACGGCATGGCCGGCGGCCAGGCGATAGACCTGGCCAGCGTGGGCCGCAGCTTGAGCGAGCATGAGCTGCGCCACATGCACCGCCTGAAGACCGGCGCGCTGCTGCAGGCCAGCGTGGTCATGGGCGCGGCCTGCGGGGCGCCCGGCCCCCAGGCCGAGCAGGCCCTGGCGCAATATGGCGCGGCCCTGGGGCTGGCCTTCCAGGTGGTCGATGATGTGCTGGACGTGACGCAGGACTCGGCCACGCTGGGCAAGACCGCCGGCAAGGACGCCGCCAGTGACAAGCCCACCTATGTCTCGCTGATGGGCCTGGCCGCCGCCCAGGCCCATGCCGAGGAGCTGCGTGGCCAGGCGCATGCGGCCCTGGCCGCCAGCGGCCTGTCGGACACGCGTGCGCTGGCGGCCCTGGCCGACATGGTGGTGCGCCGTTCGCACTGAAATGGGGTTTGAACAAAATAGGCTTGCAGCGCTTATCCGATAAGCGCTAATAGCTATGGAAACAAGAGCTTATGTCCACGACGAATTACCCGCTGCTTGAACGCGTGAACGACCCGGCCGACCTGCGCCGCCTGCCGCGCACCGAGCTCAAGAGCCTGGCCCATGAGCTGCGCGCCTTCGTGCTGGAGAGCGTCTCCAAGACCGGCGGGCATCTGTCGTCCAACCTGGGCACGGTGGAGCTGACCGTGGCGCTGCACGCCGTGTTCGACACCCCGCGCGACCGCCTGGTGTGGGATGTGGGCCACCAGACCTATCCGCACAAGATATTGACCGGCCGGCGCGAGCGCATGGCCAGCCTGCGCCAGCTCGGCGGCCTGTCGGGCTTTCCGCAGCGCGCCGAGAGCGAGTACGACACCTTTGGCACGGCGCATTCCAGCACCAGCATCTCCGCCGCCTTAGGGATGGCCCTGGCCGCCAGGCAAAAGGGCGAGGACAGGCACGCCATCGCCATCATCGGTGACGGCGCCATGACCGCCGGCATGGCCTTCGAGGCGCTGAACAACGCCGGCGTGGCCGACTGCAATTTGCTCGTCATCCTGAACGACAACGACATGAGCATCAGCCCGCCCGTGGGCGCGCTGAACCGCTACCTGGCGCAGCTGATGAGCGGCCAGTTCTACGCCACCGCCAAGGGCGTGGGCAAGAGCGTGCTGAAGAACGTACCGCCGCTCCTGGAGCTGGCCAAGCGCCTGGAGCAGCAGGCCAAGGGCATGGTGGTGCCGGCCACGCTGTTCGAGAAGTTCGGCTTCAACTACATCGGCCCCATCGACGGGCATGACCTGGATTCGCTCATCCCCACGCTGGAGAACATCAAGGGCCTGAAGGGCCCGCAGTTCCTGCATGTGGTCACCAGGAAGGGCCAGGGCTACAAGCTGGCCGAGGCCGACCCGGTGGCCTATCACGGCCCCGGCAAGTTCGACCCGAAGATCGGCCTGGTCAAGCCCGCCACGCCAGCCAAGCAGACCTTTACCCAGGTCTTCGGCCAATGGCTGTGCGACATGGCCGCCAAGGACCAGCGCCTGGTGGGCATCACGCCGGCCATGCGCGAGGGCTCCGGCATGGTCGAGTTCCACCAGCGCTACCCTGGCCGCTACTACGACGTGGGCATCGCCGAGCAGCATGCCGTGACCTTCGCCGCCGGCATGGCCTGCGAGGGCGTGAAGCCCGTGGTCGCCATCTACTCCACCTTTTTGCAGCGTGCCTATGACCAGCTGATCCACGACGTGGCACTGCAGAACCTGCCGGTCGTCTTTGCCCTGGACCGCGCCGGTCTGGTCGGCGCCGACGGCGCCACGCACGCCGGTGCCTATGACATCGCCTTCATCCGTTGCATCCCCAACATGAGCCTGGCCTGCCCGGCCGACGAGCGCGAATGCCGCCAGCTGCTCACCACAGCCTACGAACAGGATCA
Organism: Alicycliphilus sp.; assembly: GCA_018054745.1. Taxonomy (GTDB): domain Bacteria; phylum Pseudomonadota; class Gammaproteobacteria; order Burkholderiales; family Burkholderiaceae_C; genus Alicycliphilus; species Alicycliphilus limosus. The sequence goes on from JAGPIX010000071.1 coordinate 2,713, forward strand.
TCCCGTGGCCGTGCGCTACCCGCGTGGCAGCGGCGCGGGCGTGGCACCGCTGGCCACGCTGGACGGCCTGCCCTTCGGCAAGGCAGAGGTTCGCCGCCAGGGCCGGCGCATCGCCATCCTGGCTTTTGGCACGCTGCTCTACCCGGCGCTGCAGGCGGCCGAGAAGCTGGACGCCACCGTGGTCAACATGCGCTGGGCCAAGCCGCTCGACACCGAACTGCTGCTGCAGCTGGCGGCCGAGCACGAGGCGCTGGTGACGGTGGAGGAGGGCTGCATCATGGGCGGCGCCGGCAGCGCCGTGGCCGAGGCCCTGCACGCCGCCGGCTTGCAGCGCCCGCTGCTGCAACTGGGCCTGCCCGATACCTTCATCGAGCATGGCGACCCGGCGAAGCTGCTGGCGCTGCAGGGGCTGGATGCCCAGGGGATCGAGCACGCCATTGCCGAGCGTTTTCTTGCCCCGGCGGTGCTTGCACCGCGCGCCGTAGCCTGAACGGGCGCAGGCCTTTGTCCGGCGATTGTTTGCAATAGGGGGCAATCGCCCTGGCGAGCCTTTGCGGGTAGCAATAATTAATTACACTCGAACGGCTCTCATGGCAGCCAGCGATGCTGCCGCCTGCAAGAGTTGTGTTTGGTGATCAATCAATTGGAGATATTGCTCATGGATCGTCGTTCCCTCATCAAGAATGCTGGCCTCGCCGGCGTGCTGGCCGCTGGTATGGCACCCGCGGTGCATGCGCAAGCCGCAGTGCGCTGGCGCCTGGCGACCAGCTTCCCTAAGTCGCTGGAGACCCTGCACGGCTGCGCCGTCAAGTTCTCCGAGACCGTCAAGGCGCTGTCGGGTGGCAAATTCGAGGTCTCGGTGCACGCCGCGGGCGAGCTGGTGCCGGCGTTCGGCATCGTCGATGCGCTGGCCGACGATTCGATCGAGATGGGCGAGACCGCCGCCTACTACTACACCGGCAAGGACCCGGCCTTTGCCTTCGGTTGCGCCGTGCCGTTTGGTTTTACGCCGCAGCAGATCCAGGCCTGGAAGCTGTATGGCAACGGCCACAAGCTGATGGACGAGTTGTATGGTAAGTACAACTTCTTTGGCCTGAGCGCGCTCAACACCGGCACGCAGATGGGCGGCTGGTACCGCAAGGAGATGAAGTCGGTTGCAGACTTCAAGGGCCTGAAGATGCGCCTGGGCGGCGGCGTGTTCGGCGAATCGATGGCCAAGCTCGGCGTGGTCGCGCAGAACATGCCCGGCGGCGATGTCTACCAGGCGCTGGAGAAGGGCACGCTGGACGCGGCCGAGTTCGTCGGCCCCTACGACGACGAAAAACTCGGTTGGAACAAGGTTGCCAAGTACTACTACTACGGCGCCTGGTGGGAAGGCGGCGCGGACCTGGAGTTCTTCATCAACAAGAAGGCCTTCGCCAAGCTCTCGCCCGAGAACCAGGCCATCGTGCATGCGGCCGCATCCGTGGCCTATACCGACGGCACGTCCAAATACCTGATGCTCAACCCGATCGCGCTCAAGAAGCTGGTTGCTGGCGGCACGCAGTTGAAGCGCTTTGACAAAGCCATCGTCCAGGCAGGCTTCAAGGCCGCGCAAGAGGTCTATGCCGAGCACAGCGCCAAGGATGCCTTCTTCAAGAAGGTGTTCCAGGACATGCGCACCTTCCAGCGCGACCAGATTCTGTGGAACCGTATTTCGGAACTGGCCTACACCCAGGACATCGCCGGCCTGAAGCTGTAAACCGACTCTGGTGGGGGGGCGCTAACGCCTCCCGCAGCCAGAAAAAAGCCCCGTGCCATGAATGTGGCCGGGGCATTTTTCATGGTCGCGCCCGGGAGGGCGCGGCTGCAAAGTTAGGGCTTGCCGACGGACTGCTCCAGGGCCTTGACCGGGTCGTCTTCCGGCGCTGCGGGCGCGCCTTCGGTGGCGCCGGGCTCTGGCAGTGCGCTGCCGGTGTCGGCGGGCGCTGCGGTGTCGGGGCTGCCGATCCCAAGGTCTAGCTCGGGCTCTGCTTCCTCTTCGTTGAGTTGCTCCAGCATCTGCTCGCCCACGGCCTTCATATCTACGTTGACTTGCTTGTCCAGGTTGCTCGTCACCAGGCCGGGGAAGGCGATCAGGATGGCGACCATGGACAGCTGCAGCACCAGGAAGGGAATCGCGCCCTTGTAGATCTGCATCGTCGTCACCGGCTCCATGGTCTTGCCGGTGTGGCTGTCGACGTAGGGCTTGTCCGGCGCGACCGAGCGCAGGTAGAACAGCGCGAAGCCAAACGGCGGGTGCAGGAACGAGGTCTGCATGTTTACCGCCAGCAGCACGCCAAACCAGACCAGGTCGATGCCCATCTTGTCGGCGATGGGCGCAAGCACCGGCACGACGATGAAGGACAGCTCGAAGAAGTCCAGGAAGAACGCCAGCACGAAGATCATCACGTTGACGAAGATCAGAAAGCCCAGCTGGCCGCCGGGCAGCTTGGCCAGCAGGTGCTCGACCCACACCGGGCCGTCAGCGGCCTGGAACACCATGCTGAAGATGGTGGCGCCGACCAGGATGAACATCACGAAGGAGGACAGCTTGGTCGTGGTGTTGAGCGCCTGCTTGAGCAGCGGCAGGTCCAGACGCCGGCGCAGCGTGGCCATGATCAGCGCGCCGACCGCGCCCATGGCGCCGCCCTCGGTGGGTGTGGCCACGCCCAGGAAGATGGTGCCCAGCACCAGGAAGATCAGCAGCAGCGGCGGGATCAGCACGAAGGTCACGCGCTCGGCCAGCTTGGACAGCAGGCCCAGGCGCGTGACCTTGTTGAGCGCGGCGATCAGCCAGGCGAGGAAGCTGCCGCCGCACATGGCGACGACGATCTTCTCGTCGGTGGGGACGAACTCGACCAGTTCGCCCTGCCACCAGCTATGCACGGCCTCCATGTGCTCGGCCAGGAAGACGGCGGCGAGCGTGGAGATCAGCATCAGCACGGTCAGCGAGGTATAGCCCGAGCTGCCGCTGGGTTCGCGAAATGTCCGCGCCTCGGGCGGCAGCGCCGGCACCGACTGGGGCTTGAAGAGGGCCAGCGCGAAGATCCACAGGATGTACAGCCCCATCAGCGCGAAGCCGGGGATGAAGGCGCCCTTGTACATGTCGCCCACGCTCTTGCCCATCTGGTCAGCGAGCACGATCAGCACCAGGGATGGCGGGATGATTTGCGCCAGCGTGCCCGAAGCAGCAATCACGCCGGCGCTGAGGCTGCGGTCGTAACCATAGCGAAGCATGATGGGCAGAGAGATAAGGCCCATTGAGATCACTGAGGCCGCGACAACCCCGGTAGTTGCCGCCAGCATCGCGCCGACCAGCACCACGGCCAACGCCAGGCCGCCGCGCAGTGGGCCGAACACCTGGCCGACGGTCTCCAGCAGATCTTCGGCCATGCCACTGCGCTCCAGAATCAGGCCCATGAGCGTGAAGAAGGGCACGGCCAGGAGTGTCTCGTTGGCCATGATGCCGATGAGGCGCTGGGGCAGCCAGCTGAAGATGGCAGTGGTAAAGACGCCCAGCTCTATCCCCAGCAGACCAAAAAATAGGCCGGCGGCGCCCAGACTGAAGGCGACCGGAAAGCCGAGCAGCAGAAAAAGAATCAACCCGGCGAACATCACCGGAGCGAAATTGGCAGCAATGAATTCCATGATGAGTTAGGCCTTGGACAGTGGGTCAGTGGGCCTGGCCGCTGGCGGTTTGCTGCTGACGCAGCGCATCGACGAGCTCTTGTTCGGTGCTTTTTGCGTCGATTTTCACTGTCGGATCGGGCCCTTGGCCTCGCAGGAAAGCGAGGCATTTGATTAATTCAGACCAACCCTGAAGCAACAGAAGGGAGAAGCTTACGGGTAGCGCCATCCACACTGGCCAGCGAATCAGGCCACCGGGGTTGGGTGACATCTCGCCCGAAGCGTAGCGCTCGCCGACGATGGGGATTGACAACCACAGCACCAGTACGCAGACGGGTGTAAGGAAGAGGATCACTCCCAGAATCTCGATCCAGATCTGCGCGCGCTTGGAGAAGTGGGCGTTGAGCACGTCGATGCGGACATGCTCACGGTTGAGAAGGGTGTAGCCGGCAGCGATCAGAAACGACCACGCAAACAGATACCACTGCACCTCCAAAAAGCCATTGGAGCTGTAGTTGAAGGCCTTGCGAACGATGGCGTTGAGGGCGCTGATGACCGTGGCAGCAAATATCAGCCAGATGGCGTATTTGCCGATCAAGGCGTTGAGTCTGTCTATGACCCGCGATAGGGCGAGTAAAGCCTGCATGGTGTCTCCAGGATGGGGATGTGTGTAGCCACGTAGCCTGCAGCCGTAGTGATGTTCCTGCACGATCGTTAGAACATACAGGCCTGCGCACCGGGTGCTACAGGTTTTTACAAGGATCGCATTCTACGGAGCCATGACCCAGGTCACGCATGGCCTGGACGGTAAGTTGCATGCTGAGACCGATTGGCGTGCGCGTTGGTGCTCAAGGCGCAGCGCTCGGGCGCGTCTGCTGGTCCTCGGCGGCGCTGTCGGGGTGCGCGGTGACGTCTGCGTCCGCGCCCATGTCCACAGACTGGTCATCGGCTGCTCCGTCGGCACCATTGGCCAGCGCCTGGCGCACTGCCGCCTTGTCGCCCGCTGGGGCGAACTTGCTGTACTTGCCCAAGAGGCCCACCAGCTGGCCGTAGATGCGCGGCGAGCCGGCCAGGCATTCGCGCTGTTCCATGAAGTCGGCCTCGCCGGTGAAGTTGCCCACCAGGCCGCCGGCCTCGGTCACCAGCAGGCTGCCGGCGGCCACGTCCCAGATCGACAGGCCGGACTCGAAGAATCCGTCGCAGTAACCGGCGGCCACATAGGCCAGATCCAGCGCGGCGGCGCCGGGGCGGCGCAGGCCGGCGGTGCGCGGCATCAGCTCGGCCATCATGGCCATGTATTGCTTGAAGTTGTCGCCCGGGCGGAAGGGGAAGCCGGTGGAGACCAGGCAGTCCTTGAGCTGCGTGCGCTTGGAGACGCGGATGCGCCGCTCGTTCAGAAAGGCGCCGCGCCCGCGCGTGGCGGTGAACAGGTCGTTGCGCGAGGGGTCGTAGACCACGGCGTGCTCCACCTTGCCCTTGAAGGCCATGGCGATGCTGACGCAATACACCGGAAAGCCGTGGATGAAATTGGTCGTGCCGTCCAGCGGGTCGATGATCCAGACGTAGTCCGAATGCTTGGCGCCATGCTCGGTGCCGGATTCCTCGGCCAGGATGCCGTGGCCGGGGTAGGCGGTGAGCAGGGTTTCGATGATGGCGCGCTCGGCCGCGTGGTCCACCTCGGTCACAAAGTCGTTGATCTGCTTTTGCGAAATGCGCACCGCCTCGACATCGAGGGCCGCGCGGTTGATGAGGGCGCCGGCGGCGCGGGCGGCCTTGATGGCCACGTTGAGCATGGGGTGCAGATTGGACGACATAGGTTGTGACTAAGGAGCGGAGGGCGGCTCGTGGCCGGGGCATGCGGCCGGCGATGCGGGCGCAAAGCGCGCATTTTAGCCGCGCCCCCAAATCCTGCGCAGTGCGGGTGGCTGCGGCGACAATCACCGGCTCTTTCATCCCCACTGCGCCATGAGAACCCGTTTCATCCTCATCCACACCAGCCATGCCGGCAACGTGGGCGCGGTCGCGCGCGCCATGAAGACCATGGGCTTTGACGACCTGGTGCTGGTGGCGCCGCGCTGGGCGAATGTGCTGCGCAAGGATGAAACCATACAGCGCGCCAGCGGCGCCCTGGATGTGCTGGCCCAGGCGCGCATCGTGGCCACGCTGGACGAGGCGCTCGACGGCATGAGCCACCTGTGCGCCACGGCCATGACGCCGCGCGACTTCGGCCCGCCCACGCGCACGCCGCGCGAGCATTTTGATTTGCTATTGAAAGGTGAGCTGTCTGCGCTTGATGGTAGGGCGCAAGAGGCTAATTTTGCTGAAAACTATTCGTCCGAATCCGGCGTCGCCTTCCTGTTTGGCTCCGAGCGTTTCGGCATGGCCAACGAGGATGTCTATCGCTGCCATGTGGCGCTCAGCATTCCCACCAATCCGCAGTTTGGCTCGCTGAACCTGGGCGCCGCGGTGCAGGTCATCGCCTACGAATGGCGCCAGGCCCTGGGGGCTTACAACGCGCCCGAGTCCGCGCCGCAGGGCGACCGGGCCGACGCCGCGCAGGTGGCCGGCATGCTGGCGCACTGGGAGCAGGCGCTGGCGGCGATCGGCTTTCTGGATCCGGCGGCGCCCAAGAAGCTCATGCCGCGGCTGAACCAGATGTTCAACCGCGCACAACTCACGCAGGAGGAAATCCATATCCTGCGCGGTGTCGCCAAATCCATGCTGCAGGCCGCACGGCCAAACGGCTAGACTTCAAAGCCTTTTTTGTCACCGCCACAGCCCTTCATGCTTGCCCGCCTGCAATCGGACATCCAGTGCATCCTTGACCGCGACCCGGCGGCGCGCTCGCGCTTCGAGGTCGTCACCTGCTACCCGGGCCTGCACGCCATCTGGCTGCACCTGCCCGCGCACTGGTGCTGGACGCATGGTTTCAAGTGGCTGGGGCGCTTCATCTCGCACCTGGCGCGCTGGTTCACGGGTATAGAGATCCACCCCGGCGCCGTGATCGGCGAGCGCGTCTTCATCGACCACGGCATGGGCGTGGTGATCGGCGAGACGGCCGTGGTGGGCGACGGCTGCACCATCTACCACGGCGTGACGCTGGGCGGCACCTCGCTGTACAAGGGCGCCAAGCGCCACCCCACGCTGGGGCGCGATGTGGTGGTGGCCGCGGGCGCCAAGGTGCTGGGCGGCTTCGAGGTGGGCGAGGGGGCAAAAATAGGCAGCAATGCCGTGGTCATCAAGCCTGTGCCCGCCGGCGCCACGGCTGTGGGCATACCGGCGCGCATCATCCCGTCCAAGGAAGGCCAGAGCGCCGACGTGACCGAGCCGCACGGGCAGGAGGAAGCCAAGTTCAGCGCCTATGGCGTGACCGCGCAGCAGGACGACCCCCTCACCCAGGCGATGCGCGGCCTGATCGACAGCGCCGCCGGTCAGGAGCACCAGATCGCGCTGCTCTGGCAGGCCATAGAAAAGCTCTCGCAGACCACGCCCCAGGGCCAGGACTGCGTGCCCGGCGACGCCGCGCTCAGCGGGCATTTCCCGGCCGCCAAGCTTAACGACATCATCGGCAAGTAGCCGCCGACAGGAGAGACCATGGACGTAACCCAGGCCCTGCGCCAGCGCCGCTCGGTGCGCGCCTTTCTGCCCGACGCACCGCCCGCCGCCCTGGTGCAGACCCTGCTGCAAGAGGCTGCCCAGGCCGCGTCCGGCGGCAATCTGCAGCCCTGGCGCGTTGTGGCGCTGACGGGTGAACCCCTGCGGCAGGTGCTGGCCGCCGTGGCCACGGCGCCGGCCGAGGACGCGCCGACCAACCAGTCCTACCCGCCCAGCCTGTGGGAGCCCTACCGCACGCGCCGTTTTGCCAATGGCGAGGACCTGTACCGCACCCTGGGCATACCGCGCGAGGACAAGGCCGCACGCCTGGAGCAACTGGCCAAGAACGCCGAGTTCTTTGGCGCGCCCGTGGGCATCTTCGTCTGCGTGGACGAGCGCATGGGCCTGCCGCAATGGGCCGACCTGGGCATCTACCTGCAGTCCCTGATGCTGCTGGCCGTGCACCATGGCCTGGCGACCTGCGCCCAGGGCTTCTGGCGCCGCTACGCCGGCACGCTGCAGCGCCAGCTGGCCCTGCCCGAGCCCTATCACGTGGCCTGCGGCGTGGCCCTGGGCTACGAGGACGAGGCCGCGCCCATCAACGCGCTGCGCTCCACGCGCGCGCCCTGGGCCGACTGGGGCGAGCTGCGCGGCTTTGACTGAGATAT
>JAGPIX010000071.1:10722-15317 GCA_018054745.1 Alicycliphilus sp.
AGCCCTATCACGTGGCCTGCGGCGTGGCCCTGGGCTACGAGGACGAGGCCGCGCCCATCAACGCGCTGCGCTCCACGCGCGCGCCCTGGGCCGACTGGGGCGAGCTGCGCGGCTTTGACTGAGATATGTTGATAGCGCCTCGCGCTTGTTTGGCGAGGGTTTTAACTCCCTCTCCCCTTGGGGGAGAGGGCAGGGGTGAGGGGGGTGATTGGGCGCAGTGCCCGTTTTGCCACCCTCACCCCAGCCCTCTCCCGCCTGCGGGAGAGGGGGAAATGACGGCCAGCCCTTGGACGGCAGCCTGCAGCGCCCGCCATGCCATCACGGCTTGATGGCGATCTTCAGCACCCCGTCGCGCTGGTGGGCAAACAGGTCGTAGGCCTCCACGATCTCGTCCAGCTTGCGCTGGTGCGTCACCAGCACGCCCAGATCCAGGCGATTCGCGGCAATCACGTTCATCAGGCGGCGCATGCGCTCCTTGCCGCCGGGGCACAGCGCGGTGCGTATGGTGTGATCACCCAGGCCGGCGGCAAACTGCGCCAGCGGAATGGACAAATCCTCCGAATACACCCCCAGGCTGGACAGCGTGCCCCCGGGCCGCAGCACCTGCATGGCCTGGGCAAACGTGGCCTGGGTGCCCAGGGCCTCGATGGAGCTGTCGGCACCCTTGCCGCCGGTGAGCTTCATCACCTCGGCCACCACGTCCACGTTGCGGAAGTTCAGCGTCACGTCGGCGCCCATCTTTTTGGCGACTGCCAGGCGCTGGTCATTGCCGTCCACGGCGATGATGGTCGTCGCCCCCAGCAGGCGCGCGCCGGCCGTGGCGCACAGGCCTATCGGGCCCTGCGCCAGCACCACCACGGTGTCGCCAATGCGGATGTTGGCGTTCTCGGCGCCCTTGAAGCCGGTGGACATGATGTCCGGGCACATCAGCACCTGCTCGTCCGTCAGGCCATCGGGAATGGGCGCCAGGTTCGCCTGGGCGTCCGGCACCAGCACATATTCGGCCTGCGTGCCGTCGATCAGGTTGCCAAAGCGCCAGCCCGCCGTGGCCTTGTAGCCGTGGCAGCCACATTGACCGCGCGGCACAAGATAGCTGCCGTCCTGGCTGGGCGCGCCGTCCTGCGCGGCGTAGCTGTTGAAGTTGGGGCAGATGGCGCCGGCAATCACGCGCTGGCCCTCCTGGTAGCCCTGCACGGCGCTGCCCAGTTTCTCGATCACGCCCACCGGCTCATGGCCCACGGTCAGGCCCTTGGCGACCGGGTACTCGCCCTTGAGGATGTGCACATCCGTGCCGCAGATGGTGGTGGTGGTGATGCGCACCAGCGCGTCGTTGGGGCCCACGTCGGGTATGGGCTTGTCGGCCAGCTCGATGCGGCCCTTGTCCACAAAAACGGCAGCTTTCATCATGGCGGTCATGGTGGCACTCCTTTCGTGTGAAAGGATCACCATAGGCCATGGAGGTGGCCGCCGGCTTACATCGCAGCGGCCTGCTCGGGTATCACCGCGCGGGCGTAGGCCGCATGGCCGACTTGGGGCGAAACGCCTTGCAGAGCTCGGGCCGGGTCTCCAGGTAGGGTCCGCCTATCAGGTCGATGCAGTAGGGCACGGCGGCAAAAATGCCCGGCACCAGTTGCGCGCCGGCCTCGTCACGCAAGCCCTCCAGCGTCTCGGCAATCGCCTTGGGCTGGCCCGGCAGGTTGATGATCAGGCTCTTGCCGCGTATCACCGCCACCTGGCGCGACAGGATGGCCGTGGGGACGAATTTGAGCGAGATCTGGCGCATCTGCTCGCCAAAGCCCGGCATCTCCTTGTCGGCCACGGCCAGCGTGGCCTCGGGCGTCACGTCGCGCAGCGCCGGGCCGGTGCCGCCGGTGGTCAGCACCAGCGAGCAGCCGGCATCCACCAGCTCGATCAGGGTGGCGCTGATGCGCTCTTTGTCGTCGGGGATCAGGCGCGGCTCGAAGGTGATGGGGTTGTGCAGCGCGCGCTTGAGCCAGTCGTGCAGCGCGGGCAGGCCCTTGTCCTCGTAGTCGCCGCTGCTGGCGCGGTCGCTGATGGAGACGATGCCGATCTTGACCGGCGCGTACTCATGGGTGCTATGGGGCATGGCCGTCCTCCTCGTCATTGGTGTCGCTCGGGTCTTCATTGTGGCCCTGTGCGGCGCCCATTTGTTCCCGTACCAGCTGGAACAGCTCGCGGAAGGCGCGGCCCTTGCGCGGCGCCAGGCCCTGCGAAACGGCGGCCTTGTCCTCGGGCGGCGCGTCCTTGCGCGCCTGGCGTATCAGCGCGCGCAGCTGCTGCGTGTCCGTGTCGGGGAACTGCTGCATCCACGGCGCCAGGGCCTCGTCACCGGCAATCAGGCGGTCGCGCCAATGCTCGGCCTGGTGCAGGGCCAGCTTCTCGGCGGCCGAGCCGCTGTGCTGCTCCTCCAGCGCGGCCTGGATGGCGGCCACGGCATCGTCGTCCAGCTTGCGCATCAGCTTGCCGACAAACTGCATCTGCCGGCGCTTGCCCTCGAAGTTGGTGATGCGCCGGGCCTCGGCCAGCGCGTCCTGCAGCTTTTCGGGCAGATCCAGGCGCGCAAACAGGTCGGTGCGCAGCGTGAGCAGCTCGGCGCCCAGCTTCTGCAGCGCATCCATCTCGCGCTTCAGGTCGGTCTTGGTGGCACCCGTGGTGCCCTTGAGTTCGGCCTTGTACTGCAGGTCCAGCTCGCTGCCCTCGGCGACGAACTGGCCCCTGACGAAATAGCCTTTTTTGGGTTTGCGTGACATGGTGGGGCAGGGAGGGGCGCTGCGTCGCAACGGCGGCCGCCCTGCGGTGATTTGAGCGGCAAGTATCATAGCCGCCGCTATGAATACACCCAGCTCCCGCGCCCAGAGCGCCGCCCCCGCACAAACCACCAACCAACCCGAAAGCGGCTTCAGCTACACGCGCGAATTCTTCGCCGGCCTGGTGGACCATGCCCTGGCGCACGCCAAAAAGCTCGGCGCCAGCGACGCCGGCGCCGACGCCTCGGAGGGCTGCGGCCTGTCCGTCAACGTGCGCAAGGGCGAGCTGGAGACCGTGGAGCGCAACCGCGACAAGTCCCTGGGCGTGACCGTCTACCTGGGCCACCGGCGCGGCAACGCCAGCACGTCCGACTTCTCGCCCGCCGCCGTCGAGCGCACCGTGCAGGCCGCCTACGACATCGCCCGCTTCACCGCCGAAGACCCCGTGGCCGGCCTGCCCGACGAGGCCGACATCGCCCCCGCCGACACCCACCGCGACCTGCAGCTATTCCACCCCTGGGCCATCACCAGCGAAGAGGCCGCGCAGCTGGCGCTGCAATGCGAGGCCGCCGCCCTCAAGACCCACAGGCGCATCACCAACAGCGAGGGCGCGGGCGTGTCGGCCCAGCAAAGCCACTTCTTCAGCGCCCACACGCGCGGCTTTCGCGGCGGCTATGCCAGCTCGCGCCACAGCATCTCGGTGGCGCCCATCGCCTCGCTGCCCGGGCGCAATGGCGAGATGCAGCGCGACGCCTGGTACAGCTCCGAGCGCAACGCCACCGACCTGGCCGCCCCCGAGGCCGTGGGCCGCTACGCCGCCCAGCGCGCCCTCGCCCGCCTGGGGTCACGCAAGATCCCCACCACCGAATGCCCGGTGCTGTTCGAGTCGCCCCTGGCCGCCGGCCTGCTGGGCAGCTTTGTCCAGGCCGTGAGCGGCGGCGCGCTGTACCGCAAGACCAGTTTTTTGGTCGATTCGCTGGGCAAGCCGGTGTTTGCCAAGCACATCGATGTGAGCGAAGACCCGTTCATCCTGGGCGGCAAGGGCAGTTCGCCCTACGACGAAGAGGGCGTGCGCGTGGCGCCGCGCCAGGTGGTCAAGGGCGGGCGTGTGCAGGGCTATTTCTTGAGCACCTATTCGGCGCGCAAGCTGGGCATGAAGACCACCGGCAACGCCGGCGGCTCGCACAACCTGGTGCTGTCGTCGCGCCTGACACAAGCCGGCGACGACCTGGACGCCATGCTGCAAAAACTGGGCACCGGCCTGTTCGTCATCGAACTCATGGGCCAGGGCGTGAACTACGTGACGGGCGACTACTCGCGCGGCGCCAGCGGCTTCTGGGTGGAAAACGGCCGCATCGCCTACCCCGTGCATGAGATCACCATCGCCGGCAACCTCAAGGACATGCTGCGCGGCATTGAAGCCGTGGGCGCCGACAGCTACACCTACGGCGCCAAGACCGTGGGCTCCATCCTCATCAATCGCATGAAGGTGGCGGGCAGCTAATTTTTGCGCGGCTGTTTCTCCCTCTCCCGCAGGCGGGAGAGGGCAGGGGTGAGGGTGGATGCCAACAAGAACCGCCTTGCCCGAACCACCCCCTCACCCTCACCCTCTCCCCCAAGGGGGCGAGGGAGTGAAATGCACTGCCAAACAAGCGCTACGTGCTATCAAAAATGGGTATGTGCCGGCCTCAGGGGCCCAATCACGACGCCCCCGGTATTCCTCCCTCCCCCTCCGGGGGAGGGCAGGGGTGGGAGCCGGCGACCCCCAAGCAGCCAAGCCGGCAGGATGCCGGCGCTCCCGGCCCCCACCCCAATCTTTCCCCGGAG
>JAGPIX010000181.1 GCA_018054745.1 Alicycliphilus sp.
GCCAGCGCGGCGACGGCGCGCACGATGAGCTGGTGTTCGAGCCGCCCGATGATCTGGAGCCCGCTTTGCAGCGCTTTGTCGTCGAGCGCGCCATGGGCGCCTGCGCGCGCCTGTTGCGCGACGTGCTGGGCAGCGGCCTGGAGCTGGCCGGCTGCACGCTGCGCTACGGCGCGCCGCCGCCGGGCGCGGCACCCGCGCGACTGCTGGGCGCGCGGGTGCGCTACCACGCACAAGACAACGTCCTGCGCCTGGCGCATGCCCATCTGCTGCAGCCCCTGCCGCAGGCGAATGCGGTGACCGCCGCCATGTGCGAACGCCTGTGCGCGCAGCTGCTGCAGCGCCGGCGCACCCGCATCGACACCACCGCGCTGGTGCGCGAACACCTGGCGGGCCTGCCGCCCGGCCAGGCGCCCGACCTGGCGGCGCTGGCGCGGCTGCTGGGCGTGAGCGACCGCACCCTCAAACGCCGGCTGCAGCAAGAGGGCAGCTCGTTTCGTGCCCTGGCCCAGGCGGCGCGCCATGCCCGCGCGCAGGCGCTGCTGGAGGCCGGGCACCTGAGCCTGACCGAGATCGCCGCCGAGTTGGGGTTTGCCGACCTGTCCTCGTTCTCGCAGGCGTTCAAGCGCTGGAGCGGGGCGGCGCCCAGCGCGCGTTGAGACTGGACTAAAACCGCTCCCAGGGCTGCAGGTAGCGCCACTGCCCCTCGGGCAGCTTGGCCAGCGGCAGGCGGCCTATGCGTATGCGCTTGAGGGCCACGACGCGCAGGCCGACGGCCTCGCACATGGACGGCACTTGCCCCGGGCGTATGCCCTTCAGGGCAAAGCGCAGCCGGTTCTCGTTCTGCCAGCTGACCTTGATGGGCGGCAGCGGCCGGCCGTTGAAGGACAGGCCATGGCACAGCAGGGGCAGCCCGCCCTCGGCGATCTGGCCCGCCACCTCGACAATGCATTCCTGCTCCAGCGTCTCGATGTCCTCGTGCAGCTTGCGCGCGATGCGCCGGTCCTGCGTGTAGACCACCAGCCCGCTGGCCTCGGTGGGCAGGGGCGTGAAGCATTCCAGCTGTTTGAAGTGGCGCTGCAGCACGCGGATGCCCGATGCATCCTCTGGCAGGTGTGATGCGGTGTTCAGCAGCGTGGCGGCCTGTGGCGCGCCCTGGCTGCGACTGCCCTGCGGGCCAGCGCCGCCGCCCAGGCCGGCCTCGAAGCCCGGCGGCTTGTGCAGCAGCAGCGTGACGGGTGTCAGTGCCAGCGGGCTGGCATCGGGCGCCACGGCGACGTCCTGATCCGGGCGCACGCGGGCGCCAGGGGCCTCCACGACCTGGCCGCCGACGCTGACAAAGCCGCCTTCGATGTACTGCTCCGCCGTGCCGCGCGAGCAATGCAGCTGCTCGGCCACGCGCTTGGCAAGACGAATGTGCTCAGTCATTGCCGGGTTCGAGCATGCGTATGCGCTCCACATGCGCCAGCAGCGAGCGCTGCGCCACCGGCCACATGCGCTCGGGCACGTCGTCGTAGGCCAGGCGCACCCAGTCTTCCATGCTGCCATCGGGCTGGGCCTGCATGGCGGCCAGCACCTTGGCCTCGCGCGCCAGGCGGTGGGCCTTCAGGCGGGCGATGGCGGCGCGCGCCTCGCCCAGCACATAGCCGTGGGCCGGGGCGATGAAGTCCACGTCATGCTCGGCGCACAGCGCATCCAGGCGGTCGAGCGAATCCAGGTAGTCGGCCATGTTGCCGTCCGGCGGGTCTATGACCGTGGTGCTGCCGTTGAGGATGTGGTCGCCCGAGAACAGCAGGCCGTCCTCGACCAGCAGCAGGCACAGGTGGTTGGCCGCGTGGCCGGGCGTGTGCACCACCTGCAGGGTATGGGTAATTTTGCCTTCTGGCCCTTGTCCTTCAAGCGTGAGCAGCTCATCATTTTGTAGTGAACGGTCGGGCGTGAACTGGCTGGCGGCGCGCGCCGTGGGGGCTGACGGCAGGCCCAGCACGGGCGGCTGCGGGCGCCCGGCGGCCGCCACCATGGTTTGCAGCGGCGCGGCGCCCGGGGAATGGTCGGGGTGCGAATGCGTGCAGACGATCATGCGAATGTCGCCGCCCGCGGCGCGCCACAGCCGCTCCAGATGCGCCTTGTCGGCCGGGCCGGGGTCGATGGCGATGTAGCCCGTGCCGGGGTCGCCCACCAGGTAGCTGTTGGTGCCCGGGCCGGTCATCACGCCGGGGTTGGCGGCGGTCAGGCGCTGCAGGTTTTTCAGGAGCGGCACCGGGGTTTCGCTCTGCCAGTCCAGCACATGCTCGCCGCGGCCGTTGGGTGTGACCAGGGCCAGCTCGCCATAGGGCGCCTCATGCTCCATGAAGCGCGCCTCCTTGCCCGCCAGCAGGCCCGAGCGCGGGCTGCTGGCCCACAGTGGCTGCTCGCCGGCGACGGCGGCCAGCACGGCATCCACGTCGGCAAACTGCGCCAGGCGCTGCAGCGTGCGTATGGTCGGGAAGATCATGAAGAACTGCCCGGCCTCGTGCCGCGCCAGGGCGTCTGCTGGGCGCACCCAGACGGGCTCGAACTGCTCGGACTCGTCGGCCACCGGCTCCTGCCCTTCGGGCATGCGCGCCACCAGAAAGGGCACGGCGAAGCGCTTCGGTAAATTGCGGTCGGCAGTCCAATGCGCCAGCTGGTAGACCTTGTCGGCCGCCAGGCGCAGGCCGCGCGCGGCGCATGCGGCGGCAAACGTCGTCTCCGGCGGCAGCTTGCGCGCAATGGCGGCAATGTCGGCGGCGTCGGCCCAGCTGCCATCGGCGCGGCGCGCCAGCAGCACGCCCAGCTCTTCAAAGCTCTCGCGGATGGCGGCCATGGCGTCGGTCAGGCGCGCGTCGGTCTGCGTGGGGCGGCGGTCGGCCAGCGCGTGGCTGGCGCCGTCGCCGTCCTGGGCCTCGATGCCGCCGCCGGGAAAGACATAGGCGCCGGGGACAAAGCTGGCCTTGTCCGATCGGCGCGTCATCAAGACCTCCAGCACCGTGCCGCCGGCGACGGGGGCATCGCGCAGCAGCAGCACGGTGGCGGCATTCAGGGGCGTGACGGGTTCACGGTGGGGGTGGAGTTGTTGGCTGAGGCGTGGCATCGGCGCATTATGGGCAAGCCAGGGTGATCGCGCCGATGCGGCGCGGATAATCGCGCCCCATGCACATCCGCTTTACCAAGATGCAAGGCGCGGGCAACGACTTTGTGGTGCTCGACGAGACGCAGGAAATCCTGGGTCTGACGCGCGCGCAATACCGCTTTCTGGCGGACCGCCATTTCGGCGTGGGCGCCGACCAGATCCTCAGCGTGCGCCCCTCGCCCGCCCAGGGCATCGATTTTGAATACCTGATCCACAACGCCGACGGCGGCCAGGTGGAGCAGTGCGGCAACGGTGCGCGCTGCTTTGCGCGCTTTGTGCGCGACAAGGGGTTGACCCACAAGGACGAGATCCGCGTGCAGACCATGGCCGGCGTCATCGCCCCCAGGCTGGAGGCCGACGGCCGCGTGACAGTGGACATGGGGCGCCCGGTGCTGGAGCCGGAGCGGGTGCCTTTCGATGCCACCGGTCTGCAGCCCGTGAGCCAGGGTTTCACACAAAAATGGCCTCTGACGTTTGATGGTCAAGCGCATGAAGCTACTGTTTTTATAGTGCCGATATCCATGGGCAACCCGCATGCCGTGCAGCTGGTGGATGACGTGGACACCGCCCCTGTGGCCCAGACCGGCCCGCTGATCGAAAACCACCCGCGCTTTGCGCAGCGCGTGAACGCGGGTTACTTGCAGATCATCAGCCGCGCCGAGGTGCGCCTGCGCGTGTACGAGCGCGGCGCCGGCGAGACCCTGGCCTGCGGCACCGGCGCCTGCGCTGCGGTGGTGGCCGGCATTGGCCTGGGCCTGCTGGACGGACGCGTTGACGTGCACACACGCGGCGGCCTCTTGAGCATTGCCTGGGCCGGCGGCGTGCAAGACCCGGTGCTGATGACCGGCCCCGCCGTGACTGTTTTTGAAGGCCAGATAGCCATTCCAGACCTACCATGAACCATTCTTCCGTCACCCCCATCACCGAAGACGACATTGCCGATTTCCTGGTCAACACGCCGGGTTTTTTCGAGCGCCACGCCGAGCTGCTGTCGGCCGTCACCATCTCCAGCCCGCATGGCCAGCGCGCCGTGAGCCTGCACGAGCGCCAGGCCGAGATGCTGCGCGAGAAGATCAAGGGGCTGGAGCACCGCGTCATGGACATGGTGCGCCACGGCCACGAGAACACCGCCATCACGCACAAGATCCACCAATGGTC
>JAGPIX010000072.1 GCA_018054745.1 Alicycliphilus sp.
ACCAGGGCCGCATGGCGCGCCTGTCGCGCTGCCTGATCGCCTGCTTTGCGCAACTCAAGCGCGAGCGCGGCTGGGTGGACATGAACGACGTGGAGCGCACGGCGCTCACGCTGCTGTCCGACCCCATCCTCTCGGGCTGGGTGCAAGAGAGGTTGGATGCGCGCGTGCGGCATCTGCTGATCGACGAGTTTCAGGACACCAACCCGCTGCAGTGGCAGGCGCTGCACGCCTGGCTGTCGGGTTACGCCGGCGCGGGTGGCGGGCAGCAGCCGCCCAGCCTGTTCATCGTGGGCGACCCCAAGCAGAGCATTTACCGCTTTCGCCGCGCCGAGCCCCAGGTGTTTCAGGCCGCGCAGGCCTTTGTGCGCGATGCCTTTGGCGGCGACCTGCTGGCCTGCGACCACACGCGGCGCAACGCGCTGGGCGTGATCACCACCGTCAACAGCGCCATGCAGGCGGCGCAGGGCCAGCAGGAATACAGCGGTTTTCGCGAGCACACCACCGAATCGCAACAAGCGGGGCTGCTGCTGCGCCTGCCGCCCATCACCAAGATGGACGCGGCGCAGGATGATGAAGGTGATGCCGGGGAGGGCCTGCCCTGGCGCGACAGCCTGACCGAGCCGCGCCACGAGGCCGAGGAAACCCTGCGCATGCAGGAAAGCGCCCAGGCCGCGCGCTGGGTGGCGGAGCAGATCGCATCCGGCACGCCGCCGGGCGAGATCATGGTGCTGGCGCGCCAGCGCGAGCGCCTGGCGCGCATGGAGGAGGCCTTGCGCGCCCTGCACATCCCTTGCGTGCAGCCGGAAAAGGCCGACCTGGCCGCGGCGCCCGAGGTGCAGGACATGGTGGCCCTGCTCGACGTGCTGGTCTCGCCCGCGCACGACCTGTCGCTGGCGCGCGCACTCAAGTCGCCGCTGTTTGGTTGTGATGACGCGCTGCTCACCCAGCTGGCGCTGCTGCGCCGCCAGGAGAAGCACCGGCAATCGAGCTGGTTCGATTTGCTACTACAACAAGAGCTGTTTACGCTTGATACAAGAGCGCTGGCGGCCAGTTTGATTCAATACCGCGACTGGGTCGCCACGCTGCCACCGCACGACGCGCTGCAGGCCATCTACCGGCATGGCGACGTGCTGGCGCGCTTTGCCGCCAGCGCCCCCGCGCCCGAGCGTGCCGGGGTGCTGGCCAATCTGCGCGCGCTCTTGGGCGCGGCGCTGGCGCAGGACGGCGGGCGCTATCTGACGCCCTACGCCCTGGTGCGCGCGCTCAAGAAGGGCGGCATCCCGGCCCCGGCGCGCGCCGACGCGGGGGCGGTGCGCCTGCTCACCGTGCACGGCGCCAAGGGGCTGGAGGCCCACAGCGTGCTGCTGCTCGACACCGACGCCCAACCAAAAAAAGCCGAGACCATGGCCGTGTTGGTGGACTGGCCGGGCGAGCAGGCGCTGCCGCGGCGCTTCATATTTCTGGCGCGCGAATCCAGCCCGCCACCCAGCGCAGAGGCCGCCATGGCGCACGAGAAGGCCGAGCGCCAGCGTGAGTTTTTGAACACCTTGTACGTCGCCATCACACGCGCCAAGCAATGCCTGGTGCTGTCCTGCGTGCAATCGAAAAACGCCAACCCCGGCAGCTGGTGGGAGCGCCTGGCGCCCTTGATGCAGCAAGACGTGCAACCGCAGGACGCCGTCGCCGCTGCCAGCGCGGACGCCGCCTTCACCCTGCTGGAGCTGCCGGCGCTACCCCCTATGGCAGAGTGTGAGGGCGCCCAGCCCAGCCCGGCGACGGCAGCAGACCCGGACAGCCTGAGCGCCCGCCAGGGCCAGGCCATGCACGCGCTGCTCGAGCAGGTGGGCGGGGCCGGCGTCCCGTTGGCGCAGGCCCGCAGCAGCGGCTGGGACGCGCGCCGCCTGGCGCGCCTGGCGCGTGAATTTTCTCTGCCGGCCAGCGCCGCCCAGGCCGCCGCCGCCATGGCGCAGACCATCTTGAACGGTGACGGCGCCTGGGCCTGGGACGACGATGCCTTGGACATGGCGGTCAACGAAGCGCCGCTGCAGCACCAGGGCCAAAGCCTGCGCATCGACCGCCTGGTGCGCCTGCGCCAGGCCCGCGCCGACGCGCGCTGGTGGGTGCTGGACTACAAGAGCGCCGCCGACCCCGCGCGCCAACCGGCGCTGATGGAGCAGCTGCAACGCTACCGCCAGGCGGTCCAGCAGCAGCAGCCCGGCGAGGCCGTGGGCGCGGCGTTCCTGACGGGCGAGGGCAGGGTGGTGGTACTGGCGGCTGATTGAGCCGAGAGCTTCGTCAGGGGCGAGGCGGCTCGCCATCCTCGCAACAGGCCTGCTGCAGCAGGGGTAGCAGCCATTGACTGAAGGCCTGCAGCCGCTGCGACAGCTGGCGCCGGTGCGGGTAGACCAGGTGCATGGGCATGGCGGGCGCGGGCCAGTCCTGCAGCAGCTCGACCAGCTCGCCGGCGGCCAGGTGCTCGCGCACGTCGAAGGCCGGAATCTGGATCAGCCCCAGCCCGGCCAGGCAGCAGGCGATATAGGTCTCGGCGTTGTTCACGGTCACGCTGCCGTCCATGGGGCATTGTTGGATGCGGCCTTGCTCCTCCCATTCCCAGGGCGCGGCGCGGCCGCTGCCGGGCGCGGCGTAGTGCACGGCCTGGTGCCGCGGCAGGTCCAGCGGGCTGTGCGGTACCCCGTAGCGCGCCAGATAGGCCGGGCTGGCGCAGTGGATCAGCCGCACCCGCCCCACGGGCCGGGCCACCAGGCTGCTGCTGGCCGGCGTGCCCACGCGCAGCGCGCAGTCCACGCCTTCTTGCACCAGGTCGATGCTGCGGTCGCTGCTGCCCAGCTCGATCTGCAGGCCGGGGTGCAGGGCCAGCCATGCGGGCAGCGCCGGCGCCACCAGGCGGCGGGCGATGCGGCTGGGCATGTCCACGCGGATGCGCCCGGCCAGCGGCCCGGCGTCGGGGCGAAACTGCTGCTCCAGCTCCTCCACATCGGCCACCAGCGAGGGCGCGCGCTCCAGCAGGGCTGCGCCGTCGGGCGTCAGGCTGACGCGGCGCGTGGTGCGGTGCAGCAGGCGGGCGCCCAGGCGCGCTTCCAGCTGCTGCAGCGCCAGCGACACGGTGGGGCGCGGCAGGCCCAGCTGGTCGGCCGCCAGGGTAAAGCTGCCGCTGTGCGCTACGCGGATGAAGATGCGCAGCTGGTCAATGCGATCCATGGAGGGTGATTGGTAGTGATTTATGGATGGAGCATCTATTTTTCAGCATTTATTTGTGTTTTGCTTATCAATAAAGTGGCGCTTTTACCCACAAGGAGCCATCCATGTCCACACACAGCATCCAAGGCAAAGTCGTTCTGATCGCCGGTGGCGCCAAAAACCTCGGTGGCCTGCTGGCGCGTGACCTGGCGGCGCATGGCGCCAAGGCCGTGGCCATTCACTACAACAGTGCCGCCAGCAAGGCCGACGCCGACGCCACCGTGGCGGCGGTGCAAAAGGCCGGTGCACGGGCCGTGGCCCTGCAGGCCGACCTGACCAGCGCCGCCGCCATGGAAAAGCTGTTTGCCGACGCCGTGGCCGCCGTCGGCCGCCCGGACATTGCCATCAACACCGTGGGCAAGGTGCTCAAGAAGGCGATTGCCGACATCTCCGAGGCCGAGTACGACGAGATGAGTGCGGTCAACGCCAAGTCGGCCTTTTTCTTCCTCAAAGAAGCGGGCAAGCATGTCAACGACAACGGCAAGATTTGCACCCTGGTGAGCTCGCTGCTGGGCGCATTCACGCCGTTCTATGCGTCCTACGCGGGCACCAAGGCGCCGGTGGAGCATTTCACGCGCGCGGCTGCCAAGGAGTTGGGCGCACGCGGCATCTCGGTCACGGCCGTGGGCCCCGGCCCCATGGACACGCCCTTCTTCTACGGCCAGGAAAGCGCCGACGCCCAGGCCTACCACAAGAGTGCCGCCGCGCTATCGCCCTTCAGCAAGACCGGCCTGACCGACATCGAAGACGTGGTGCCCTTCATCCGCCACCTGGTCAGCGATGGCTGGTGGATCACGGGCCAGACGATTCTGATCAACGGCGGCTATACCACCAAGTAACGGGGGGAAGCCATGCATGTAGCGCTTGTGATGGCCGGCGGCCTGGTGCTGCTGGGCCTGTTCGTGCTGTTTGGCTGGCTGTGGGGCGCCAGCAGCGCTGGCATGGCGCTGGCGGCCAAGTGGTTTGTGCCGGCCTGGCTGCTGGTGGCGGCGGTGAACATGTGGGTGGGCGTGCAGCACGCGGGTTACAGCGTGCGCGAGGAGGCGCCCATTTTGCTCATCGTCTTTGCCGTGCCAGCGGCGGTGGCTGCTTTTGTGGTGTGGTGGCTGCCGCGTAGCTGAAGAGCTGCGGGCGGTGCGGCCGACTGCGTGGATGCAGGGCCGCAAGGTGGGATGATCGGCGCATGTCTTATGTGAACGATTCTTCCAGCGCGCCCCTCGCGTGCGACGCCGCCATCATCGGCGGCGGCCCGGCCGGGTTGATGGCTGCCGAAATACTGGCCCAGGCGGGCCATTCTGTGCATGTGTTCGACGCCATGCCCTCTGTCGGGCGCAAGTTTTTGCTGGCCGGCAAGGGCGGGCTGAATCTGACCCACTCCGAGCCCTTCGAGGCCTTTGTGTCGCGCTTCGGCGAGCGCCGCGCACAGATCGAGCCGCTGCTGAGCGTCTTTGGCGCCGAGCAGCTGCGCGCCTGGGCGCAGGGCTTGGGCGTCGATACGTTTGTCGGCACCTCGGGGCGCGTCTTTCCCACCGACATGAAGGCCGCGCCGCTGCTCCGCGCCTGGCTGGCGCGGCTGCGTGCAGCTGGCGTGGTGCTGCACATGCGCCACCGCTGGCTGGGTTGGGATGCCGACGGCGCCTTGTGCTTTGCCAGCGCCGCCGGGCAGCAGCGCGTGGCCGCGCGCGCCACGGTGCTGGCGCTGGGAGGCGCCAGCTGGCCGCGTCTGGGCTCCGACGCTGCCTGGGTGCCGCTGCTGGCGGCCAGGGGGGTGCAGATTGCGCCATTGCAGCCGGCCAACTGCGGCTTTGACGTGCCGCGCGTGGACGCGCCCGTGGGCCACCTTTTTGACATTTCGCGGCGCGAGTTCTTTCGCGAGCTGCTGGGGCGCGGCCAGGCATCCGCCGTGGGCTGGACACCGTTTTTTGCCGAGCGCTTTGCGGGCCAGCCGTTCAAGTCGGTGGCCATTGCCTTCACCGACAGCCAGGGCCGTCAGTTTGCGCGGCGCGGCGAGTTCGTCGCCACCGCCACGGGGGTGGAGGGCAGCCTGGTCTATGCCGCCTCCGGCCTGCTGCGCGATGAAATCACGGCCCACGGCCACGCCACCTTCCATCTGGACCTGCTGCCCGACCACAGCCCCGAACGGGTGCTGGCCGAGGTGCGCCATCCGCGTGGTGCGCGCAGCCTGACAAGCCACCTCAAGGGACGGCTGGGGCTCGATGGCATCAAGGCCGCCATCCTCTACGAACAGCTGGGCAAGGTCGGCATGCAGGATGCGCAGCTGCTGGCACAGGCCATCAAACGGCTGCCCATCACCGTGCTGGCCATGCGCCCGGTGCAGGAGGCGATCAGCACCGCCGGCGGCGTGTCCTTCGAGGCGCTGGATGCGCATCTCATGCTGCGGGCCATGCCCGGCGTGTTCTGCGCCGGCGAGATGCTGGACTGGGAGGCTCCCACGGGCGGTTACCTGCTCACGGCCTGCTGCGCCACCGGGCGCGTGGCAGGCGCGGGGGCGGTCCACTGGCTGGCGAGCCCGGTGCCGGCGGATCAGAACTTGGTGCGGTAGTACAGCATGGGCCCGCCGCGCCTGGCACGCAGCAGCAGGCGCGAGTTGCCCTCCAGCTGCAGGCCCACGGCGCCAAACTCCGGCACCAGGCCGCGCGTGCGCGAGCTGGACCACTGCACCTCCACCCGGGTGCCGAAGGTCGGTTGATCCTGGTGCCAGATCATGCCCATGGCATTGGGCATGGCATGCAGTTGCGATGTGCGGGCCCAGGCATGTATGTCCAGTTGCACCCTGCGATCGAGCTGTGAGCGCCAGCGCACGCCCAGGTCAAAGGCTTGCGGGCTCAGTTCCACGCCCCTGGCATACGACACCACGCCCAATGTCAGTCCCAGGCTGGACGCCTGGCGTGGTGTGAGCCAGCCGGTGATATCGGTGTAGTGAATGGCCTGCGGCGACATGGCTCCCGGCTGGCGCAGTGCATCGGACGGGTACAGGGCGCCAAAGTCGGGGTAGCTGTGGCCACGCAGCGTGATGGGGGGCGATGCCGCGCTGGTCAGCGGGTCGGCCACCTGCGCCACCGCAGCCCCGACCCAGACCACAAGGGGCAAGGCGCCGCAAAGCCATGGGCGCCGGCCCAAGGCCGATCTGCGGGCAAATGGTGCAAACATGAGTGCATTCATGACGACACCCTGGAGGACAAAGCCTGGGATCAGTATGAATCACCGGGGTGCGCCCCCCGCCAGCCAAGGCCCCAAGCCCCTGTGGGACAGGGCTGACACGCACGCAGCCCATGCCGGGCCCGGTGGGCGTCTGGCACAGGAAGAGAAAAAGAGGGGGAGGGGGAAGAGAAGTTGACGAGCCTTACCCCCGGCACTGGCTCCACAGTTAGGGCTGCTTGGTTCCCCACCTGACCCGGTTGGCCGCTTCACCATGCGGGGAGGCCCGTCAGCGGCAATTGTACGCGGAACCGGGGGGCGTTTCGGGCTCGCCAAAGGGCGGCGGCGGGCCACATAGAATCACCCCCCATGTCCTATCTCGTGCTCGCCCGCAAATACCGCCCCAAGACCTTCTCGGAGATGGTCGGGCAGGAGCATGTGGTGCAAGCCCTGACGAATGCGCTCACGCAGCAGCGGCTGCACCATGCCTATCTGTTCACCGGCACGCGCGGCGTGGGCAAGACCACGGTCTCGCGCATCCTGGCCAAGTCGCTCAACTGCCAGGGGCCGGACGGCCAGGGCGGCATCACGGCCCAGCCCTGCGGCGTGTGCCCGGCCTGCCAGGACATCGACAGCGGGCGCTTTCCCGACTACACCGAGCTGGACGCGGCATCCAACCGCGGCGTGGACGAGGTGCAGGGCCTTTTGGAGCAGGCCGTCTACAAGCCGGTGCAGGGGCGTTTCAAGGTCTTCATGATCGACGAGGTGCACATGCTGACCAACACCGCCTTCAACGCCATGTTGAAGACGCTGGAGGAGCCGCCCGAGTACCTGAAATTCGTGCTGGCCACGACCGACCCGCAGAAGGTGCCGGTGACGGTGCTCTCGCGCTGCCTGCAGTTCAACCTGCGGCCGATGGCGCCCGAGACGGTGCTGGAGCATTTGACGCGCGTGCTGGCGGCCGAACAGGTGGCCGCCGAGCCCCAGGCGCTGCGCCTGCTCTCGCGTGCGGCGCGCGGCTCCATGCGCGATGCGCTGAGTTTGACCGACCAGGCCATCGCCTTCGGCAGCGGCCAGCTGCAGGAGGCCAGCGTGCGCCTGATGCTGGGCAGCGTGGACCGCAGCCATGTGTTCCGCCTGATCGAGGCGCTGGCCGCTGGCGACGGCCGCACCGTGGTGGAGACGGCCGACGCCCTGCGCGTCAACGGCCTGTCGGCCGCCAGCACGCTGGAGGAAATGGCTGCCGTGCTGCAGCGCATGGCCGTGCTGCAGGCGGTGCCGCAGATGGCAGCCGCCGTGGACGCCAGCGACCCCGAGGCGGCAGAGATGGCCCGCCTGGCCGCCGCCCTGCCGCCCGACGAAACGCAGCTGCTCTACAGCATCTGCCTGCATGGCCGTACCGAGCTGGGCCTGGCACCCGATGAGTACGCCGCCCTGACCATGGTGCTGCTGCGCCTGCTGGCCTTCAAGCCCGCCGGTGCCGCTGGCGCCACGGCGGAAAAAAAAACTCTGACGCGGCCTGAACCCGCCGCGCCAGCACCGGTTGCCGTCGCAGCTGATCCGCCCGTTGCACCGCTCGCAGTGCAGCCGCCCATCCATGTGGCGCGTGAACCGCAGCCGCCAGCCCCACTGGCTGCACCCGCCGCACCCGAGCCGGCCACGCCCGATGATGTGAACCGCGCGGTGACCGAGGCCATGCTGCAGGATGCGGCGGCGCCCAACGCCGTGCCTGCGGCGCTGCCGGGCCCGGCTGCCGCGCCCACGGTGCGCCTACCCGTGCGCAGCCCTGAGGATTTAAGGCAAAAACAGCATCCAGCGCCCGCCAATCAAGCGCAAACAGCTTCTGAAACAATAGCAATACCGGTGCGCTCCGCACCTGAGCCCGGGCCGCGCCTGCAGGCCGTGGGGCAGGCCGGTGCGGCAGCGCCGCCGCTGGTGACCACCGAGGAGGGTGATGTCTGGCATGCCACCGTGCAGCAGCTCATCGCGCAAGACGCCATCACCGCCCTGGTGCGCGAGCTGGCGCTGCAGTCGCAGCTGATGGCGCGCGACGAGGGCCACTGGCTGCTGCGCGTTGAGCGCGAATCACTGAACCAGCCCCAGGCGCGCGAACGCCTGCGCGCGGCGCTGGAGGCCGCGGGCCATGCGCGCCAGATCAGCGTGGAGCTGGGCGTGGTCAGCGACAGCCCCGCGCGCCGCAACGCCCAGGCCGCCAGCGCACGCCAGCGCGCGGCCGAGGACATCGTCCACAACGACCCCTATGTGCAGCAGCTGGTGCGCGACTTCGGCGCGAAAATCGTGCCAGGCAGCATCAAGCCTGCGTGACACGCTCTTACTTTTTTTAATCAACGAAGGAAATTTCCATGTTCAACAAGGGACAGCTCGCCGGCCTGATGAAACAAGCCCAGGCCATGCAGGACAACCTGAAGAAGGCCCAGGACGAATTGGCCAGCGTCGAGGTCGAGGGCGAATCCGGCGCCGGACTGGTCAAGGTCTTGATGACCTGCAAGCACGACGTCAAGCGCGTGACCATAGACCCCAGCCTGCTGGCCGAGGACAAGGACATGCTCGAAGACCTGGTGGCTGCCGCCTTCAACGCCGCCGTGCGCAAGGCCGAGGAAACCAGCCAGGAAAAGATGGGCAAGATCACCGCCGGCATGCCAGGCCTGCCCGGCGGCATGAAGTTCCCCTTCTGACGGTGCCTGGGCGCACCGCCCCATGTCCGATACCAATTCCCTCGACGCACTGATCCAGGCGCTGCGGCGCCTGCCGGGCGTGGGCATCAAGTCGGCGCAGCGCATCGCCTTTCATCTGCTGCAGCATGACCGCCCAGCGGCGCAGCAGCTGTCGCAGGCGCTGGCGCAGGCCTGCGCGCAGGTGCGCCATTGCCAGCGCTGCTACACCTTCACCGAGGGCGAGGTCTGCGCCACCTGCATGGACGCGACGCGCGACGCCAGCCGCCTGTGCGTGGTGGAGACGCCCGCCGACCAGGCGGCCATGGAGCGCACTGCCGCCTTTCGTGGCCTGTACTTCGTGCTCATGGGGCGGCTGTCACCGCTGGACGGCGTGGGGCCGCGCGACATTGGCGTGCAAAAGCTGCTCGAGCGCGCCGGCGACGGCGTGGTGCAGGAGGTGATCCTGGCCACCAGCTTCACCGCCGAGGGCGAGGCCACGGCCCACGCCATTGCCGAGGCGCTCAGGCGCCGCGGCATGCATGTCACGCGCCTGGCGCGCGGCGTGCCGGTGGGCAGCGAGCTCGAATACGTGGATTTGGGCACCATTGCCCATGCGCTGGCGGATCGGCGGTGACATAAACGCACAACGCACAACGCACAACCGAGGCCCCAATGTCCAACACCTCTTTCACCCTGGCGTACGGCTGCGTGCTGGTGGCGGCGCTGCTGCCCATGTTTTGTGCCCTCCTGGCCAAGGCCGGGGCCATGCCCAGGGGCGGCAACCGCGACCCGCGCGCCTGGCTGGCGGCGCAAAGCGGCTGGCGTGCCCGCGCCAATGCGGCCCAGGCCAACGGCTTCGAAGGCCTGCCGTTCTTCATCGGCGCGGTCATCATCGCCCACCAGCTGGGTGCGCCGCAGGCGCGCCTGGATCTGCTGGCCTGCGCCTTCATCGTCCTGCGCCTGGCCTATATCGCCCTGTATGTGAGCGACAAGGCCATGGCGCGCAGCCTGGTCTGGGGCCTGGGCCTGGCGGTGAACATCGCCATCCTGCTGTTGGGCTGGCGCTGAGGCGCGGTTTCCACGACTGGGCGTAAAATAGCGCCGTCCGGCTTGCCCATTCAGCGCAAGCCGCTATTTTTTTGATAGTTGCGCAGGCATGTGAATGGCCTTGCGCGGCATTTTTCCTCGTTTTCCATGATCGATCTCCGGGGTATCACCCAGATTTACCAGGGCCCACAAGGCCCGGTCGAGGCCCTGCGCGGCATCGACCTGCATGTCACGCCGGGCGAGGTGTTCGGCATCATCGGGCGCTCGGGCGCGGGCAAGAGCTCGCTGGTGCGCGTCATCAATCTGCTGAACCGCCCGTCGGCCGGCCAGGTCATGGTGGCGGGGCGCGACATGACGCAACTGAGTGACGCCGAGCTGCGCGCCGCGCGCCGCGAGATCGGCATGGTGTTCCAGCATTTCAACCTGCTGTCGTCGCGCACCGTGTACGGCAACGCCGCGCTGCCGCTGGAGCTGGCCGGCATGGCGCCGGACAAGATCAAGAAGCGTGTCGATCCGCTGCTCGACATGGTGGGCCTGGCGCATCTGGCCGACCGCTACCCGGCGCAGATCTCAGGCGGGCAAAAGCAGCGCGTGGGCATTGCGCGCGCGCTGGCCAGCAGTCCGAAGGTGCTGCTGTCCGACGAGGCCACGAGTGCGCTGGACCCCGAAACCACGCGCTCCATCCTGGACCTGCTGCGCCAGGTGAACCGCGAGCTGGGCGTGACCGTGGTCTTGATCACGCACCAGATGCAGGTCATCAAGCAGATCGCCGACCGCGTGGCGGTGATCGAAGCCGGCCGCATCGTCGAGATGGGCCCGGTGATCGATGTGTTCACCAAGCCCCAGCAGGACATCACCAAGAGCCTGATCGACGAGATCGTGCCGCAGGAGCTGCCGGCCGGCGTGCTCTCGCGCGTGCGCAGCCTGGCGGCGCGGCTTGAGGCGGGGGCCAGCGGCCAGCTGCTGCGCCTGTCGTACGCCGGCGAGCATGCCTACGAGCCCATCCTGTCGCACCTGATCCGCGAGCTGGGGCTGGATCTGTCCATCCTGCACGGCCAGATCGACGAGATTCAGGAGCAGACCTTTGGCTCGCTGGCGGTGTACGCCAGCGGCCCCATGGCGCGCATTGGCGCGGCCATCGACTATCTGCGCGCCCAGGGGGTGGTGGTGCGCACCGTGGACGTGAGCGCATAAGGAGCGGATGGTGTTCGAGAATTTTTCCGAAATGATGCTGGAGCTGTTTGCCACCTCGCTGTGGGAGACGGTGATCATGGTCGGCGCGTCGGGCATCCTCGGCGCGCTGGTGGGCATTCCGCTGGGGGTGTTTTTGCGCCTCACCGACAAGGGCGGCATCCTGCAGAACGCTCCGGCTAACACCGTAGTTGGCGGCATCGTGAATGCCGTGCGCTCCACGCCCTTCATCATCCTGCTGGTGGCCATCATCCCGTTCACGCGCCTGGTCACGGGCACGTCGATCGGCACCTGGGCGGCCGTGGTGCCGCTGACGCTGGCGGCCGCGCCCTTCATCGCGCGCCTGGTCGAGACTGCGCTGCGCGAGGTGGACGGCGGCCTGGTCGAGGCCGCCCAGTCCATGGGCGCCACCACCGGCCAGATTGTCTGGAAGGTGCTGCTGCCCGAGGCCATGCCGGGCATCGTCGCCGGGCTGACCATCAGCTTCGTCAGCCTGACCGGCTATTCGGCCATGGCCGGCGCGGTGGGCGGCGGCGGCCTGGGCGACCTGGGCATCCGCTATGGCTACCAGCGCTTTCTGCCCGACGTGATGCTGGCGGTGGTGGTGATCCTGATCGTCTTCGTGCAGGCAATACAGAGCCTGGGCGACTGGGTGGTGCGGCGCATGTCGCACCGCTGATATCTACTTCTGATTTGATAGCTGCTCACGCTTTATAGATAAGCGCTGGAGGCCTATTTGCTTAGTATCTGAATGACCTCGTCATCCTCCACCTGGGTGAAATCCTCGTAGTACTGGCCCACGGCCTCGAAGTCTTGCGGCGCCTGCAGGCATGCCACCTCGTCGGCCAGCGGGCGCACCAGGGCCAGCGCCTCGTGCGAGGCCACGGGCACGGCGCAGATCAGCCGGGCAGGCTTGCGCTGGCGCAGGCTGTGCAGCGCGGCGGCCATGGTGGCCCCGGTGGCCAGGCCGTCGTCCACCACGATGACGATGCGCCTGGCCACCTCCAGCGGCGGGCGTATCGGCGTGTACTGCGCGCGCCGCTGGTGGATCAGCTGCAGCTGCCGGCGCTTTTCGGTGGCGATGTAATGCGCATCGGCGCCCGTCGCTGCGGCGTGCGGCGACAGGTAGGTCCAGCCGCTCTCATCGACCGAGCCGATGGCGTATTCGGGCTGGTAGGGCGCGCCCAGCTTGCGCACCAGCACCAGGTCCAGATCGCCCTGCAGCGCCTGGGCGATGCATTGCGCCATGGGCACGGCGCCGCGCGGAATGGCCAGCACCAAGGGGTTCTGGCCGGCATAGGCCTGTAGCCGCTCGGCCAGGCGCCGGGCGGCGTCCAGGCGGTCGCGAAAGACAATCGGGTGGGTGGCGGCACGCATGCCCTGATTGTGGAACTTACTGGCCTCGCCGGTATTGCGACAGGTCTACGATAGGCGGCCCATTGCACAAGAAAGGTTTCATCGTGATTTCCAAACGCTCCCTGCTTCAATCCACCCTGGCCCTGGCGCTGGCCACCGGCCTTGGCGGCGCCGCCATGGCACAGGACAAGCCGCTGAAGATTGGCGTGACGGCTGGCCCGCATGCGCAGATCTTTGAGCAGGTGAAGAAGGTGGCGGACAAACAGGGCCTGAAGATCCAGGTGGTGGAGTTCAGCGACTATGTGCAGCCCAACGCCGCCCTGGCCGCGGGCGACCTGGACGCCAACAGCTATCAACACAAGCCCTATCTGGACGCACAGATCAAGGATCGCGGCTACCCGTTTGCCGTGGCGGCGAACACGGTCAACTTCCCGATCGGCATTTACTCCAAAAAGATCAAGAAACTGGCCGATCTGAAGGAGGGCGCGCGCTTCGGCATTCCCAACGACCCTACCAATGGTGGCCGCGTACTGCTGCTGCTCCAGGCCCAGGGCCTGATCAAGCTCAAGGACGGCGCGGGCCTGAAGGCCACGCCGCTGGACGTGGTGGGCAACCCCAAGAAGCTCAAGTTCATCGAGCTTGACGCCGCCCAGCTGCCGCGCTCGCTCGACGACCTGGACGCCTCGGCCATCAACACCAACTTTGCGATCTCGGCCGGCCTGAACCCCAAGACCGACGCCATCGCCCAGGAGAACCCGGACGGCCCCTATGTGAACCTGCTGGTGGTGCGCGCGGCCGACAAGGACAAGCCCTGGGTGGCGCAGCTGGTCAAGGTCTACCACAGCCCGGAGATCCGCCAGTTCATCGACACCCAGTTCAAGGGTTCGGTGCTGGCCGGCTGGTAATGGCTGGTTGATGGCCTGTTGTCCGACAGCGCAATACGCGGCGGGCTCATAAGCTGCCCACAGTCATAACCCCCCTGACTGGAGATTTCTTATGAGCAAATACCGCATTGCCGTCATTGTCGGCAGCCTGCGCAAGGATTCGCACAACCGCCGCCTGGCCCACGCCCTCACGCGCCTGGGCGCGCCCGAGTTCGAGTTCCACTACCCGCGCATCGACGACCTGCCGCTGTACAACCAGGACGACGACGGCCACCAGCCAGCCCCGGTACTGCGCCTGAAGCAGGAGGTGGCAGAGTCCCAGGGGGTGTTGTTCGTCACGGCCGAATACAACCGCTCCATCCCCGGTGTGCTCAAGAACGCCATAGACAACGCCTCGCGCCCCTACGGCCACAGCGCCTGGGCCAACAAGCCCGCCGGGGTGATAGGTGTGTCCATAGGCACCATTGGCACGGCCATGGCGCAGCAGCATTTGCGCAATGTGCTGGTGTTCCTGAACATGCCCACCATGGCCCAGCCCGAGGCCTTCATCCAGAACAGCGACGCCTTGTTCAATGCCGACGGCAGCATTGGCGAGGTCAGCAGGGCGTTCTTGCAGGCTTGGATGGATAGCTACGTCGCCTGGGTCAAGCGCCACAACGCCTGAACCCGGGGTTACCAGGCGCCGTGGTGCTCCGGCACGCGGGCAACCAGGGGCAGCGCCAGCAACAACAGAGCGGCCACGGCCGCATACACCCAGGCCTGGCGCATGCCCGCATCCGCGGCGCCCGCCAGGGCCGCCGTGGCCAGCGACACCACGGCGATGGTGCCCAGCTGAAAGCACAGCGAACGCAGCCCGGCAATGGATGACGACTCCTGGGGTGCCAGCTGCAGCCCGGCATTGCGGCTGGCCGGATTCACCGCGCCCGTGCCCAGGCCCAGCACCAGGGCTGCACCGGTCAGCCAGGCATGCGGCGCCATGCCCGCCGGTGGCGCCAGTGCCACCAGCAGCATGCCCACGGCGCTGATGGCGCCGCCCACGTACAGCGGCAGCCGATAGCCGGTACGCCGCAGCGCCATGGTGGCCAGCACCGACAGCACGATGGAAGCGCAGCCCTGGGCCACGAGCAGCGTGCCGGCATACAGCGCATTCATGCCGTAGCGGTTGCTTGCGTACAGCGGGATCAATGCCACGGCGCCTATGCTGATGCCGCCATAGACCATGTTCACCAGGTTCACCACGCCAAAGCCGGGCCCATGGATCAGCCGCGGGCTGATGAAGGGCGGCTCGGCGCGCGCCACATGGCGCAGGAACAGCCAGCCGCTGACGCCGGCCACACCGGCCAGCAGGGCGAGCAGGGCCGGCCCGACCGGCGCATGCGCCTCACCCAGGTAGCTGGCCACCAGCATGCAGGCAAACAGCGTCACGGCCAACAGGGCCATGCCCGCGCCATCCATGCGCAGCCGCTGCTGCTGCCCTTGGGGCGGGTCGCGCGGTATGTAGCGCAGTGCCAGCACGGCAACGACCAGGCCTATGGGCACGTTCACGAAGAACACGTCGCGCCAGCTGGCGTAGGTGACGAACAGGCCGCCAAAAATGGGGCCGATCATGGCCCCTATGGGAAAGATGGTGCCAAACAGGCCCACGGCGCGGTCGCGCGCCT
>JAGPIX010000182.1 GCA_018054745.1 Alicycliphilus sp.
GCGCAAAAGGCTGTGATGTCGGCAATCGTGAAGCGCTCGCCGGCCATCCAGGGCTGCGCTGCCAGCTGCTCGTCGAGCCAGCGCGCGCGCTCGCGCACCTTCTCGCCCTGCGACCGGCCAAAGTCGGCGAACTGCGGGCGCTCCAGCGTTGCCAGGCCGGGGTGGGTGTGGCGCACGCAGTTGGCAATCGGTAGCAGCCAGTACCACTCTACACGCCGGTCGTGCATTTCGATGAAGGCGCGCTCGGCAAAGTCGCGGCCCATCAGGTTGGGTTCCGGCTGCAGGCCCTCCAGGTAGCTGCAGATGGCGCGCGTTTCGCTTAAGCACCGGCCGTCGGGCAGCTCCAGCGTCGGCACGGTGGCGACCGGATTCAGCGCGCGGTAGGCCGCGCCCTTGTGCTCGCCGGCGTTCAGGTCGACGGGCACCAGCTCGATGCCGGTGATGGCCTTCTCGTGGATGAACATCAGCACGCGACGCGGATTGGGCGCGCGCTGGGCGGTGTAGAGCTTCATGGCTTCTCCTGCTGGCCGGTGATGACCATGGTGCGTGCCTGCGCGGCAAAGGCCTGGGCGCCGGCCTCGCCGTCGCGCTCCAGGTCCATCTTGGCCGGCGGCTGCAGCAGGCCGCGCTGCACGGCAGGGCGTGCGCGGATGGCATCGCGCCAGCGGCGCAGATGATCAAGCCCGTCGATGGAGATGCCCGACCAGCGGTGCGTGCGCACCCAGGCCCAGTTGGCGATGTCGGCAATCGAGTAGTCGCCGGCCAGCCATTCGTGCTGCGCCAGGTGGCCGTCGAGCACCTCGAACAGGCGCCGGCCCTCGGCCTGGTAGCGGTCTATGGCCGGCTGTATCTTCTCGGGGAAGTAGCGGTAGAACACATTCGCCTGACCCATCATGGGGCCGACGCCGCCCATCTGGAACATCAGCCACTGCAGCACGCGCGAGCGGCCCGGCGCGTCCTGCGGCATGAGGCGGCCGGTCTTCTCGGCCAGGTAGACCAGGATGGCGCCGGACTCGAACACGGCAAAGTCGCCGGCATCGTGGTCGACGATGGCCGGGATGCGGCCGTTGGGGTTGATGGCCAGAAACTCTGGGCGCTTTTGCTCGCCGGCGGATAAATCCAGCACCTGCAGGCGGTAGGGCAGGCCCAGTTCTTCCAGCGCGATCGAGACCTTGTGCCCGTTGGGCGTGGCGGCGGTGTAGAGGGTGATCATGGGGGCCATGGTAGTGCGGCTGCAAAATTTTCACAGCCGGGGCAAAAGCCTTCAACCACGGCCGGGGCCGCCAGGGCTACGATGCGCGCTTGTTGTTGTTACCCCCTCCTGCCATGGCCGATCTTTCCAAAATGACCTGCATCGAAGACCTGCGCCAGGTCGCAGAATGCCGCGTGCCGCGCATGTTCTACGACTACGCCGACTCCGGCTCGTGGACCGAGGGCACTTACCGCGCCAACGAAAGCGACTTCCACGCCATCCAGTTCCGCCAGCGCGTGGCCGTCAACATGGAAGGGCGCAGCACCGCCACCACCATGGTCGGCCAGCAGACCAGCATGCCGGTGTGCATCGCCCCCGTGGGCCTGACCGGCATGCAGCACGCCGACGGCGAGATCCACGCCGCGCGCGCGGCCGAGAAGTTCGGCATACCGTTCACCCTGTCGACCATGAGCATCTGCTCGATCGAGGACATTGCCGAGCACACCAGCGCGCCGTTCTGGTTCCAGCTCTACATGATGCGCGACCGCGACGCCATGGCGCGCATGATCCAGCGCGCCAAAGACGCCAAGTGCAGCGCCCTGGTGCTCACGCTCGACCTGCAGGTGATAGGCCAGCGTCACAAGGACATCAAGAACGGATTGAGCGCGCCGCCGCGCCCCACCCTCAAGAACATCATCAACCTGATGACCAAGCCGCGCTGGTGCCTTGGCATGGCCGGCACGCGCCGCCACACCTTCCGCAACCTGGTGGGGCATGTGAAGGGCGTGTCGGACATGAACTCGCTGGCCGCCTGGACGAATGAGCAGTTCGACCCGCGCCTGTCGTGGGAGGACGTGCGCTGGGTCAAACAGCAGTGGGGCGGCAAGCTGATCCTGAAAGGCATCATGGAGGTGGAAGACGCGCTGCTGGCCGCCAATAACGGCGCCGACGCCATCGTCGTCAGCAACCACGGCGGGCGCCAGCTCGACGGCGCGCCCTCGTCCATCGCCGCGCTGCCGGCGATTGTGGACGCCGTGGGCGACAGGCTCGAAGTGTGGATGGACGGCGGCATCCGTAGCGGCCAGGACGTGCTGCGCGCCTGGGCGCTTGGAGCGAAGGGCACCATGATCGGCCGCGCCATGGTCTACGGCCTGGGCGCCTTTGGCGAGGCCGGCGTGACCAAGGCCCTGCAAATCATCCACAAGGAGCTGGACGTGAGCATGGCCTTCTGTGGCCATACCAATCTGCAGAACGTGGACCGCTCCATCCTCGTGCCGGGCAGCTACCCGGTGGCGCCGCGGGGTTGATGGAACTTCTGTTTTGATAGCTTATGACGCTTGCTGCATAAGCGATACAGCCGTTTAATATCTAGGAGCGCCGGCGTCTCGCCGGCATTTGACCGTGAATGCCGGCGAGGCGCCGGCGCTCCCGAGCCATGTCCATAGCCGGGCCGCCATCGCCAAGCATTGCGGTGGCCCTCGCCAATCGGCGGCGCGCGCGGTCGGGGCGCTGGCTATGCTGCGGGGCCTGCGTCATGCCGTCCTCCCATGTCTTTGTCTCTTGAAGCGCCCGCCTGGCTCTGGGTGCCGGTGGTGCTGTTCGCCACCCTGGCCCAGACCGCGC
This sequence comes from Alicycliphilus sp., assembly GCA_018054745.1. GTDB lineage: Bacteria > Pseudomonadota > Gammaproteobacteria > Burkholderiales > Burkholderiaceae_C > Alicycliphilus > Alicycliphilus limosus. The sequence goes on from JAGPIX010000182.1 coordinate 2,816, forward strand.
GCAACACCGCACAGCGCACGTTGACCGCCGAGCTGGGCACGCTGCCCGCGACGCTGGTGCGGTTTCTCTACGGCCTGCCGTTTGCCGGCCTGTGGCTGGCGCTGCTGTACTGCTGGCCCGACCAGCCGCCGGCCCTGCCGCATTTCAGTGCCGCCTACCTGGGCTGGATCGCGCTGGGCGCCTTCTTTCAGATCGCCGGTACGGCCTTTCTGCTGCTGGCCATGGCCGAGCGCAACTTTGCCGTGGCCGTGACCCTGTCCAAGACCGAGGTGCTGCAGGTGGCGCTGTTCGCCACGGTGCTGCTGCACGAGCTGCCCCGGCCGCTGGCGCTGCTGGCCATGGTGGTGGCGACGACAGGCGTGTTCCTGCTGTCGCTGCCGCCGCGCGGGCAGCTGTTGTCGCTGTCGGCCTGGCTCAGCCGTCCGGCGCTCTATGGCCTGGGCTGCGGCGCCAGCTTTGCCATTGCCAGCGTGGGCTTTCGCGGCGGCGCCCTGGCGCTGGGGGCCGAGACGCCCTGGCTGTCGGGCGCCTGGGGCGTGGTCATCGCCCAGCTGCTGCAGAGCCTGGGCCTGGGTGCCTGGGTGGCCCTGCGATCGGAAAAAGGCCTGGCGCCGCTGTGGCCCGCCTGGCGGCTGTCGCTCGTGGCCGGCAGCATGGGCGCGGCCGCGTCGCTGGCCTGGTTCACGGCCTACGCCATGCAGGGCGCGGCCGAGGTGCGCACGCTGGGCATGGTGGAGGTGGTGTTCAGCTACCTGGTCTCGCGCCGCCTGCTCAGCGAGTCCTTCACGCGGCCCGAGAAGCTGGGCATGGCGCTGATGCTGGTGGGGCTGGTGCTGATCAGCCTGCAGGGGCTTTGAGGGCGACAATCCTCGCCGTGACTGCCGCCGACCTGCCCCGCCCGACCCGCCGCATCGCCCACCTGGACATGGATGCGTTCTACGCCTCCGTGGAGTTGCTGCGCTACCCGCAGCTTGCGGGCCTGCCGGTGGTCATTGGCGGCGGGCGCAGGCAGCAGGACGACGCCCTGGCCGCGCAGTACGGCGAGCGGCTGGCCGACATTCCCGTCGCGGCCTTTCCTCGTCTTGCGGACTACGTGGGTCGTGGCGTCATCACCACCGCCACCTACGCCGCGCGCCAGTTTGGCGTGGGCTCGGCCATGGGGCTGATGAAGGCGGCGCGTGCCTGCCCGCAGGCCATCCTGCTGCCGGTGGATTTTGCCGAGTACCGGCGCTACTCGCGGCGCTTCAAGCAGGTCATCACCGACATCGCACCGGTGATGGAGGACAGGGGCGTGGACGAGGTCTACATCGACTTCACGCAGGTGCCAGGCGGCCAGCGCGAAGGGGGCCGGGTGCTGGCGCGGCTGATCCAGAAGAGCATCTTCGAGGCCACGGGCCTGACCTGCTCGGTGGGCGTGGCACCCAACAAGCTCATCGCCAAGATGGCCAGCGAGTTCAACAAGCCCAACGGCATCGCCA
>JAGPIX010000073.1:0-9436 GCA_018054745.1 Alicycliphilus sp.
CCGGTAATTCGCGCCTGCGCCTGGCGGTCGAGGCGGCGCGCAAGGCCTCCATGCCCGAGGACACACTCGAGCGCGCCATTAAGAAGGGCTCCGGCGTGGGCAGCGACGCCGTGAACTACGAGCGTGTGATCTACGAAGGCTTTGCCCCGCACCAGGTGCCAGTGATGGTGGAGTGCCTGACCGACAACGTGAACCGCACCGCGCCCGAGATGCGCGTGTGCTTTCGCAAGGGCCAGATGAGCGCCGTGGCCTGGGACTTTGACCATGTGGGCATGATCGAGGCCGAGCACGAGCAGTCCGGCGCCGATGCCGAGGTGGCCGCCATAGAGGCCGGCGCCCAGGATTTCGAGCCGGGCGAGGAGGAGGGCCAGACCCTGTTCCTGACCGACCCGACCGACCTGGACGCGGTGGCCAAGGCGCTGCCCGGTTTTGGCTTCAAGGTGCTGTCGGCCAAGCTCGGCTACAAGGCCAGGAACCCGGTCAGCATGGCCGGCCTGGCGCCCGAGGCGCAGGAAGAGGTGCAGGCCTTCCTGGCGGGCCTAGAGAACAACGACGACGTGCAGAACGTGTACGTCGGCCTGGTGGACTGAAACCCGTCGGTCGCATGGCCCGCAGACGGGCTTGAAACAAGCGCCTGTAGCTATATAAATAATAGCTGCTGGCGCTTTATTCATGGGCGCTGCAGGCCGTTTTGGCTTGGGGTTTCAGCGCTTCCTGCCACCAAAAATGCCGCCCAGCACGCCGCGCAGTATCTCCTTGCCCAGGCTGGTGCCCATGGTGCGCACGGCGGACTTGGCCATGGTCTGCACCAGGCCGTCCTTTTTGCCGCCGCGCGGGCCGGTGCTGCCAAACAGCACGTCGTTGAGCCCGCCCATCAGCCCGCCGTCGCCCTGCGTGTCCGAGCCAGCCTGGGGCGTGGCCGCGTTGTTGGTAGCGGCATCGGCGCGCCCGCGCAGCTTCTCGTAGGCCGACTCGCGGTCGATGCTCTGGTCGTAGGTGCCAGCGACGAGCGAGCCGGCGAGCAACGCGCGGCGCTGCGTGTCCGAGATGGGGCCGATCTGGCTGCCCGGCGGCAGCACGTAGACGCGCTCGGTCTCGCAGGGGCGGCCCTTGGGGTCGAGAAAGCTCACCAGGGCCTCGCCCACGGCCAGCTCGGTGATGGCGGCCTCGATGTTCAGCCCCGCCTTGGGGCGCATGGTGGTGGCCGTGGCCTTCACGGCCTTCTGGTCGCGTGGCGTAAACGCCCGCAGCGCGTGCTGCACGCGGTTGCCCAGCTGGGCCAGCACGCTGTCGGGAATGTCCAGTGGGTTCTGCGTGACGAAATACACCCCCACGCCCTTGGAGCGCACCAGGCGTACCACCAGCTCGATGCGCTCGACGAGCACCTTGGGTGCCTCGTTGAACAAGAGGTGCGCCTCGTCGAAGAAGAACACCAGTTTGGGCTGTTCGGGGTCGCCGATCTCGGGCAGTTGCTCGAACAGCTCGGACAGCATCCACAGCAAAAATGTGGCATAGAGGCGCGGCGAGTTCATGAGCTTGTCGGCCGCCAGCACGTTGATCACGCCGCGCCCATCCACGGTCTGCATGAAGTCCTGGATGTTGAGCATGGGCTCGCCAAAAAACTGGTCGCCGCCCTGCGTTTCGATCTGCAGCAGGCCGCGTTGTATGGCGCCCACGCTGGCGCTGCTGATGTTGCCGTACTCGGTGGTGAAGTCCTTGGCGTTGTCGCCCACATACTGCAGCATGGCGCGCAGGTCTTTCAGGTCCAGCAGCAGCAGGCCGTTGTCGTCGGCAATCTTGAACACCAGGTTGAGCACGCCCAGCTGTGTCTCGTTCAGGTTCAGCATGCGCCCCAGCAGCAGCGGGCCCATGTCGGAGATGGTGGCGCGCACCGGGTGGCCCTGTTCGCCGAACACATCCCACAGCGTGGTGGGGCAGGCGACGGGCTCCGGCGTGGGCAGGCCGCGTTCGGTCAGCGCCATGGCCATCTTTTCGCCAATGCTGCCCTTCTGGCTGATGCCCGTGAGGTCACCCTTCACGTCGGCCATGAACACCGGCACGCCGATGCGCGAGAACTGCTCGGCCAGGGTTTGCAGCGTGACCGTCTTGCCGGTGCCGGTGGCCCCGGTGATCAGGCCGTGGCGGTTGGCCAGGCCCGGCAGCAGGTGGCATTGGGTGGAATCATGCTGTGCAATCAGGAGCGGATCGGCCATGGCTGTTATATGGTGGGTGAGTCAAAAGTAAAATCCCGGCCGCAAGATTAAATCACTCAAAGGACGCCGCAGTGGCAGGACACAGTAAATGGGCCAATATCCAGCATCGGAAGGGCCGCCAGGACGAAAAGCGCGGCAAGATCTGGACCCGCATCATTCGTGAAATCACGGTCGCCGCCCGTCAGGGTGGGGGCGACCCGGCAGCCAACCCGCGCCTGCGCCTGGCCATCGACAAGGCCAAGGCCGCCAACATGCCGGCCGATCGCATCAAGTACAACATCGACAAGGCCTCTGGCACCCTCGAAGGCATCAATTACGAGGAAATCCGCTACGAGGGCTATGGCATAGGCGGCGCGGCCATCATCGTCGACACCATGACCGACAACCGTGTACGCACCGTGGCCGAGGTGCGCCACGCCTTCAGCAAATACGGCGGCAACATGGGCACCGAGGGTTCGGTGGCCTTCCAGTTCAAGCATGTGGGCCAGCTCGTCTTTGCCCCGGGCACGGATGAGGACAAGGTCATGGAAGTGGCTCTGGAGGCCGGCGCCGAGGACGTGATCACCGACGACGAGGGCGCCATCGAGGTGCTCACGGCGCCCGGCGACTTCGAGGCCGTGAAGAATGCCCTGGAGGCCGCGGGCCTGACGGCCGAGGTGGCCGAGGTCACCATGCGTCCCGAGAACACCATCGCCCTTGAAGGTGACGACGCGGCGCGCATGCAAAAGCTGCTGGACATCATCGAAGACCTGGACGATGTGCAAGATGTCTTTCACAACGCCGAGCTCTAGGCGCGAGAACTACAAGCTATGAAAATCCTAGTCATTGGCGGCGGCGGCCGGGAACACGCACTGGCCTGGAAGCTCAGCCAGTCCCCCAGGACCACCAAGGTCTATGTGGCGCCGGGCAACGGCGGCACGGCGCTGTCGCCCCGGTATGAAAACCTGCCCATCACCGATGTGGTGGCACTGCGCGAATGGGCGCAGACGAACAAGGTCGCGCTCACCGTGGTCGGCCCCGAGGCACCGCTGGCCGCCGGCGTGGTGGATGAATTCCGTGCCCATGGCCTGCGCATCTTCGGGCCGACAAGGGCGGCCGCGCAACTGGAAAGCTCCAAGGCCTTTTCCAAGGACTTCATGAAGCGCCACGGCATTCCCACGGCGGCCTACGACACCTTCACCGACGCGGCGGCGGCGCACGCCTATGTAGAGCGCCTGGGCGCGCCCATCGTCATCAAGGCCGACGGCCTGGCGGCGGGCAAGGGCGTGGTCGTGGCCACCAGCCTGCAAGAGGCGCACGACGCCGTGGACTTCATGCTGGTGGACAACAAGTACGGCGTGGCGCACAACGAGGGCGGGGCGCGCGTGGTGATCGAGGAATTCCTCGAGGGTGAAGAGGCCAGTTTCATCGTGCTGTGCGACGGCAAGAACGTCGTCGCGCTGGCCACCAGCCAGGATCACAAGCGCCTGAAGGACGGCGACCAGGGCCCCAACACCGGCGGCATGGGGGCGTATTCGCCCGCGCCGGTGGTAACGGCCGACGTGCATGCGCGCGCCATGCGCGAGGTCATCCTGCCCACCGTGCGCGGCATGGAGAAGGACGGCATTCCCTACACCGGGTTTCTGTACGCCGGCCTGATGATCGATGCCCAGGGTCACCCAAAGACGCTGGAGTTCAACTGCCGCATGGGCGACCCCGAGACCCAGCCCATCCTGATGCGCCTGAAGAGCGATCTGGTCGAGGTGCTGGGCGCGGCCGTGGACGGCAGGCTCGACCAGGTCGATCTGCAATGGGACAGGCGCACGGCGCTGGGCGTGGTCATGGCCGCGCATGGCTACCCCGACAGCCCGCGCAAGGGCGACGCCATCACCGGCCTGCCCCAGGATGAGGACGATGCCATGGTGTTCCACGCCGGCACGCAGCTGGAGGGCGGCGTGCTGCGCACCAGCGGCGGCCGCGTGTTGTGCGTGACGGCGCTGGCCGACAACGTCAAGCAGGCCCAGCAGCGCGTGTACGACATGGCGCGCGGCATCTATTTCGATGGCGCGCAGTACCGCCGCGACATTGGCTACCGCGCCGTGAAGGGCAGTTGATGGATCAGGCATTGAACCAGCCGGGCCATGTGGCCCAGGTGCGCGCCTACCTGGAAGCCCTGCAGTCACGCATCACAGCGGCGCTCGAGGAGATCGAAGGCCCGGCAGAGCAGGGCGGGGTGCGCTTTCGCAGCGATGCCTGGAGGCGTGAACCAGGCTCGCCCCTGCAGGGTGACGGCATCACGCGCATCCTGGAGGGTGGGCGTGTATTCGAGCGCGCCGGCTGTGGTTTTTCGCATGTCAGCGGCCCCAGCCTGCCGCCGTCGGCCACGCAGCACCGGCCCGAGCTGGCAGGTGCGCCCTTCGAGGCCATGGGCGTGTCGCTGGTGTTCCATCCGCGCAATCCCTATGTGCCCACGGTGCACATGAACGTGCGCATGATCGCCGCCGGCCTGCCCGGGCAGGCGCCCACCTGCTGGTTCGGCGGCGGCATGGATCTGACACCGTACTACGGCTTCGAGGAGGACGCGGTGGCCTTTCACCGCGCCTGCCGTGATGCGCTGGCGCCGTTTGGCGACGGGCTGTATCCGCGTTTCAAGACCTGGTGCGACGAGTATTTCTACCTGAAGCACCGCAATGAGCAGCGCGGCGTGGGCGGTATCTTCTTCGATGACTTTTCCGAGCTCGGCTTTGCGCAAAGCCTGGCCATGACGCAGAGCGTGGGTGACGCCTTCCTGGGTGCCTACCTGCCCATCGTGCAGCGGCGCCAGGCCATGCCCCATGGCGCGCGCGAGCGCGAATTCCAGCTCTATCGCCGCGGCCGCTACGTGGAGTTCAATCTGGTGTGGGATCGCGGCACGCATTTCGGCCTGCAGTCGGGCGGGCGCACCGAATCCATTCTGCTGTCCATGCCGCCGTTGGCCGCCTGGAGCTACCAGCGCGAGGACGCGCCGGGCACGCCCGAGGCTGACCTTACCGCACGCTTTTTGCAACGCCGCGACTGGCTTTGAACCCCCGCGCGCTATATTGCCCCCATCTTTTTATTGAAGACCCCCTGATGACCACTTCCCCCCAATCGGAAACCGCCGCCAAGAAAGACGTCACCAAGCTCCAGCGCGCCATCGTCGATGGACTGGAGGACGTCAAGGCGCAAGACATCCAGGTCTTCAACACCGAACATCTCTCGCCGTTGTTTGAGCGCGTCATCGTCGCTACCGGCAGCTCCAACCGTCAGACCAAGGCCCTGGCCGCCAGCGTGCGCGATGCCGTGCGCGAGGCCGGCTTCGTCAAGCCCCGCACCGAGGGCGAGGAAAACGGCGAATGGATCATCGTGGACTGCGGCCAGGCCGTGGTGCATGTGATGCAGCCGGCCATCCGCCAGTACTACCGCCTCGAAGAGATCTGGGGCGACAAGCCCGTGCGCATGAAGCTGGGCGCGGCCAAGCCGCGCAAGATCATGGCCTCGGAAGACGCGAGCGGCGCACCCGTGCGCAAGCCGGCGGCAAAGAAGGCTGCCGCCAAGCCTGTGGCGAAGAGTGCGCCGGCCAAGGCAGCGGCCAAGAAGGCACCGGCCAAGGCCGCAGCCAAGCCCGCCAGCGCCAAGCCCGCAGCCAAGGCCACCGGCAAGACCGTGGCCGCGAAGAAGCCAGTGGCGGCCAAGAAACCGGTGGCCGCCAAGAAGCCGGCGCTCAAGACCGCAGTGAAGACCGTGGTCGTCAACAAGCCCGCGGCCAAGCAGGCGCCGCCCAAGGCCGCCGCCAAGGCCACGGCGCGCAAGCCTGCCGCCAAGGCAGCAAGCACCAGGCCTGCAGCCAAGAAGGCACCCGCACGCAAGAAGGCATGAGGCTGCTGATCGTGGCCGTGGGCCAGCGCGTGCCCGATTGGGCCGCGAGCGCCTACGACGACTACGCCAAACGCTTTCCGCCCGAGCTGAAGGTGGAGCTCAAGGCCATCAAGACCGAGCCACGCGGCTCCAAGACGCTGCAGACGCTGTATGCCGCCGAGCGCGAGCGTATCGAAGCCGCCATTCCGCGCGGCACGCGCGTCGTGGCCCTGGACGAGCGCGGCACCAGCCTGACCACCAAGGCCCTGGCCGAGCGCCTCAAGGGCTGGCAGCTGGGCGGCGACGATGTGGCCCTGGTCATCGGCGGGCCCGACGGGCTGGATCCGGACTTTCGCCAGGCCGCGCATGAGCGCATCCGCCTGTCCGACCTCACCTTGCCGCATGCCATGGTGCGCGTGCTGCTGATCGAGCAGCTGTACCGCGCCTGGTCGGTAAATGCCGGCCACCCCTATCATCGGGAATGATCCTGTTTTGATAGCTGCTTGCGCTTGCTACATGGGTGCTGGAGGCTGTTTTTGCCTATGATTACCGATTTCATCTACCTCGCCTCGCAAAGCCCGCGCCGGCGCCAGCTGCTGGCCCAGCTGGGGGTGCGCCACGAAATGCTGCTGCCCAATGCCGTGGGTGACGCGCCGGAGGATGCTGAAGGGCTGGAGGCGGTACAAGCCGGCGAAGCCCCAGCGGCCTACGTGCAGCGCGTCACCGCCCTCAAGCTGGACGCCGCCGTCGCGCGCCACAAGCGCCGTGGCCTGCCGCTGGCGCCGATTCTGTGCTCTGACACCACGGTCGCCCTGGGCGAGCGCATCTATGGCAAGCCCGAGGACGCGCAGGATGCGGCGCGCATGCTGGCGGAGCTGTCCGGCCGCGAGCACCAGGTGCTCACCGCCGTGGCGCTGCAGGCGGGCGATCGCCGCCTGGCGGCATTGTCCGTGTCGCGGGTACGCTTTGCCGCCATGACGGAGGCGCAGATTGCCGCCTATGTTGCCAGTGGCGAACCCATGGGCAAGGCCGGCGCCTACGGCATACAGGGGCCGGTGGCGCAGTATGTGCAAAACATCAACGGCAGCTACACCGGCATCATGGGACTGCCGCTGTTTGAAACCGCGCAGCTGCTACGGGCTGTGGGTGTGCTGCGCGATTGAGCGCCGGGGGCCTATTGCAGCGTGTGGCTGGCCAGTCGCGCGGTATCGGGGATATGGATGTCGCGCTTGTCGCGGCGAATCAGGCCCGCTTCTTCCAGGTCGTGCAGCACGCGCGAGAAATACTCGGGCGTGATCGACAGCCTGGAGGCAATGGTGGCCTTGCTGACCGGTAGCGACACGTTGAGCGCCATGGCCTCGTTGCATGACCGGTTGCAGGTGACGTGGTATGTGCCCTCTTCGGGCAGCGAGTGCAGGAGGTAGCCGATCACGCGCTCCATGCCGGAGTGCAGCGCATAGGCTTGCACATCCTGCACCAGGGCGTGCATGCGCCTTGAAATACCGCTCAGCATGTGCATGGCAAAGCGCGGGTCGGCTTCGATTTCACGCACCACCGCAGCCTTGCCGACGCTGAGGATGATGGAGTCGGTCAAGGCCTCGGCATTCAGGATATAGAGCTGGTCGCTGAACATCGACGCCTCTCCAAAGCACATGCCGGGGCCGGCCAGCTCAACCACCTTTTCCTGGCCGGCGGGGGAAATGGCGTACAGCTTGACCTGGCCCTTCACGGCTACGTGGAACTCCTCGCAGGACATGCCCACGCGGTAAATGCTGATCCCCCGCGCATAACGGCGCAGCCGGCATCCGGTGGCCAGGCGCTCCAGCTCGGCAGGCGTCATTTCCTGGAACGCGGGCAGCGTGGACAGGTAGTGCGGGATGTTGAATTGCCGGATATCCATGGGGCGTATTGTTCTTGTAAACCCTAGGGCGAGATACAGCAGGACAGCGTTTCCCTGATATGTGTCAATTCTTCTGCCAATTGGCTGGCATCCATGCGCTCAGGGGCGCATGAATGCCTGTGATCTGGGCAGCCTAGTCGGCGATCCGTTCAATGGGATGTGCCTTCGCTGCGCGTGATCTTGTTCCAGACGTTGTACTTGCCCACGGGCTTGGCCATGGGCAGGCGCTTGACCTCCTTGAAACTGCGTGCGTCGTACACGATGACGGCGCCATCCATCTCCCACAGGCTGGCCAGGGCGTAGCGGCCGTCGCGCGTGAACTCGATATGCGCCAGCGTCTTGCCGGGTTCGCGCACTTCGGCTACCGGTGTCAGCGTGCGCTTGTCGATGATGGTGAGCCTGTCCTTGCCGTCCTTGCTCATCATGGAGTCGGTCCAGGCGTAGGGGGTGTTTTCATGGCTGCGCATGAAGAAGCCGGCACCCGGCGTGGGGATGGTGCGTACGGTCTTCCAGCTCTGCATGTCGATCACATCGACCGCGCCGCCGCCCAGATTCGGGCTGGCCAGCACCGTGGTGCCGTTCCAGGCAAAGGTGATGCCTGAGCCCAGGTGCGGCATGCCGGCAATGGGCAGGTCGGCGACCTTGCGGCGCATGTCCAGGCTCACCACCTGGGCGCTGGCGCTGCCCCCGGCCTTGGGGCGGGTGGCGCCCAGCGCGTGGCGGTAGCTCTGGTCAAAGAAGAAATCATCGAGCGGCTCTTCGAGCAGGGTACGGCGTACGCCCCATTGGCTTTTTGGGGTGGCGGGGGTCTTCTGGTCGTAGGAGATCTCCCAGATCTCGGGAAGATCCTTGAGCGCCACGACAAAGCTGTTCCTCGGCGTGGCGTCGTACACCGCGGACACGCGCGAGCTGCTCTTGCCGTCCTGCGTCGCCGCGTCGTAGGTTGTCACCAGGTTCAGATCGGCGTCGAACAGCGCCAGGCTGTGCGGCAGGTAGTTGGCCGCCATGACCCAGCGCCCGTCGCCGCTCACGGCCACGTTGCGCATGTTCAGGCCGGCGCGCACCTCGGCCACCACGGCCAGACGCCACAGGTCGTACTTGGTGATCCAGCCGTCACGCGAGCCGAAGAACACATAGCGCCCGTCGGGCGTGAACTTCGGCCCGCCGTGCAGCGCGTAGCGGCTGGCAAAGCGGGTGATGACCTCGAAGCGGTCGCCGTCGAGCAGCGAGACATGATGGTCGCCCCCCTCGACCACGAGAAACAGGTTCATCGGGTCGGCGTCCCACTTCGGCTTGACGGGCTCGTCGGCAGGCAGCGGCGTGGCGATGCGCGAGGCCCGGATATCGGCCTCGCCCCAGCGCGGCGCCGGCACCACGGGCGTGCGCACCCAGTCGGCCAGGGCCTTGATCTCGGGGGGCGAGAGCTGCTCGGCAAAGCCCATCATCTGCGTTGCCTGGCGGCCCTCGG
>JAGPIX010000073.1:9536-15114 GCA_018054745.1 Alicycliphilus sp.
CCGCAGCGGCCCTGGACCGGGCGCGGGCGCTGTTTCAGGCCGGCCATCAGCGGGTCGCTCACGTCGTTCCAGATCTGCGAGAAGGGGCGATCGCGCACGCAGCCCAGGTCGTGGTGCCACCACATGGTGTCGGGGTGGACATGGCCGAGGTTGTCGATGTTGGCGATCTGCTGGCCGCTGGCGTTGCCGCCCCAGGCGACCAGGCGCGCGCGCAAGGCGTCCTCCCACTGCGGCAGGTGCTGGCGCACCCATTGCAGCAGGTAGGGGCCGTCGGCGTCGTTGTTGCCGCTCACGTAGTCATCCATGCTGCCGGCCTGCGCGGCGGCCCAGGCGCGGTCAAACAGCATGTCCATGGCTGCGCGCGTGGCCTGGTGGTGCGCGTCTTTATCGCGGTGGATGTTGCCGCGCCCGGCGTAGTTCAGGTGCGAGAAGTAGAACTTGTGCGCGCCCACCTCCTGCATCAAATCCAGCAGCGCCGGCAGGTCGTGGCCGTTCATGGCGGTCATGGTGTAGCGCAGGCCGACCTTGACGCCCACCTTGTCCAGGTGGCCGATGGCGGCAAGACTGCGGTCAAACGCGCCCTCCAGGCGCCTGAACTTGTCGTGCGTGGCCTTCAGGCCATCGAGGCTGATGCCGACATAGTCAAAACCGGCCTCAGCAATGCGCTGCGCCATGAGCGCGTCGATCAGCGTGCCGTTGGTCGACAGGCCGGTGTAGAAGCCCATCTCGCGCGCGCGCGCCGAGATCTCGAAGATGTCGGGGCGCAACAGTGGCTCGCCGCCCGAGAGGATCAGCGCCGGCACGCCGAAGGCCTTGAGGTCGTCCATCACCGTGAACACCTCGGGCAGCAGCAGCTCGCCGGCGTAATCGTGGTCGGCCGACAGGGCATAGCAGTGCTTGCAGGTCAGGTTGCAGCGGCGGATCAGGTTCCAGATCACGACCGGGCCGCGCGCCTTGCGGTCTTTGACTACCGGGTAGACGCCGGTGCTTTGCGCTTGCGCCAGTTCGCGCATGTATTGGCTGATGCGAAACATTCTTCAGTCCTTCAAACGCAGGCCGGTTTTCTTCAAGATGGCCGTGGAATACAGGATGTCGTGGCTGCGGCAGGCGGGGCCCAGCAGTTGCACGATCTCCTGCGCCTGCTGCGCGACGGCCTCGCGGCTGGTGCCGTGCAGCATGGCAAACAGGTTGTAGGGCCAGCCGGGCAGGTGGCGCGGGCGGCGGTAGCAGTGGCTGACGCCCGGCAGATCGGCCACGCGCGGCCCCAGTTCGGCGATCTGTTCGTCGGCCACGTCCCACACGCTCATGCCGTTGGCGGTGTAGCCCAGGCGGTAGTGGTTGGGCACGGCGCCTATGCGCCGGATCAGGCCGTGCTCCAGCATCTGCGTCAGGCGTGCGCGCACCTGCTCGCCGCTGGCGCCCAGCATGGCGCCCACGGCCTCGTAGGGGCGCGCCACCAGCGGCAGGCCGCCTTGCGTGGCAGCGATCAGGGCGCGGTCGAAGGCATCAAGCGCCATGGGCTTCTCCGGCGGTCGGCAGCGCCGGCAGGCGCAGCTCGACGAAATATTCTTCTTCCTTGGGGAAGGCCAGCACCTGCAGGCCCACCGACTCCTGGATACGCGCGATCGCATCAGCCGCCAGCGCCGGCGATTCGGCGGCGACGACGAACCACATGTTGAGCGCGTGCGTGCGCCGGTAGTTGTGCGCCACTTCGGGAAAGCTGTTGACCACCAGGTTGACGGCGTCAAAGCGCTCCTCGGGCACGGCAATGGCAGCGAGCACGAACTGGCCACCCGCGCGTTCGATCTGGAACAGCGGCCCGAAGCGCGTGAGTACGCCCTGGGCCAAGAGTTGGTGCAGGCGCTCTATGACGCGCTCTTCGCTCCAGCCCAGCTGCTCGGCCACGGCGGCAAAGGGTCGATCGACGAGCGGAAAGCCGCCGTGCAGGTGGTTGATCAAACGGGCATCGTCAGGGGTGAGCATGGGGTGCTCCGGCTGGCGTGTGGCAGGAATGCGCTGCCAGCTGTGTGGTGTGCGCAGCAAAGCGCCTGGCACCGGTCTGCTTGAAGCGGCGCAGCGAGAAAAGCATGGCATGGGGCCTGTGTGCCAGGCCGGCATGCGCCACGGCCTGGGCCACGGTGGCACGCACGCTGTCGCGGTCGCGTCCATGCACCATGCAGTACAGGTTGTAGGGCCAGTCGCCGGCGCGTGCGCGTTGGTAGGCGAGCGTCACCCCAGGCATTTGCGCCAGGGCCTCGCCACAGGCATCGACCTCGCTTTCGGGCACGTCGAACACCGTCATCGCGTTCGCCGTGTAGCCCAGCTCGTGGTGGCGCACCACGACGCCAAAGCGGCTCAGCGTCTTTTGCTGCAACCAGCGCTGCAGCTGCGCCAGTACGTCATCCACGCCTTGCCCCAGCTGCTCGGCCCACAGGTCATAGGGCCTGTCCACCAGCGCCAGCCCTTGCTCGGCCAGTGCCGCCAGGGGCTTGTCATGTGCTTGCAGCGGTGTTTGTGTCCAGTGGGTTGCGCCGCTGGCGCGCGATTGGCTGGCGCGCAGGTCAAAGCCGGTGTCTATGCGGTAGGGCCGCAGCATGGGCAGGCGCAGCACCGGCAGGTCGGTTTCGGCCTCTATGCTGCGCAGCAACTGCTCCACCTGCGCCGCATCGCGGCCGGTGGCGACGAACCACAGGTTGGTCGTATGTTCGCGCTCGTAGTTGTGGTTCACGCCCGGGTGGCTGGAGACGACGGCGGCCACCGCGTTCAGCCTGTCGGGTGGTACCGCCATGGCGGCGAGCAGCGAGGCCCCTCCCGCGCCGGGCGCAAACACGGCGCCGATGCGGCTCAGGCTGCCCTGGCGCTGCAGGCGGGTGTAATGCTCCAGCACCTGGGCAACGTCCAGGCCGAGGCACTGGCCTATGACGGCGAAGGGCTCGCGCTGCAACGGGAAATCACGTTGCCAGGGGTTGAGCAAGGCGAGATCGAGATCCTTGTGCTGCATGGATCAGAACCCCATGCGCTGTGCGCGTGCCGTGAAGAAGATGCCGCTGGGCGCATCCACGGCCAGGCTGGCCTGCAGCTCGCGGGTATGCGTGTCGTAGACCTGCACCCGGTTGTCGTCGCGGCAGCTGATCCACACCGATTCGCCGCGCGGGGTGAACTCCATGTGCAGCACGGCCTTGCCGGGTTCTATGGTCTGCACCACGCGCTGGCTCACGGTGTCTATGACCTGCACGCGGTTGTAGTCGGGTACCGAGAAGTTGACCCACACCTGGCGTCCATCGGGCCGTGCCATGACGAATACCGGCTGGCCGGCCACCGGGATGCGGCCCACCTCGGCCCAGGTGCTGGTATCGACGACGAGCACCTCGTGCCGGCCAATGGCGGGCAGGAAGGCGCGGCCACCGGCCATGGCCCAGCCGCGCAGGTGCGGCATCTTGTACACCGGCAGGGGCTTTTCGCCGCGCCCGTAGCCGCCAAGAATGCGGCGCGCGCGCGGCTGCTCTTCCCACAGATCGACCATGGCCAGGCCATCCTCGCCAAACAGGCCGGCGATGTAGTGGCGGCCGTTCGGCGAGAGCAGGGCGTCGTAGGGCTGGCGGCCAATACCCTGCAGGGTGGTGATGCGTGGCTGGCGCGGGTTGCTGCAGTCGGCGATGCAGATTGCCTCGGCGTCGAACAGGCTGTAAATGAAGCGGTGCTGGGGCAGGTCGGCCAACCCCACGACGCGCGAGCGCTCGCCGCCGGGCATGCTGGCGGGCACATCGGCCAGCAATTCCAGCGTCGCGGCGTCGAACACCTTGATGCCGCCAGGCTGGTAGTTTTGCGCCACCACCAGGCGGCCGTCGGCGCTGATGGCGCCGCCTATCGAGTTGCCGGCCTGCATGACGCGGTGCGTGATGCGTTGCTGCAGCATGTCCACGCGCGTCAGGCCGCCGTCGCGGCCGAAGACAAAGGCGTAGCGCGCATCGCGCGAGAACACCACCGAGGCATGGGACAGGTCGCCCAGGCCTTGCACGCGCCCAATGGCCTCGCGCCGGCTGGTGTTGACCAGGGTGAGCGCGCCAGCGGCGCGCTCGATGACCACGCCGATGTCACCCGTGCCTTGGACGGCGTCGGTTGCGGCGGTGGCGGGCGGGGTCTTGGTGGCTGCGCAACCACCGGCCAGCAGCGACGCGCCAGCGGTGAGTGACAGCAGGGAACGCCTTTTCATCGACTCTGCTTTCTTTCTTCGGGGAATCCGTTGGCCAGTTGCTGGGCTATCCACTGCGCCTCGCCCGGCGTGAGCAGGG
Source organism: Alicycliphilus sp. (assembly GCA_018054745.1). Taxonomy (GTDB): domain Bacteria; phylum Pseudomonadota; class Gammaproteobacteria; order Burkholderiales; family Burkholderiaceae_C; genus Alicycliphilus; species Alicycliphilus limosus. The sequence goes on from JAGPIX010000073.1 coordinate 13,829, forward strand.
CGCTCCAGGGTGGCATGGGGGTGCCGGGAATGCCGTGGGTGATGACGGCGGCCAGGTATTCGGGGGGCTTGGCGACCAGGGCTTCGCGCGTGAGCGCCGGGCCCAGACCGCCCGTGAGCTGCATGCCATGGCAGGAGCCGCAGTCCTGGCGCACCATGCGCACCAGCTGCGCCGTGCGTTCCGGCGCCGGGGCAGCTGTTGTTTGCGCGCCGGCTGCCGCTGCGGTCAGCGTCAGGCTGATGGCCAGGATTGCTGTTCTGTTCATGGTTTGGACTGGGTCGTGAGCGGATGCGCTGCTGTGCGCGCACTGCAAGTTTTGAAGCGAATGGCGGCATGGTCGCCGCTGAGGCTGCAAGCTGTCCTTGACTTTGATCAACGACGAATCCTTTGCACTCTTTGAACAATGGAGCCCACACCACGATCAGCCCAGGAAAGGCAGACATGAGCTTCATAGAAGATGTGCGCTGGTTCACAGCCGCTCCCGTCACGGATACGCCCGATGGGCCTGCCCCTCAGGGGCGCGTGACACTGGTCGGCGCCGGCCCCGGCGACCCGGAGCTGCTGACGCTGCGCGCCGTCAAGGCGCTGCGTGGGGCGCGACTGGTGCTGTATGACAACCTGGTGGGCAAGGAGGTGCTGCGCTACGTCGCGGAAGACGCCGACCTGATCTACGTTGGCAAGGAGGCATCGCGCCACACCTTGCCGCAGGAGTCCATCATCGACCTGATGGTGCGGCTGGCGCGCAGCGGGCGTTCGCTGGTGCGGCTCAAGGGCGGAGACGGGTTCATTTTTGGTCGCGGCGGCGAGGAGGTCCTGGCCCTGGCCGAGGCCGGCATTGCCTTCGAGGTGGTTCCCGGCATCACCGCGGCGCAGGGTGCGGGCGCCTGCGCAGGCATTCCGCTGACGCATCGCGACCATGCCGCCACGCTGGTGTTTGCCACCGGCCATCTGCGTGGGGACAACGAGCTCGCCCTGGACTGGGAGGCGTTGGCACGCCCGCGCCAGACCGTGGTGATCTACATGGGCGTGGGCAATCTGCCCACCATCTGCGGCGAGCTGGTGCGCCATGGCCTGCCGGCACAGACACCGGCTGCCCTGGTGGAGCAGGCCTCGCTGCCCGGCCAGCGTTGCATCACCGGCACGCTGCAGGATTTGCCGCAACTGGCGCAGCAGCATCGGGTGCGTGCGCCTGCGTTGATCGTGGTGGGTGAGGTGGTCGGGCTGCAGCCGCAGCTGATGCGGGGCATGCAGGCGGCCGTGCTGTAAGGCGCTTCAGTCGGCCTGTG
>JAGPIX010000183.1 GCA_018054745.1 Alicycliphilus sp.
CGATGATGTCGCGCAGTTGCGTCAGATCGATCTGCGCCACCAACACGCCACTATCTGCAAGCTGGCCGCGCCGCGCCATCACCACGCGTGGCTGGTTGGCGGCGTAGGTGACCGGGCCGAACCACGACGCGTCGGCAGGGGCGTGCAGGAATTCGGGCGACTGGCTGCGATCCTCTCCCACACCGACGCGGTCGGGAGCCATGCGCGAGACGCGTATGCGCTCCTGGCCGTGCGGGTCGATCCAGTACAGCTCCTGGATCGCCCGCGACTGCCTCATCAGCCGGTACAGCTCGACCTGGATGTCGGCGTCCGTGTCGCCCAGGTGGCGCGAATCCTGCAGCGCCAGGGTGGCGCGCAGCAAGGCGCCGGTCTGGCCGAGAAAGCGATCGATCCGGGCCGAGGCTCTGGCGGCTTCGAGCGCCTGCCGCGCTTCCACGGCAACGCGCGTCTCGCGCTGGATCAGCCAGAGCTGCGCCAGACCGCTGGCCACGAGCACCAGTGTTACCAGCGCAGCCATCGACAGGGCATAGCCCTGCCACAGGCGCTGGCCAGGCAGGCGCATCAGCGGGAAGGCGGCTGGGCGGCAGCCTTGGCGTCACCTGGGGCTTCCGCTGTTGGTGGCAGCGTGCGCTCGCCCGGCCGGATCAGGCGATCCGCGCGGGCGATCAGCGCGGGCGGCAGCGTCACGCCGATGCGCTCGGCGGTATCGAGGTTGACGACCAGCGCGGCCTCGTACAGTTCCTCGACCGGTAGTTCGGCCAAGGGGCGGCCGCGCAGCACCTGATCCACGTAGTACGCCCCGCGCCCGCACATGTTGACGCGTCCGATGGACCCATAGCTGAGCAGGCCGCCATGGCGGGTGGCAAACCAGGAGGTGTGGGCGATCGCCGGCAGCCGCACCCGCAGCGCCTGGTGCGCGTGTTCGCCGAGTAGCACCGAGGAATCCGGCCAGATCAGCACGGCATCGACCTTGTGTCGTGCCAGTTCATCCCAGGCAGCGGCGACGCTGGCATCGCCTGAGAAGCGCACGCGCACCCCTTCGACGCCGGCCTGCCTAAGCATGTCTGTGAAGGGCTCGAGACCCTTGAGCCGCTCGTGTCCCGTGTGTTGGCCGTTTGAGAGCATGCCGATGCGGCGCGCCTGCGGGAACGCCTGCAGCAGCACCTCCATCGGCTTGAAAAAGAACTGCCGCTGCAGGCCCAGGGTGACGCCCGTGACATTGGCCAGCGGGCGCAACTGGGCATCAAGAACCTGGTGCAGATTGGTCGAGCCAATCACGACGATGGGCAGTTCCTGCGTGGCGTTCATCAGGGCTTCGGTCGTCATGTTTTCGGTCGCCAGCAGCACTGCCGGCCGGCGCGCCACCACCGCCCGCGCCAGACTCGCGTAGCGGGCCGGGTCGTTGGCCGCGTCGCTCCATTCGAGTCGCAATTGCTGTTCGAAGGACCAGCCGGCCTGTTCCAGGCCGGCGCGCACCTGGTTCATGCAGAGCCGATTCGACTCGCTCGGGCCGGGACTCACGAAGGCGATGACGCGAGGCACGGCGGCGGTTTGCGCGCCTGCAGGCGCGCCGGCCGCCAGCAGGGCAGCGATGGCGGCAATGAGGATGGGCCGAAGGCCGCACGCAATGGGGAGCATGCGCCAGCGTAGCGGCGCCGCCGCCGCGCTGTCAATCGCGCGTTACGCGCAGCACTTCCTCGCGGCTGGTGATGCCGGCGGCGACCAGTCGCTCGCCGTCCTCGCGCATCAGCTGCATGCCGCCGGCCAGGGCCTGGGCGCGTACCTCGGCCTCGGCCGTCTGGTTGTGGATCTGGGCGCGTATTGCGTCAGTGACCAACAGCAGCTCGAACACCCCGGTGCGCCCGGCGTAGCCGGTGTGGCCGCAATGCTCGCAGCCCGTGCCGTGGTCGCCACCATGGCAGTGGCCGCAATACTTGCGCACCAGGCGCTGGGCCAGCACGCCCAGGAGCGAGGACGACAGCAAAAACGGCTCCACCCCCATGTCGGTCAGGCGCGTGATGGCGCTGGCCGCGTCGTTGGTGTGCAGCGTGGCCAGCACCAGGTGGCCGGTCAAGGACGCCTGGATGGCGATCTGCGCGGTCTCGAAGTCGCGGATCTCGCCGATCATGATCACGTCCGGGTCCTGGCGCAGGATGGCGCGCAGGGCCTTGGCGAACGTCAGGTCTATTTTTGAGTTGACTTGGGTCTGGCCCACGCCGGGCAGCTCGTACTCGATCGGGTCTTCCACCGTCATGATGTTGCTGCGGCCCGCGTCCAGGCGCGAGAGCGCCGCGTACAGCGTGGTGGTCTTGCCCGAGCCCGTGGGGCCGGTGACGAGGATGATGCCGTGCGGCTGGGTGATCAGGCCCTCCAGGCGCGCCAGCACGTCGCCCTGCATGCCCACCGATTCCAGGCTGAGTTTGCTTTCGCTCTTGTCCAGGAGGCGCAGCACGGCGCGTTCGCCGTGGGCGTTGGGCAGGGTGGAGACGCGCACGTCGATGGCGCGCGTGCCCAGGCGCAGGCTGATGCGGCCATCCTGCGGCAGGCGCTTCTCGGAAATATCTAGGTCGGCCATGATCTTCAGGCGGCTGATCAGGGCCGCGTGCAGTGCGCGATTGGGCTGCACCACCTCGCGCAGGCTGCCGTCCACGCGAAAGCGCACGCTGGAATGGCGCTCGTAGGGCTCGATGTGGATGTCGCTCGCGCCGTCGCGCACGGCCTGGGTCAGCAGGGCGTTGAGCATGCGGATGATGGGCGCGTCGCCGGCGCTCTCCAGCAGGTCTTCGACGGCGGGCAGCTCCTGCATCATGCGCGACAGATCCGCCTCTTCCTCGACCTCGCTGACCACGGTGGCGGCGCTGGACTCGCTTTGCGCATAGGCGGCGCTGATGCGCTGGGCCAGCGGCGCGGCGTCCAGCTGCATGAACTGCTGCACCACATGCTTGCGCAGCACCTCGGACAGCGCGCCGGCGTTGGGCGACGGGCCATGCCACAGCACCAGCTGCTGGCCGTCATCTTCCAGCAGCAGCTGGCTGCTGCGCGCAAAGGCGTAGGGCAGGGGGTGGCGCATGCCTGTGCCTTACTGCGGGTTGCCGGCTTCGCCGCCCTGGGGCTGCGGCACGGTGCGTGCGGGTGCCGGCGGCGTGAGCATGACCGGCGCCAGCGGCGCGGGTACGGCGGTGGCGCCGGTGGCGCTGCCGCCTTGCAGCGGCGGCAATACCGGCGCATCGGACACGCTGCGCATCATGGTGCTGGGGGCTGGCTGGGTGTTTTGCTGCAGCGCGCGAATGGCCTCGTAGCGGTCCACCATCAGCGCGTCGCTGGTGGCGCTGTCGCGTATCACCACCGGGCGCAGAAAGACCATCAAATTGGTCTTCTGGCGCTGGCGTTTTTCGTTGCGGAACAGCCCGCCCACCACGGGCAGGTCGCCCATCAGCGGCACCTTGTCCTGGCCCAGCGAGTAGCTGTCTTCCAGCAGGCCGCCGATGACGATCACGCTGCCGTCGTCCACCAGCACGGCGGACTCGATGGAGCGCTTGCTGGTCGAGGGGCCGTTCTGGTTGGTGAGTGTGGAGCTGTCCACCTTGGAGACCTCCTGGTACAGCGTCAGCTTGACCGTGCCGTTCTCGCTGATCTGCGGGCGCACGCGCAGCATCAGGCCCACGTCCTTGCGCTCCACGGTGGTGAAGGGGTTCACGGCGCCGTTGTTGCCGCCGGTGTTGGTGTATGAGCCGGTGGGGAAGGGCACGTTGTTGCCGATGATGATCTGCGCCTCTTCGTTGTCCAGCGTCATCAGGTTGGGGGTGGACAGCACGTTGGCATCGCCCGTGTTCTCCAGGAAGTTGGCCAGCGCGCCCAGGTAGTACTTGCCGTTGATGCGCGGGGCGATGGCCAGGTTCATGCCATTGCCCAGGGCGTTGCTGGTGAGCGACGCGTAGTTGCCCGTGGCAGCAGCCACCGCCAAGTCGATGATGTTGCCGCCGGCCACGTTGGAGTTGGTGCCTATCACCCCAACGGCGCCGTTGCCGTAGTTGCCGAAAGCGGTTTGCCACTGGATGCCGAACTCGGCCACCTTGTTGGCGCTCACCTCGACGATCAGGCTCTCGATCAGCACCTGGGCGCGCCGGCCGTCCAGCTTGTCGATCACGGCGCGCAGCTGGCGGTACTGCGGCTCGGGCGCGCTGATGATGAGCGAGTTGGTCGTCGGGTCGGCCTGTA
>JAGPIX010000007.1 GCA_018054745.1 Alicycliphilus sp.
CCGCCGCCAAGTTCATCGCCGAGAAGATCAAGCCCAAGAAGGTCGCCATCCTGCACGACAAGCAGTCCTACGGCCAGGGCATTGCCGCCTCGGTGCGCGACGACCTGAAGAAGGCCGGCGTGAACGTAGCGCTGTTCGAGGGCATCAACGCCGGCGACAGCGACTACTCTGCCGTCATCACCAAGCTCAAGAGCGCGGGCGTGGACTTCGTCTACTACGGCGGCTACCACCCCGAAATGGGTCTGCTGCTGCGCCAGGCAGGCGAGCAGGGCCTGAAGGTCAAGCTGATGGGCCCCGAGGGCGTGGGCAACCCCGAGGTCAACGCCATCGCCGGTCCGGCCGTCGAAGGCATGTTGCTGACGCTGCCCGCCGACTTCTCCACCAACCCGAAGAACGCCGCCATCGTCAAGGCCTTCAAGGACAAGAAGCGCGACGCCGGTGGCGCCTTCCAGATGACGGCGTACGCCGCTGCGCAAGTCATCATCGACAGCATCAAGGCCGTGGGCGACAACCCCGCCAAGGTGGCCGATCACATGCACAAGGCCACCTTTGAGACGCCCCTGGGCCCCATCAGCTGGAACAAGAGCGGCGACCTGAAGTCCTTCGACTTCCAGATCTTCGAATGGCACAAGGACGGCAGCAAGTCCGTCGCCAAGTAAGTCCTTAGTCGCTGACACCCCGACGCCCTTCCCTCCAGGAGCCAGGCGATCGGGGTTTTTGCCGTTTTCTCCTGAGTCTGTGAAAAAATCTCCCGTGCTCGTTCTGAGCGCGGGGGCTTTTCACAGCCCCTGCGCGGCAGTCTTTTTTGTTCCCATCTCTTTATCGAGAGGCCCAGGATGTCTGAATTCCTGCCGCAGCTGATACAGCAGCTCTTCAACGGCCTGTCGCTCGGAGCGATCTACGCCTTGATTGCCATTGGCTACACCATGGTGTACGGCATCATCGGCATGATCAACTTCGCGCACGGCGAGATTTACATGATCGGCGCCTACGCCGGCCTGGTCACCCTGGCCGCCGTGGGCACACAAAGTGGCCTGCCGGTGGCCGTGCTGATTGCCCTGATGTTGTTGGTGGCCGTGCTGGTCACGGGCACCTACGGCTTCGTCGTCGAGCAGATCGCGTACAAGCCACTGCGCAATGGCCCGCGCCTGGTGGCCCTGATCTCGGCCATTGGCATGTCCATCTTCCTGCAAAACTGGGTGGCCCTGGGCCAGGGCGCGCGCGACATGGCCGTGCCCGCCCTGCTGCCCGGTGCGCTGCGCTTTGGCGACGAAGGCGGCTTCGAGATCTTCGTGCCCTATGCCCGCGTGCTGATCATCGCCGTCACCGTGGTGCTGATGATCGCCCTCACGCTCTACATCAGGCATTCGCGCATGGGCCGGGCATCACGCGCCTGTTCGCAGGACATGCACATGGCGGGCCTGCTGGGCATTGACGTGAACCGCGTGATCTCCTTCACCTTCATCCTGGGCGCGGTGCTGGCCGCCGTCGGCGGCGTGCTGATCGCGTTGGCAGTGGGCAAGCTCAACCCGTTCATCGGCTTCATCGTCGGCGTGAAGGCCTTCACCGCGGCCGTGCTGGGCGGCATCGGCTCAATTCCCGGCGCCATGCTGGGCGGAGTGCTGCTGGGCATCGCCGAGACTTTTGCCGCCGCCTATATTTCTTCGGAATACAAGGACATCGTGGCCTTTGGCCTGCTGGTGCTGATCCTGCTGTTCCGCCCCACGGGCCTGCTCGGCAAACCTGAAGTGGAGAAAGTCTGATGAGCGCCGCTATCACCTCCTCCGCCCGCCCGAGCTGGCGCCAGAACCTGGGCCACGCCCTTACCGCGACGGTGCTCACCGCCGTAGTGGTTACGCCGATTTTCGGCCTGCACCTGGAACGCGCGGGTGTGCGCACCATCATCACGCAGCACTGGAGCAACGTGGCCTGGGCCTGTTTGCTGGTGTTCATCGTCCAGATGCTGCGCCCCATGCTGGCCGGCAGCGGGGTGCGCCTGCCCTGGCCCAAACTTCCAGCCATTCCGGCGCGCCAGCGTGGCGTGTGGATCGCGGCGGCACTGCTGCTGGCGGTCATCTGGCCCTTCTTTGGCGGCCGCAATGCCGTGGACATTGCCACCCTGGTCATGATCTACGTGATGCTGGGCCTGGGCCTGAACGTCGTCGTGGGCTTTGCCGGCCTGCTGGATTTGGGCTTTGTCGGCTTTTACGCCGTGGGCGCCTACACCTACGCCCTGCTGTTCCACTGGGCCGGCTGGAGCTTCTGGGAGGCGCTGCCGCTGGCCGGTGCCGCGTCGGCGCTGTTCGGCTTTGTGCTCGGCTTTCCGGTACTGCGCCTGCGCGGTGACTACCTGGCCATCGTGACCCTGGGCTTTGGCGAAATCATCCGCCTGCTGCTGGTCAACCTGACGGACTTCACCGGCGGGCCGGACGGCATCTCCAGCATTCCCAAGCCCACGGTGTTCGGTCTGGAACTGGCGCGCAGCCCCTCGGTAGAGGGCGCCACCACCTTCCACCAGTTTTTCGGGCTGGAATTCAACTCCATGCACATGGTGATCTTCCTGTACCTGATGGCACTCACGCTGGCCGTAGTCACGCTGTGGATCTCCAACCGCCTGATCCGCATGCCCATTGGCCGCGCCTGGGAGGCGCTGCGCGAGGACGAGATCGCCTGCCGATCCCTGGGCCTGAACCCGATGAAGATCAAGCTCTCGGCGTTCACGCTGGGCGCCATGTTCGCGGGCTTTGGCGGCGCCTTCTTTGCCGCGCGCCAGGGCATCGTGAACCCCGAGTCGTTCACCTTCATCGAATCGGCGCTGATTCTGGCCATCGTCGTGCTGGGCGGCATGGGCTCGCAGCTGGGCGTGATCCTGGCTGCCATCTTGCTGACCGCACTGCCCGAGCTGGCGCGCGAGTTTGCCGAGTACCGCATGCTGATCTTCGGCCTGGTGATGATTCTGATGATGGTGTGGCGCCCGCAAGGCCTGCTGCCCATGCAACGCCACCACGTGGAGGTGAAGTGATGGCCGGTAGCGACAAAAATAGCTTCTTGCAGATCGAAGGCCTGAGCATGCGCTTTGGCGGCCTGCTGGCCGTCGATGGCATCGCCTTCGACGTCAAGGAACGCGAGATCTTCGCCATCATCGGCCCCAACGGCGCGGGCAAGACCACGGTGTTCAACTGCATCAGCGGCTTTTACCGCCCGACCACGGGCGCCATCCGCCTGCAGGGACGGGACATCGCCGGCCAGGGCAGCCACAGCGTGGCGCTGCACGGCCTGGTGCGAACCTTCCAGAACGTGCGCCTGTTCAAGCACATGACGGCGCTGGAAAACCTGCTGGTGGCCCAGCACCGCCATCTGTCCACCAACCTGCTCACCGGCCTGTTCAAGACCCGCGGCTATCGCGAAAGCGAAGAAAGGGCCTTGCAGAACGCACTGTTCTGGCTGGACTACATGGGCCTGCGCGAATTTGCCAACCGCGAGGCCGGCAACCTGGCCTACGGCCACCAGCGGCGTCTGGAAATCGCCCGCTGCATGGTGACCCAGCCGCGTGTACTGATGCTCGACGAGCCGGCCGCCGGCCTGAACCCGCAGGAAAAGAAGGACTTGCAGAGCCTGATCGAAAAGCTGCGCCAGGAATACGGCGTGGCCGTGCTGCTCATCGAGCACGACATGAGCCTGGTGATGGGCGTGTCCGAGCGCATCCTGGTGATGGAATATGGCCGCCCGATTGCGTTGGGCACGCCAGAGGCCATCCAGAAGGATGAACGCGTGATCAAGGCCTACCTGGGAGAAGAATGATGCAAGCCATGCTGGAACTGAAGGGCATCAGCACCCACTACGGCGCCATCTGCGCCGTGAACAACGTGAGCCTGCACGTCAACCAGGGCGAGATCGTCTCCCTCATCGGCTCCAACGGCGCGGGCAAGACCTCGCTGCTGATGACGCTGTGCGGCAACCCGCGCGCCAGCAGCGGCCAGGTGCTGTACGAGGGAGAGGACATCACCAACGCCCCCTCGCATCTGATCATGCGCAAGGGCATCGCCATCTCGCCCGAGGGGCGACGCATCTTCCCGGCGCTCACCGTGGTCGAAAACCTGCAGATGGGCGGCTTCTTCCAGTCCAAGGACGCGATCGCCGAGGGCATGGAATACGCCTTCAAGCTGTTTCCGCGCCTGAAGGACCGCGCCAACCAGCGCGCCGGCACCATGAGCGGCGGCGAGCAGCAGATGCTGGCCATTGGCCGCGCGTTGATGAGCAAGCCACGCCTGCTGCTGCTCGACGAGCCCACGCTGGGCCTGGCGCCGCTGATCATTGCGCAGATCTTCGAGATCATCCAGGCCATCCGCGCCCAGGGCGTGACGGTATTCCTGGTGGAGCAGAACGCCAACCGGGCGCTGTCGATTGCCGACCGCGGCTATGTGCTGGAGACGGGCCGCCTGGTGCTGGAAGACACGGGCGCCAATCTGCTGATCAACCCGGAAGTGCGCAAGGCGTATCTGGGGCACTGAGGACTCACCACAAGCGCCCCCAAAGCGGCCTTTGGCCGCTTTATTTATTTCTAGGCCAAAGCGCTTACCAGATAAGCGCTTGATGCTATAAAAATAACAGTAACTTCGGCACTTGGAGCATCCTCAACGCCGCCCCGGAAAATCTCTCCAAGTGCTCAGAACCTGTCTCGTGGGACAGACTGCTGAACAGAGGCTCGCATCCGCCACCGGGGCGAGGTCACCGTCCGTCAGTGTGCCTCCCCCGCCTCCGGCACATAAACCATCGACCCGTCCTTGAGCCGATAGGCCACGCCGGCCTTGGCGCCCTGGCCTTCGCCGATCTCGCCGCTGGCCTTGTAGTGGTCGACCTTCTGGCCGTCCTTGACGATGATTTCCATGTTGTCCTTGCCCGGGTTCTTGATGATGGTCACCGACTCGGTGCTGAACGGGTTGACCGAGCTGTTGGCCACGGCCAGCAGCAGCGCGGCGATGACGACCAGGAACACGTCGATCAGGTTGACGACCGAGAGGATGGGGTCGTCGGCCTCCAGGTCTTCCATCAGGCGCAGGCGGCTCATCGCGCACCCTCCAGGGCCATGACGGCCACCGGATCATGGTCGCGCTGAGCCTGCGGCGCGTCATGCTCTATCGCCGCCAGATCCACGGCGTACCAGCGCCGGCGCACGTTGACCACGGTGTAGCTGATCGACGCCGCCAAGAGCGCCAGGATCACCGCCGAAAACGCCACCGTGAGGTTGCGCGACACGTCGGCCATCTGGCCGTCGGACAGCGCCATCAGCGCCGGGCCCATGGGGATCATGGTGGCCACCAGGCCCAGCATGGGCGCGATGCGTGTGGCGATGCGCGCGAACTCCATGCGCTTGGTGGCCAGGGCTTCGAGCTCGGTCAGCGTCATTTGGGGGTTGCGCGCGAGCGCTGCCGCCAGCTCAAAGCCGCCGGCCTGGCCGTTGTGGCGCTGCCAGGCCTGCCAGATGAAGGCGCCCAGGGCGTAGAAGGCGTGCACGAACAACAGGCCGATGAGGATGAGCACCGGCGTCAGAAACAGCTGGCTGGCGGAGTACATCGCCAATTCGATGGGATTTGCGGTCATGGTGGGGGGGGTAAGTGGTAAGTGATAAATGGAAAGTGGTGAGTCGTAGATAGTGCGTGGTGCGTAGCCTTACTCCCTCCCCCTCTGGGGGAGGGTTGGGGTGGGGGCCAGCGGCGCTGATAAGTGAAAGGGAGATGCGCTAGCCGGCAGCCCCCATCCCCACCTTCCCCCAGAGGGGGAAGGGGCCAGAGCGGCGGCGCTGTTGCCAGGCACCGGCACAACTCACGCCAGCCAGCGCAACGGCGAACAGCAGCGTGGCGGGGTTGAAGGGCGGCAGCTCCTTGGGCTGGACCTTTTGCATGCGCATGCCGGTGACCATGGGCGGCGGCGGTGGCTCTGGCGGCGCGGCTTCGGGCTGGGCCTCGGCCTGCTCCTGGGGCTGCGCTGCAGCCCGGGCCGGCGCAGCGGCTGCGGCCGTGGCCTGCAGGCCAAAGCCGGCCTGGGCCGCGCCCTCGGCGACAAACTCGGAGAAGCGCGCGTTGTCGCTCTGCACGTCGTAGCGCTCGGACAGGTCGCGCCAGCGCTCCTTCAGCTCCTTCACCGTGGCGGCGTCGGCCTTCCAGTAGCCCTGGCGCGCGGCTTCGAGCATGCGCTCCATGGTCTGCGCCAGCGCGTGCGGGTTCTTGGACTCGAACCATTTCTTCAGGCCCAGCTTGTGCTTGTCGCGCACATAGACGTCGACCATCTCCTGCCACTGGTCGTCGCGCACGATCTCGCGTGCGGTGGCCGTCCAGCCCCAAAAATTGTTGGTCGCGTCCAGCACCTGCAGCGTGCCGGCGTAGCCCTCCTTCATCAGGCCCTGGATGTAGCCGGGGTGGAACTGGCGCGTGGCCAGCTCCTTGGCCAGGAACTGCGCCGCGCCCTCGACCTTGCCCGAGCCGCTGCCGCGCAGGTTGCTGATGTACAGTTCGGGCGCCTTGCCGTCCAGGTGACGCACGGCCATGGCGATGCCGCCCAGGTACTGGAAGGGGTCGTCGGTGGTCAGCATGCCGTAGAGGTTGGAGCTGCGCGAGAGCACCGCGCCCTCGGTGCCGCTCAGGTGCTCGGCGTACAGGTTCACGCCCTTGCCGCCCTTGCCACCTTTGCCGTCACCTACGCCCGCCACACCGGCCTGGCCCCATTCCTTCTCGTCCGGGCCGTAGGCGAACTGCATCTTCGACAGATACAGCTCGGCCATCTTGCGGTCGCCCTCTTTCTTGCCCTTCCAGGTGTCAGTGGCCTGCGTGGCCTCGTCCAGGCCGGTGCCGTAGCGCCCGCTCTCAGAGGCAAAAATGCGCGTGGCGCCGGCCATCTCGGCCGCCTTGGCGTCGGCCCCCTGGGCGATGAGCTTTTGCGCGATGCGCTGGGCGTTCTGCGCCACCGGGTTATCTATCTCTGTAGCACGAGACGCAAGCAACACGGCCTGTGCAAGCTGTTTCATCACATTGGGGAAATGGTCGCGGTACAGGCCGGTGGCCGACAGCACCACGTCCACGCGCGGGCGGCCGAGCTGCTCGCGCGGCACCAGTTTCACGCCGGTGACGCGCCCGCCCTTGTCCCACACCGGCTCCACACCCAAGAGCCACAGCGCCTGGGCCTCGAGCATGCCGAAGTGGCGCATGGTCTCGACCGACCAGAGCGTGAAGGTCAGCTTGGACGGCTGCTTGCCGTGCAGCTTCCGGTGCTCGGCCAGCAGGTTGTCGGCCGCCAGCTTGCCGGCCTCCCAGGCCTGCTTGGTGGGCACGCGCGAGGGGTCGAAGCCGTAGAGGTTGCGGCCGGTGGGGTAGGCATCGGGGTTCTTGATCGGGTCGCCGCCGTAGGAGGTGGGCAGGTAGCGGCCGGCCAGCACATCGAGCAGGCCCTTCAACTCGCCCTGCGCACCCAGGTTGTCGTAGGCCGTTTGGGCCTGCGCCAGGGCTTGCTGCAGGTCGGCGGGCAGGCCGGTCATGGGTTCACCGGCCACCACATGCTTTTGCAAGAGCTGGTACGGCACGGTCTGCGCCAGCTTGTCCCAGGGGCCGACCAGGGCCTCATCCAGATCGGCCAGCGGCACACCGGCGCGGCGCGCGGCGGCTTCCCAGAAATTTTTGCCCAGCGTGAGCAGCACCGTGCCCAGGCGGTGCAGCTCCTCTGGCGCCTGGCCCAGGCGGTGCAGGCCCTGGGGCTGGGCGGTTTGCGCCAGCTCGTGCAGGTGGTTGTGCAGTTCATGAACAAAGCCGGCAAAGGCAGTTTTCACCCGCGCCTCGGTCCAGCCCATGTCGGCAATCACGCGCTCCTTGCGCGCGGCGGCCAGCAGGTCGGCGGCCATGCGCTCCCTCACCGCGCCCTCATCCTGCGCCTGCCACTGGTGCAGCAGGTCGTGCATGGCGGTCAGCGCATCGTGCAGCCCCCCGGGGGCAAAGGGCGGCGTCTGGTGGCTGATGATGGTGGCGCGCCCACGGCGCTTGGCCTGCGTGGCCTCGCCAATGTTGTCGGCGATATACGGATAGGCGACGGGGATGTCGCCCAGCGCCAGCAGCGGCGCGTCATGCACCGACAGGCCGCGCTCCTTGCCCGGCAGCCATTCCTGCGTGCCGTGCGTGCCAAAGTGCACCAGCGCGTCGTTCTTCTGACGCGTCCACAGATAGGTGGCCAGGTAGTGGTGCGGCGGCAGGTCAACGGTGGAGTGGTAGATCTCCTTCTCTTTGGCGCGCGCGTCAGTGCTGCCGGGGGCCGCTCCGCTGCGGCCAGGCTGGGGCAGCAGTGTCACCTTGCCCAGCTGCAGGCGCGGGATGATGAAGTAGGCCTGGCCGTTCTGGCGCAGCACCCAGGGGGATTTTTCGGGATCACCCCAAGCGCGGCGCAGCTCGTCCTGCGTGGCCTGGGGCAGGCTGGCCAGCCAGGCGCGGTAGTCCTTCACCGGCAGCAACTCAGCCAGGCCGTCGCGCAACAGCGGCTCCAGCAGCCCCGGGCGGTAGCTGGGCGCCAGCAGGCGCTGCAGCAGCGTGATGAGCATGGCCTCGTCGGGCGATTCGGTCTGGTAGCCGGCGCGCACCATCGCGGCCAGGGTGTTTTGCAGGCTGCGCGGCACGTTCAAAAACGACGCGCTCAGGTTCTTCTCGCCGGCGGGGTAGTTCCAGAACATCACGGCGACGTTCTTGTCGGCATTGGGCGTGCGCTGCAGCTTGACCAGGTTGAGTGCCTTGGCGGCCACGGCGGCGGCCTGCGCGGCTATCGGCATGATCTGCTCGTCGCCCTTGCGCACGGCGGACGCGACCTGGATGTCGGTCACGCCGGCGTATTCGGCCTGCGCCAGGTAGAACGGCACGTCCATCGCCGCCACGCCCTGCCGGCTGGCGGCCCAATCCGCTTCGTCGCCACGGCGGTGCGTCATGGCCTGGATGACCGGGAACCCTAAGCGCTCGAATTCTTCGCGGCGCTCGTCGGCGTTCAGCATGATCTGCGTGTTGATCAGCACGTCGGCCAGCACGGGCGTGCCGGGGCCGCCGGGCTGCAGCACCTTGGCAAACCCGCCATCGCCCATCATGGGCGTGTAGAACGGCAGCGCCACGGCGCCGCCGGCCTCGATGCGCGCCACCATGTCGTCGATGTAGGCGGTCTGCATCGAGCCTATGTATTGCTGGTGCAGCGAAATGGCCACCACCGGCTTGCGCTGCGCGGCCTTCATTTCCACACCCTGGCCACGCAGAAAGGCCACGGGGTCGGCCATGACGGTGCCGGGCAGGCGCGGGTGGTAGATGCCGGTCTTGGGGAAGACCACCGGGTCGGGCGCCGCCGTCAGGGCGTTGCCGCCCTTGAGCTGCGCAGCCAGTGTGGCGAAGAAACCCTCGTAATTCTGCCGCCCGCCGCTGCCGTAGTAGGCAATCAGGCGCCGCGCCACGGCCTCGGGCAGGCCCCCGCCCCAGGCCGGCTGCTGGTCGTACAGCCAGGCGTTGGGTGCCTTCAGGGCCGGCAGCGCGCGCGTCAGGCGCGCACGCACCTCGTCTTGCAGATAGCTGTCGAAGAACACCGCGTCGCGTCCGGCCCACAGGCCGGCGTCCACATCGGCCGGCAGGCTGTTGATGTAGCGCACCTCGACGTCGATGCCGTGCGGCCGTGCAATCTCCTGCAGCTGGTGGAACTTGCCCTGCGGCACGTTGCCGGTGGCGACGAACAGCACCGACGCGGCGCGCGCCGCGCCGCCCAGCAGCAGCAACGCGGTGCACAGCAGCCAGCGCAGCTTTTGGTTTTGAAACAAATTGGCCTCCTGCGCCCTATTTATGAGCGCCAGCAGCTACTATTTTTATAGCTAACAAATCAGAAATCCAGACGTGCCGAAACAAAGACCCGGCGGCCCAGCTCGGCGTAGCCGAAGTTGGGCGACTTCTCGGCCAGGCGCACATTGCCCAGGTTCTCCAGGCCGGCGCGAAGATGAAGGTTTTGCGTGGCATTGAGCTTCATGGCGTAGCCCGCGCTGACGTTGAACAGGGTGTAGGCCGGCAGCTTGTTGCCGTAGTTCTCCTGGCTGCCGGTGTATTGCAGGCCCATGCGGGCGTCCCAGCCGCCGCGCTTCCAGGTCAGGTGCGAGGCCACGCTGGTCGTGGGCCGGTCGTTCAGGCGCTTGCCCGTGGCCTTGTCGCGCGTGTGCAGCAAGGTGGCATCGCTGCCCCAGGACAGCTGCCTGGAGAGCTGCAGGGTGAAGCCCGCCTCCAGCCCCTGGATGCGCGCGGCGTCGATGTTGTCGTACTGGTAGACGCGGCGTATGCCGATCTGCTGCAGCAGCTTGTAGGTGATCAGGTCCTTGACCTCGGTGTGGAAGGCCGTGGCGCGCAGCGACAGCGCGCTGCTGGCCTGCCAGTCGGCACCGATCTCCAGCGAGTTGGACGTCTCGGGCTTGACGTTGGCGTTGCCCAGGAAGCTGTGCGGCCCCTCGGCCCCGACGTAGTTGGGCGAGATCTGCTTGAGCGTCGGCGCCTTGAAGGCGTGGCCCCAGCCACCCTTGACGACGAGCTGCGGGCTGGCCTCCCAGACCAGGTAGGCGCGCGGGCTCAGCTCGGAGCCAAACAGGCCATGGTGGTCGGCGCGCAGGCCCAGGGTGGCCATCAGATTCGCGCCCAGCGAGAACTCGTCCTGCACGAACAGCGCCTTGTGCGTCACGTCGTCACGGCCGCCCTTCAGGCCGGCGTTGACCAGCTCTTCGCTCCGCCATTCGCCGCCCAGGGCGATGTTGTGGCTGCCGCGGCGCAGCGTGACATGGCCGTCAACGACATCGTCCTGCATGTCCTGCGGGCGCGTCGGCGCCACGCCGTTGCTGCGGCTGTTGATGACGCTCATCTCGCTGCGGTAGGCGCGCAGCTGGGCCTTCAGGTCACCAAAGTCGCCCGTCCAGCCGACATGGGTCTGGCGCCGATCCAGGTCGTAGCGGTTGACATAGGCGCGGCCGGCGGTGTTCACGTCGTCGTACAGGCGCCGTTCCTGGCCGTCGCTGATGCCGGCCTGCAGGCGCTGGCTGGCCGTCAGGTCGAACTCGGCGTTCACGCCCAGGTTGCGCGGCCTGCGGCCTTCGACCTCGCTGTAGCGCAGGTCATCAATGTCTGGCGTGGGGTTACTGCGCGCGTACTCGGCGTTGACCGACAGGCGCGCACGCTGGCCCAGCGGGCCCGCGGCGTAGACCGAACTGCCGAACTGGCTGGCCGCGTCGCTCTTGAGGCCGGTGCCGCCGGAGACACCGATGGAGCCGCTCCAGTGATCCTTGGGCTTCTTGCTGATGACGTTGATCACCCCGCCCAGCGCCTCGGAGCCATACAGCGCCGACATCGGGCCGCGGATGATCTCGATGCGCTCGATGGCCGAGATTGGCAGCCAGCCGTACTGGTAGTCGGAGTGGCCGATCACGTCGTCGCTGGCGCTGATGCGCCGGCCGTCGATCAGCGTCAGCGTGTGCTTGCCCTCCAGGCCGCGCAGCGCCAGCGTCTTGCGCCCGCCCACCTGGCGCCCCTGCAGGGTGATGCCGGGCGCGCCGCGCACGGCGTCCAGCAGGTCGCCGGCGTTCTTCTCGGCCAGTTCCTCGGCGCTGATGACGGTGACGCTGGCCGGCGCGGTGCGCGCGTCCTGCTCGGTCATGGTGGCGGTGACGGTGACGGCGGGCAGGCCCTGGGCGGGCGCCAGGGCCAGGGTCTCGGTCTGCGCCTGGGCGGCGCCGGTCGCCAGCAGCAGGGCGGCCAGGGCCAGCGGATGGCGGCGGCAGGGTACGGCAAATGGGATACGCATGAACGTCCAGAAGTAAGAACCGCAGTGGCTGGACGCTGGCGCCGCAAGGGTGCGCGTGGGGCTGGGCGGAAAGTTGAAAAAACCCGATATCGACGCCAAGCACCAGACCGGTCAGCAGAGTGTTTTGCCCCCGGGACTTGCCTCCTGGAGTGGCGAACACGGCACCCACAGGCGGTGGCAGCGCGAAACTGGGCGGAAGTGTAAACGCAAGTCGTTCGCATTCGCATCAATATTTAAAGAAAATGCGGCCGAATGATCTTTGTCAATAACGCCCAGGCGCGCTGCAGCCCGCCTGGGCTGCATGGAGCCCCCATGGGCGCAGATAATGCGCATCACCATGCCTCTCTTGCGCAACGCTCCCCGCCTGGCCCGCCTGCTGCTGGCCTGCTTTGCGCTGTCGCTCGCGGTGGCCATGGCCGCGCCGCTGGTGCAGGCCCGGCCCATGGAACGCGTGTGCACTGCATCGGGCGATGAACGCTGGGTGGCGGCCGGCGGCAACCAGGTCGGCACCCTGCCCTATGAGGGCCACCAGTTCAGCTGCGCGCTGTGCCTGCCGCCCATGCTGCCCGGCGCGCAAGCGGCCACCCTTCCCCAGCCCCAGGGCCAGCCCTTCATGGCCCAGGCACTACGCGTGCGCATCGGCCATGTGCCGGCACTCAGCCGCGCCGCCTTTCCGCCACGCGCCCCGCCGGCGCCCGCGCCATCGCCTTGCAATCTTTCTGAGTGCGGCGGGGCCATCTGCGCCCCGCCCCGATGCGCGCATGGGCCGGGATGACCCATCGCGCTCGCCCTCCACCGATCCAATCAAGAGACTTTTTATGAACTTCCAACCCATTGCCACCCGTATCACCCTCGCCGCCGCCCTGCTGCTGACCGGCTTCGCCCATGCCCAGGTCAGCGTGCAGGACGCCTGGGTGCGCGCCACCGTGCCGCAGCAAAAGGCCACCGGCGCCTTCATGCGCCTGACCGCTGCCCAGGACATGCGCCTAGTCGCCGCCAGCAGCCCCGTGGCCGGCATTACCGAGGTGCACGAGATGAAGATGGTGGACAACGTGATGAAGATGCGCGCCGTGCCGGCTCTGGATCTGCCGGCCGGCCAGGCCGTGGAGCTCAAGCCCGGCGGCTACCACATCATGCTGCTGGACCTGAAGCAGCCCGTGGCCCAGGGCGCCAGCGTGCCTCTGACCCTGGTCTTCGAGGGCAAGGACGGCCAGCGCCAGACCCAGGAGCTGCAGGCCCCCGTGCGCGCCCTGGGCGCCACGGCGGCACCCGCCATGGGGCATGGCAAGCACAGCGGGCACTGATATTTTGATACTTTTATGGCTGTAGCGTTTTACCAATAAGCGCCTAAAGCTATAAAATATATAGCATCAAAGACACAGGCCGGACGCCTGCCGGCAGAGGCTTGACCCATAATCAAGCGCTTTTGCGTGCGGCCCGCTGCGCACGCCCTCCTCTGCCACCACCATGCACCCTGACGCCCAACATCTCTGGCGCGGCCCGCGCTGGGCCCTGGCCATCCTGCTGGCATTGCTGGGCATGGTGGGGCCGTTCTCCATAGACACCTATCTGCCGGCCTTTCCGGCCATCAGCCAGGCGCTTGGCGCCACGCCGGTGCAGATGCAGCAAACGCTGTCGGCCTATCTGTTTGCCTTTGCCTTCATGGCGCTATTCCATGGCGCGCTGTCTGACAGCCTTGGCCGCCGGCCCGTGGTGCTGTGGGGGCTGGCGCTGTTCACGCTGGCCTCGGCCGGCTGCGCGCTGGCGCAGACCACGGGGCAGCTGGTGGCGTTCCGCGCGCTGCAGGGGCTGTCGGCGGGTGCCGGCATCGTAGTTTCGCGCGCGGTGATTCGCGACCTGTTCCCGCCGGCCCAGGCGCAGCAGGTGATGAGCCAGGTGACCATCTTCTTCGGTGTGGCGCCGGCGATCGCCCCCATCGTCGGCGGCTGGCTGTCGGTGCACCTGGGCTGGCACAGCGTGTTCTGGTTTCTGACCGGGGTGGGCCTGTTTCTGTGGCTGGCCAACTGGCGGCTGCTACCCGAGTCGCTGTCGCCCGAGGGTCGCCAGTCCATCCATCTGGGGCACCTGATGCGCGGCTATTGGGAGCTGATTTCCAGCCCGCGCTTCATGCTGTTGGCACTGGCCAGCGGCGTTCCCTTCAATGGCATGTTTTTGTACGTGCTGTCGGCTCCGGCCTTTCTGGGCGACCTGCTGGGGCTGGCGCCACAGCAGTTCTTCTGGTTCTTTCTGTGCACCATCTCCGGCATCATGGGCGGCGCCTGGATGAGCGGGCGGCTGGCGGGCCGCATACCGCCCAAGCACCAGATCCGCCACGGCTTCGTCATCATGCTGGCCATGGGCCTCTTGAACCTGGGTGCCAACCTGTTGTTTCCGGCCCATGTCGGGTGGGCGCTGTGGCCCATCGGCATCTTCTCGTTTGGCTGGGCGCTGATGGTGCCGGTGGTCACGCTGCTGGTGCTGGATCTGTTTCCGGCACGCCGCGGCATGGCGTCCTCGCTGCAGGCCTTTGTCGGCTCCACGGCCAACGGGCTGGTCGCAGGTGTGGTAGCGCCGCTGGTGATGCACTCCACGGTGCTACTGGCCACGGCCTCGCTGCTGATGATGTGCGTGGGCCTGGTGTCCTGGATCTACCTGCACCATCGCTGGCCCGAGATCGGGCGCACCGCCACGCATTCCTGAAACAGCTTCAGGCGTGGCGACGGTCGAGCCCCATGGCCGCGTAGTAGCGAGCCTTCTCGGCGTACATGGCCTGGTCGGCCTGGTGCGCGGCGGCCTCGATCTGATCGCCTGACATGGCCACGGCCACGCCCATGGACAGGCTCAGGGCCTGGCCCGGGTAGAACTGGTTGTTCAGCTCCTGCAGGCTGATGATGCGCTCCATCAGTGCCTGCGCGCCGCGCTCGTCGGTCATGGGCAGCAGTACGCAGAACTCGTCCCCGCCTATGCGCGCCGTGCATGCCGAGGCATCGACGGCCTTGGCCAGCACCTCGCCTGCGCGACGCAGCATGGCGTCGCCAGCGGCATGGCCATGCTCGTCGTTGATGGCCTTCAGGCCATTGAGATCGATGGCGATCACCGCCACCGGCCAGGGCCCCTTGCGCGTGAGCCGGTTGAGCTCCTCCACGTAGTAGGCGCGGTTGCGCAGGCCGGTGAGCACATCATGCTTGCCCAGGTATTCCAGATAGGCCTCGGCCTTCTTGCGCGCCGAGATGTCCACCATGGACAGCAGCACCATGCCCCAGTCGTGGCGGTGCTCCTGCAGCACGGCAAACTGCATGTGCAGATGCACCGGCTCGCCGATCAGGCTGTAGTTGACCGCCTCGCGCTGCTGGAACAGCTTGCCCTCCCACAGATCAAGCAGCTGCTCGCTGAACGAATCATGCATCTCGCCACGGAACACCTTGTCCAGGCCGGCCAGCAGGGTCTGCTTGTCGGGGGCGCCAAACATGCTCAGCGTGAGCTGGTTCACATCCAGCACACGGATCTCGCGCATGCAGCGCGAGACGAACTCTGGATGCACCTTCAGAAAGGTCTTCAGGTCGCTGATGCCCTGGGCACGCACCTCATCGAGCAGGGGCTTGACGGCGCTGAAATCCTCCACCCATAGCGACACGGGCGAATGCTCGAACAGGCCGCGCGCGTATTTCTCGCTGCGCTCCAGGCGCAGCCGTGCCTGCACGCGCTCGGTCACGTCCTCCAGCGACACCAGCACCCGGCTCCAGCAGCCCTCGTAGCCCGGCAGGATGCGCCCGCGGATGCGCACGTCCAGGCGCCGCCCGTCGAGCGCATAGTTCACCGTCTGGTTGGCATACTCGGGCACCCCGTCCCACAGCTGCGCGATCTCGGCAATGGCGCTCTCGAACATGTCGCCGCGAAACACCTGATCCAGCGAAGCCTCCAGCGTCGCCTGGTCGGGCGCGGCAAACAGCTCCAGCGTGCGCCGGTTCACGCGCAGCAGCCGGATGCTGGCGCCATAGGCGCGCACGCACTCGGGGTGCCGACGCAGATGCGGCACCACGTCCACCACGCCTGCGGCGCGCCACTGCTCGAACAGCCGGCGCACGGCGCTGTAGTCCTCCAGCCAGAGCGAGACAGGGGCGAGCTCGAACATATGCTCGAAATCGGTTGACGGGACAGGCAGCATGCACAACTCCAGATATCCAGGAATTATCGGCAGCGGCCGGCCGGTCTTGATGCAAAAAAGCCAGCCGCGTTGCCGGGGCTGGCTTGTCTCACGCTGCGGGCGGGCGGGCCGTCCGCCTGATCAACGATCGTTGCGGGCCGGGCGCTTGCGCGCCTCGTGCGGCGTGAAGGACTTGCCGGTGCCGCCATGGGGCTTGGCAAAGCCGCCCTTGCCAAAGCCCGGCTTGGCAAAGTCGCTCTTGCGGCCAAAGTCACCGCGCGGCGCACCGCCGTCGCCACGGCCATGGTGGTGGCCATGGGGGGCATGGGCATGGCGCGGGCCGTCATTGAAACGGGGGGCGTCGCCAAAACGAGACGTTTCACCAAAACGGGACGTTTCACCAAAACGGGACGTTTCACCAAACCCGCCCTTGCGGCCATAGCCGTCGCCGTCACGGCGAGCACCAAAGCCGCCACGATCGCCGCCAAAGCCGCCGCGCGGGCCGCGCTCGCCAAAGCCGCCGCGATCACCAAAACCGCCACGGTCGCCATGGCCACGGCCGGCGCCGCCAAAGCGCTGGTCGCGCCCACGGCCGCCGCCCTCGCGGCCACCACGGCCGGCAAAGTCGGGGCGGCCACCCTGGGGGAAGCGCTGTGTGGGCTCCAGGCCTTCCACCACCTCGGCCTTGAACTGCTGGCGGCTGTAGCCCTCGATGTCAAAGATCTTGCGGCGGTCGCGGAACTCGGCAAAGGTCACGGCCAGGCCGTCGCGGCCGGCGCGGCCGGTGCGGCCGATGCGGTGCGTGTAGTCCTCGGCCTTCATCGGCAAACCGAAATTGAAGACATGGGTGATGGTGGGCACGTCGATGCCGCGTGCGGCCACGTCGGTGGCCACCAGGATCTGCACCTGGCCATTGCGCAGCGCCATCAGGCGGCGGTTGCGCAGGCCCTGGCTCAGAGCGCCATGCAGCGCCACGGCGCTGAAGCCATCCTGCTGCAGGTCATTCGCCAGGCCGTCGCACTCCACCTGGGTGCTGGCAAACACGATGGCCTGGTCGATGGAAGCGTCGCGCAGCCAGTGGTCCAGGAGCTTCCTCTTGTGCTGGGCGTTGTCGGCCCAGAACAGCTTCTGCTGGATGTTGGAATGCTTCTCCTGCGGCGAGTCGATCTGGATCTTCTTCACGCTGGCGCCGCCATCGTGCATCACGCGCATGGCCAGCTGCTGGATGCGCGGCGCAAAGGTGGCGCTGAACATCATGGTCTGCTTGCGTTGGGCCGTCAGCTCATTGATCTCGGCCAGGTCGTCGGAGAAACCCAGATCCAGCATGCGATCGGCCTCGTCCACAACCAGGAACTGCACCTGGTCCAGCTTGATCTGCTGCGAGCGCTGCAGATCCAGCAGGCGGCCCGGCGTGGCCACCACCAGGTTGGCGTTCTGCAGCTTGGCGATCTGCATCTGGTAGGGCATGCCGCCCACCACGTTGGCGATGCGCAGGCCCTTGCAATGCTTGACCAGGTCGATGGCGTCATGCGCCACCTGCTGCGCCAGCTCGCGCGTGGGGCACAGCACCAGGGCGCCGGGCACGGCGGCCTTGAAGTTGCGCGCCTGCATGGGGTTCTTGCGCTTGGGGCGCTTGGGGGCCGCCTCGCCACGTGCCGCGGCCTCAAGAGCGGCGCGCTCATACTCGGCACGCTGCGCGGCCTCGGCCTCGGCCTGCTGGCGCAGCAGCGTGTGCAGCACGGGCAGCAGGAAGGCCGCGGTCTTGCCGCTGCCGGTCTGGCTGGAGACCATCAGGTCGATGAAGCGGCCGTCCTCGGCGCCGGCGCCCATGGCCAGGGGAATGGCCTTGTCCTGCACGGCCGTGGGCTGGGTGTAGCCCAGGTCGGCCACGGCCTGCACCAGCTCGGGCGCCAGGCCCAGCTGGACAAAGCCATTGGGCAGGGCTGCCTCGGGCGCTGCATTGATCGCGGAAATAACGGATTCGGCAGGCGCGCACTCGCCCTGCAACAGAACTTGCTCAGTCATGATTTGCTCACACGAAGACGGCCGCAGGCGCTACCTGGGCAGGCTTCGCTCGATGGTTACAAAACATCAACCATCAAACGAAACCAAGGGCCGCAGCGGACGACCCGGGTGGGCATTGGTTGCAAGGCGCCGCGTGGCTGTCACGCTGGCGTGCAGTGCCCGATGTGTGAAGGGAGATGCACAAAAAAATTGCACCGCGCTCTTGGCGGTGCAAGCGGCGAATTATGACATGGCTCGGGTTTTCCCGCAAGCGATGGTTTTGCAGGTCAAAGCTAACATGCATCAAGTCGATGCACCTTGCAGGAGGACGCCATGCAGCTACCGCTGAACATCGTCGCCCACGGCAGCGAAAGCCTGCAACAGCAGATCACGCAGCAGATCCGCTGCCTGATTCATGACGGCCGCCTGGCGCCCGGTACGCGCATGCCTGCCACGCGCGAGCTGGCGAGCGACCTGGGCGTGTCGCGCAATACCGTGATTGGCGCCTTCCAGCGCCTGATTGCCGAGGGCTGCCTGGAATCGCGCGAGCCCGTGGGCACCTTTGTCGCACAGCGCATCATCGTCGATCGGGTAGCGCCGCCCGTAGTGACGGGCCAGGCCACCCCTCCTTTCACGTCAGCGGCGCGGCAAGACACCGGCATGCACCGGCCGCAACCGCGCCTGCGCCCGCCGCAACACTGGCAGCCACACCATGTCGCGCGCCCGCATGCGGGCCAGGTGGGGCTGGACTTTTGGGTTGGCCGACCGGACGCCAGGCTGTTTCCGCTGCGCAGCTGGGGCATGCTGCTTGCACGGGCGCTGCACAGCCAGCCACACCAGCTGTGCGAATACGGCGACCCGCAGGGCATGCTGGCGCTGCGCGAGGCCATCGCCAGCCATATTGGCGCCACGCGCGGCATTGCCACCGACGCCGGCCGCGTGCTCATCACCAACGGCATCCAGGAGGGCCTGAGCCTGCTGGCTCAACTGCTGATTGCCCCGGGCGTGGAGGTGGCCGTGGAAAACCCCTGCTACATGGGAGCCAGCCGCGTGTTTGCGGCGCATGGCGGGGTGCTGGCGGGCGTGCCGGTGGACGACCAGGGCATGCGCACGGATGCACTGCCGCGCAGGGCGGCGCTGGCCTATGTCACGCCCTCGCACCAGTATCCGCTTGGCGGCACGCTGCCGCTGGAGCGACGCGAGGCCCTGCTGGCCTGGGCGCGCAACTGCGGTGCCTATGTGCTGGAAGACGACTACGACAGCGACTTTTTCTACGACCGTGCGCCGCTGCTGGCTCTGAAAAGCCTGGATCACCATGACCAGGTGGTGTACCTGGGCACTTTCTCCAAGACCCTTGGCGCGGGCCTGCGCATTGGCTACATGGTGCTGCCGCACAGTCTGTGCCAGGCAGCAGTGAACGCCAAGGCCATGCTGAACAACAGCCAGTCCTGGCTGGAGCAGGCGGCGCTGGCAGCCTTCATGGCCGAGGGTGGCTATGAACATCATGTGCGCCGCCTGCGGCGCCTGTACGCGGATCGGCGCGACCACCTGCGCACGGCCCTGGGGCAATGGCTGCCAGACTGGCAGGTGCAGGGCGCGGGCAGCGGCATGCACCTGGTTGCCAGGGTGCCGCCAAATGCCGCACCGATTCATGAGCTGGAACGCGCGGCCCACGCCCAGGGGGTGGGCATCTATGGTGTCGAGCGCGGCAATGGTCAATTGCTGAACGTGGCAGCGGATCACCCCTGGCGACGCATCGTGCTGCTGGGCTATGCCTCGCTCGACGAGCCACAAATCAGCGATGCGCTGTTGAGGCTGAGGCAGGTTTTTCCCCATTCTTGAGCTCAGCCGAGCGGCCCACCACCTTGTCGAGCACCAGCCTGAGGTTGCTGCTGCCCAGCGCCACGCGCTCCAAACGGCCCTCTATGTCGCCCGCCTGGGCCACCGGGCTGCCCAGGCGCGAGATGCGGGCCACGATATCCACCTGGGAAAAGCTGGACAGCGCCCTGCCCTGCCCCATGGCACTGCTGTCATCGAGCTGGAAGGCCACGGGCCAGCCCCCGGCGCGGGTGCGCATGGCGGCGACCGGCATGGGCGGACCGCCGGGCGCGCGGGCAAAGATGAACAGGGTGTCGGTGGGGGCCACCCTGGCCGCAAGCTCGCTGGCCACCGTCACCGTGCCGCTGATGCCCGCCTTGCTGGCGGGCGCCTGGTCCGCCACGCGCGCCATGACAGGTGCAGTGTCGGGATGGCCGGCCGGCAGGGCTGCCGGGGGCGGTGGAGCCTCGCCCCTGGCGCGCGCCAGCAGCACGCGCACGCGCTCAAGGTCTTGGGGGTCGGCCGCCACCAGCTGCTCCAGCCGGCTCCAGTGCTGGAGGGCGCCGTCCCGGTCGCCGGCCTGCAGGGCCGCAGCCCCGGCCAGCGCCAGGGCATTCAGGTTGTCGGCCTCGATGCGCAGGGCACGCGCCAGCAGATTCTGGGGCTGGCCGCTCAAATCGCGCTGCTGGGTCATGGCCACGGCATTGGCGTATTCAACCAGCAGGTTGGCGTCGTCAGGCCGCAGCTCGCTGGCCTTGGCGTAGGCCCGCACGGCCTCGGCGGCACGCCCTGCGGACAGCTGGGAACGCGCCAGCAGCATCCAGCCATCGGCATCGCCACCAGTGCTTTCCAGGCGCTGGGCCAGCGCCTGTACCGCTGCGTCCATTTGCCGTTCATGGACTGGAGGACTCTGCCCCGCCAGCATGAGTGCGCCGGGCTGGCCCACCACCAGGTACAGCGCAACCGCCATCAAAGGCAAGGCGATGCCCAAGCCCAGCGCGGCACCCCGGTTGGCGCCGCGGCTGCGCTCTTGCTGCTGCTGGCGCATGGCATCGGCCGCCAGTGCCTGGCGGCGCAGGGCATCGCCGCTGCGACCATGCTCCAGCGCGTCGATGCGGCCGGCCGCCAGATCCTCATCGAGCTCGCGCATGGCATCGGCCAACACGGTCAGGTTCGCGCCCGCGCCGGTGCCCGCAGCACGCGTGCGCAGCAGGGGCAAGACCACAAAGGCCAGGGCCAGTGCCAGCATGGCTGCCGCCAGCAGAACAAACCCGGTCATGTGTGCCACCTCCATCTCATCGCCGCGCCTCTTTCAATGCCACGGTGCCCCGGCCGCGCTCTGCGCGCACCACGGCGCCAGGTGGCGCCGGTTGCGCGGCAGCCAGCGCGCGTGGCCGGTAGCGGCGATCGAGCACGGCCCAAAAGCCCCCCAGGGCCATGAACCCACAGCCCCACCAGATCCAGGCGATGAAGGGCTTGTAGTACACGCGCACCACCCAGCGATTGCCGCCCAGGGACTCTCCCAGCGCCGCATACAGGTCGCGCGCCAGCCCGCTGTGGATGGCGGCCTCGGTCATGGGCGATGGATTGCGGCCGGCGGTATACAGGCGCCGCTCGGGTTGCAGCGTGGCCACGACCCTGTCGCCCCGCAGCACCTGCAGTGTGGCCACGTCGGCGAGGTAGTTGGGGCCCTGCTGGCGCCGCACACCATCAAAGCGGAATTCATAGCCCGCCAGGGTGGTGGACAGGCCGGGCTCCATGGTCACGTCCCTTTCCTGCTCATAGCCCTTGACCAGGGTGACGCCGACGATGAACACCGCCAGGCCGCAATGCGCCAGCAGCATGCCGTAGTAGCTGCGCGGCTGTTTGCGCACGCGCAGCCAGAGCCCATCGCGGCCCACCGGGCGCAACTGCCGTATCAGGCTCAGTACGGTGGTGGCAAAAATCCAGAATGCAAAGAACAGGCCAAGTCCCACCAGTGCCGACCAACCGCCCATGAGCCAGGGCGCCAGCAGGGCCGAGGCAAGGCTCACCGCCAGCGCCCAGCGCAGCAGGCGTGCCAAATCCGGCACCTGGTCGCCGCCCCAGCGCGCGAGTGGCCCCACGCCCATGAGGAACAGCGCCGGTGCCATCAGCGGCACGAGGACGCTGTCGAAATACGGCGGCCCCACCGACAGCTTGCCCAGACCCAGCGCATCGAGCAGCAAGGGGTACAGCGTGCCCAGCAGCACGGCCGCGCAGGCCACGAGCAGCAGCAGGTTGTTCGCCAGCAGCATGGCTTCGCGCGACAGCAGGTCGAAGCGGCTGCCGCCGCCGACCAGCGGCGCACGCCAGGCAAACAGGATCAGTGAGCCGCCGATGACGATGATCAGAAAGCCCAGGATGTAGATGCCTCGCGATGGATCGGTGGCAAAGGCATGCACCGAGGTCAGCACGCCCGAGCGCACCAGGAAGGTGCCCAGCAGAGACAAGGCAAAGGCGATGATGGCCAGCAGCGCCGTCCACATGCGAAAGCCGCCGCGCTTTTCGGTCACCGCCAATGAGTGCAGCAGCGCCGTGCTGACCAGCCAGGGCATGAGCGAGGCGTTTTCCACCGGATCCCAGAACCACCAGCCACCCCAGCCCAGCTCGTAGTAGGCCCAGGCGCTGCCCAGCGCTATGCCCAGCGTGAGAAAGCACCACGACACCGTGGCCCAGGGCCGCGACCAGCGCGCCCAGGCGGCGTCCAGCCGTCCCGCCAGCAGGGCAGAGATGGCAAAGGCAAACGCCACCACCGTGCCCACGTAACCCATGTAGAGCAGCGGCGGGTGAAAGATCAGGCCGGGATCCTGCAGCTGCGGATTCAGGTCCTGGCCGTCGGGCGCGGCCGGCAGCAGGCGGCTGAAGGGGTTGGAGGTGAACAGGATGAAGGCCAGAAAGCCCACGCTGATCAGCCCCATCACGCCCAGGATGCGGGCACGCGCAGGCTCGTCCAGGTGGCGCGAGAAGAAGGACACCGCCACGCTCCAGCCGCCCAGAATGAGGGCCCACAGCAGGATGGAGCCCTCATGCCCGCCCCATACGCCGGCAATACGGTAAGGCAGGGGCAGGGCCGAGTTGGAATGCTGCACCACATACAGCACGGAAAAATCATTGCTCACGAAGGCATGGGTCAGGCAGGCGAAGGCCATCGCCACGAACAGGCATTGCCCGCGCGCCGCAGGGCGGGCAAAGGCCATCCAGTCCCCATTGCCACGCGCCGCGCCGACGAGCGGCAACACGCCCTGGGCCAGCGCCAGCACCAAGGCCAGCACCAGGGCAAACTGGCCCAGCTCGGCGCTCATGGGCGGGCCTGCGGCGCCAGCTCGTAGACCACGAAGCCGCCCACGCGGTACACCAGCGTGGCACCGGCCACATCCTGCTGGTCGTTGCCCATGAAGGGCAGCAGCCGGGCGGCCAGGGTCTTGCCCGAGGCCGCGTCGGTCAGCGCCACGGCGCGCACCGGGCTGTCCTTGTCCTGCAACATGGCGTAGGCCGGGTACCGGTTGTGATCCAGCCAGTCGTGCACGCGCCGCACCATGCCATGCACGTCGCTCAAGGCGCCGAGGTCGGTAAAGGCCACGCCCAGGCGGCGCGAATCCATCTGGCCGAGCAGGATGGCATCGCGCACATGCAGCACCAGCACGGCCGGCCTGCCGCCGGCGATGGCCTGCAACTCGGCCATGCCACTGGCCTCGTCCGAGAGCAGCGCATTGGCAAAGCGCTGGAACTGCACACGCTCTTCTCCTGCGTTGCCGGCCTTCCAGAACGCACGTTCTATCGACTCTATGTCCGCGCTCTGCGACCTCCAGCGCTGCGGCACAAAGAGGGGCAGGCCCAGATGTTTGCCAAAACGCACCGGCGTGCCGCCGAGCAACTGCAGCTGGCGCGAGGTGTCCCACCAGCCAAGCACCAGGCCGTCCTTGGGCATGTGGCGCTGCAGCACCTGTGCCAGCGCACTCACATCCTGTGCCGACGTACCCACGGTGAGAAAAGGATCATCAACCCGGGACTTCCACTTCAGCAGCACGGGGCCGGAAGATACTTCGGCCAACTCCAGCTCAGCCAGAGGCTGCTGGTCTGCCGCAATGATGCTGGCACGACGCACCACCACCTGCCGCTCGGCCAGGCTGGCCCAAGCGTCCAGCTCGCCCGCGGGAACGACGGCCCCGAGCTCGTAGTGGTAGCTTGCCGGACTGCTCACATGCTTCCAAGCAAAAAGCCCTGCAACGCTTATCAGTAAAGCGCCAACAGCTATCGAAAACAAAGCAAATCTGCGCTTCCAATCGGCTTGTCGATGATGCGCCGGGAACGTGGCCTGGTCATGGGCATGTGCGACCAGCATCACCGTGTCTCCTGTTCGGGCAGGGTGGTCGCATCGCTTGCCTGCCGCCCTGGGAGCCGACGGCGGCGGCGCACGGTGGAGGCACCGCCGACGACCAGGGTGCCGCCGAGCAGCGACAAGGCCAGGCTGGAGGTGAGCGGGTCGTCAGTCACGGCGGCCAGGACGGACTGGGGGCCATCGTCCGGGGAGCGGTTCAGGAACGAGGTCTTGGCGCGGCCGCTCTCCAGCTTGCGCAGGCGCTGCTCCATCCTGGCGTTCTCGCGCAGCACGGTGTCTTGCTCGTTGATGATGGTCTGGTCCTTGATCAGGTCGCTCCAGCCGTGCGAGTAGGTCCAGCCACCGGGGTTCACATGCTCCAGGCCTTTCATGTAGCGCGCCACATGCTGCTCCCACATCTCGGCAAAGGTGCGATCGGCCACGGTGGTCTGGTTATTGGTGGCAAAAAACAGTGACGAGAAGCCTCCGGGTTCGTCCTTCTCCGGGGCCGGCAAGGGCGTGCGGTTGGTCTTCTGCCCGACCAGCAGTTTGTCGTCGTAGAGCTTTTGCATCACCTTGCGCGACTGCTCGACCAGGCCGGTGCCGAGCTTGATGCCATCGTCCATCATGGTCAGATAGGTCTGGGCAAAGCGCGGCGCATGGCATTGGGAACAGGTCGCCGCCCAGGCGTCCTTGCGCTCCTTGAACCAGGGGTGCTCCAGGTTGTCGGCAATGCTCTTGAACGGCAGAAAGCCCCAGCGCACCTTGCGCACCACGTTGTGCGAGTACTGGCCCTTGTACTCAAAGTGGCAGGTCTGGCAGGTGGGCGCCGTGGCGCCGTTCTTGTGGCCCAGCTGGTCGGCCAGACGGATGTTCCAGTCCCATTGGTTACCCAGCGTCTGATAGGCCGTGCCATGCTTGGAATACATGTACTGCTCGAACTCGTTGTGATCCACGCCGTTGTGGCAGGTGGCGCAGGCCTCGGGCTTGCGTGACTCGACGGTGGAAAACTCGTGGCGCGTGTGGCAGTTGTCGCACTTGGTCTGGTTGGTATGGCACATGGTGCAGCTGGCGGCCACCGGGCCCTTGCCCTCGTTCATCAGCACGGCCCAGGTGGCGGTCTCCACGTTCGCACGGTAGTCCACGGTATGTGACGGGTGGCCCTGATCCCATTGCTTCTGCGGCCACACCAGGGTGTCACGCTCGGACTCGGCCTCGGCAAACTGGCGCACATGGCAGGAGCCGCACACGGCCCGGTCGGGCATGCGCAGGTCCTTCACGTGGTTGCCGCCCTTGGCGCCTATGCCCATGTGGCAGTCGGTGCACTGCACCTCCTTCAGCGGCTCGGTCTTGGCCAGCAGCCCCTGGCCGCGCAGGTTGTCCTCAACCTCGGCAATGATGTCCTTCTTGTAGGCACGCACGTCGGATGCCGGCAGCTGGCGGATGGCGTCGAGGTTGGCGTGCACGCTCTTTTCCCAGGACTTGACCCAGCCATGGGTGACACTGGTGTGGCAGCTCACGCACTGCTCGCGCGTGACGTCGATGTTCACGTCTGGTGGCTTGTAGAACAGGCTGGGCGCAAGGTACATGTCCATGGGAATAGGCTCCCAGTACCTGGCCAGCTTGCCCTTGTTCAGCTCGGCCTTGTAGCGCTTGGACAGGGCCTCGAACAATTCCTTGGGCGAGGCCTCGCGGCTCAGCTGCAGGGCCTGCAGCTGCTCGTCGGGCACCGAGTCCCAGATACGCGCCTGCGCCGGCAGGTGCGCAGCGAGCAGGGCCACTGCTGCAATGAGAAGAGACAGCCATCGTGTCAGCATCTGCAACCTCCAGTCCGCCATACAGCCAAGCTGCGCAGGATCCTGAAGATTGGACGCATACGGCACCGCAAGGGTTACCGCCGTCTCAACCCGCCATTCCATGTGGATGAACGCAGCTTTGCGCCTTTGCCACATGGCAGAACCGCCCGCGACTTGTGATTTACGCCACCGTACGCGTGACTATGGGCGGCCTGCGGGTGGTTTTGAAAGAACCACAGCCCAGGCGGTGGATGGAACCACGGCAGTTTCGAGCGGGCACCGCAGCGGCACGCCGCCGCAGGGGGCCAAAGAAAAGGGGGCTTTGAAGCCCCCCTTGCTGTGGTATTGGCCGCAGGCCGTTATCGCCAGGCTCTCAGGTTCAGTAGTTGGCCAGCGGCTTGGCCTTGCCGCCCTCGAAGGTCATGACGACGATGGGCGCCTTGATGCGATTGCCCTTGTCGTCGTACGCATACTCGCCCATCACGCCCTTGTAGGTCTGCTGGTGCATGTAGGCGCCGACCTTGGCGGGATCGATGGAGCCGCTCTTTTGCATGGCCTCGCCAATGTTCATGACCTGGTCGTAGTAGAACGGGCCATAGACATCGGGGTTCTGGCCGAAGCGCTTCTTGAACTTCTCCTGGAAGGCCTTGGCACCGGCGTCGCTGTCCGTCAGCATGCCGGCATAGGCGCAATAGACCACGTTGTTCACGGCGTCGGCGCCCAGCTTGGGCATCTCGGGGCTGCACAGCGTGTCGCCGCCCAGCAGCTTGGCGTTGATGCCCAGCTGCTTCATCTGGCGCGCCATGGGCGCGGCCTGGGGTGCGTAGCCGCCGTAGAAGATGACCTCGGGCTGCTTGGCCTTCATGTTGGTCAGAATGGCCATGAAGTCGGTGGCCTTGTCGGTCGTGAACTCGCGGCCGACCACGGTCAGGCCGAGCTTCTGCGCCTCCTTGGCGAACTCGTCGGCCAGCCCCTGGCCAAAGGCCGTACGGTCGTCGATCACGCCGACCTTCTTGACCTTGAGCACGTTGGCCGCATAACCGGCCATGTTGGAGCCGGCCTTCTCATCGCTGGCCACGATGCGAAACAGGTTCTTGTAGCCGCCCTGGGTGATCTTGGGGTTGGTGCCCACGGTGGAGACCATGGTGCCGCCGTTGTCATAGACGCGCGATGCCGGAATGGTCACGCCCGAGCAGTACGGCCCCATGACATAGCGCACGCCCGAATCCACAAACTTCTGCGCCACGGCCACGCCGGCCTTGGCGTCGCACTGGTCGTCCTCGGACACCAGCTCGAACTTCAGCGTCTTGCCACCCACGTTGATCTTGCGCGCGTTCAGCTCCTCGATGGCCAGGCGCACGCCGTTGTCGTTGTCGCGGCCGGCGAAGGTGTTAGGGCCCGACAGGGGGCCGCTGTGGCCGATCTTGACGACCTGCTCCTGGGCCAGGGCGCCAGAGGCGCAAACCAGGGCGGCAGCGGCCACGAGGGTGGATTTCATGATGGGGGATTGCATGGCGAACATTCCGGTTGAGATTGTGCGAAACATGCCCGTCAATGCCAGGCACTTCGCACTGGCCTGGACGACGCAAGGTCTGTGTGCAGACAACCGGCGATTATCTGACGAACCCGCTCAACTTTACAAGGCCAGCAACTGCTGGCGGTAGTGCTGCAGTTCGTCGATGGACTCATGCACATCGGCCAGGGCGGTGTGGCGCTGCGCCTTCTTGAAGCTGGCGTAGGCCTCGGGCTTCCAGCGCTTGGCCAGCTCCTTGAGCGTGCTCACATCCACATTGCGGTAGTGAAAGAAGGCCTCCAGCCTGGGCATGTACTTGACCAGGAAACGCCTGTCCTGGCCGATGCTGTTGCCGCACATGGGCACGCAGCCCTTGGGCACATAGAGCGACAGGAAGTCGATGAGCTGCTGCTCGGCATCGGCCTCGCTGACGGTGGAGGCGCGCACCTTGTCGATCAAGCCGCTCTTGCCATGGGTGCCCTTGTTCCAGGCATCCATGGCGTCGAGCACAGCGTCGCTCTGGTGGATGGCGAACACCGGGCCTTCGACGCGCGGCTCCAGGCTGGGGCCGGTGACGACCACGGCGATCTCCAGCAGGTATTCCTTTTCGGGGTCGAGCCCGCTCATTTCACAGTCGAGCCAGACAAGGTTCTGGTCGGATTTGGCAAGGGTGGGGGCAGTGGGATTGACAGTTTCAGACATGGCGCAAATTGTCGCCGTAAACTTGCGCGGCCATGCCGCCCTCCTCTACCGCCCCCTTCCTCTCGCCCTCGACCTTGACGACCCTGGTGTTTGCCGCCCTGCTGCTGGCCGGGCTGGCGTTGCGCCTGTGGCTGGCCACGCGCCAGATCCGCCATGTGGCGCAGCACCGCGGCGCCGTGCCGGCGGCCTTTGCCGAGCGCATCACCCTGGCCGCGCACCAGAAGGCGGCCGACTACACCATCGCCAAGGCGCGCTTTGGCCTGCTCTCTATGGCCCTGTCCACCGCCGTGGTGCTGGGCTGGACGCTGCTGGGCGGGCTGGACGCCCTGAACCAGCAGCTGCTGGCCTGGCTGGGCGGCGGCATGCCGCAGCAGCTGGCGCTGCTGGCCGGCTTTGCCCTCATCGGTGGCGCCCTGGATCTGCCGGCCAGCCTGTACCAGACCTTTCGCATCGAGCAGCGCTTTGGTTTCAACCAGATGACGCCGCGGCTGTGGCTGACCGATCTGGTCAAGTCCACGCTGATCGGGGCCGTGATCGGCCTGCCGATCGCCGCGCTGATCCTGTGGCTCATGGGCGCCGCCGGCCCGCTGTGGTGGCTCTGGGCCTGGGGCGTGTGGATGGGCTTCAACCTGCTGCTGATGGTGGTGTTCCCGGTGTTCATCGCGCCGCTGTTCAACAAATTCCAGCCGCTTGCCGACGAGGCCCTGAAGGCGCGTGTGACGGCGCTGATGCAGCGCTGCGGCTTTGCCGCCAAGGGCCTGTTCGTGATGGACGGCAGCCGGCGCAGTGCACACGCCAACGCCTACTTCACGGGTTTCGGCGCGGCCAAGCGCGTGGTGTTCTTCGACACGCTGCTCAGGCAGCTCTCGCCCGCCGAGGTCGAGGCCGTGCTGGCGCATGAGCTGGGCCACTTCAAGCACAAACATGTCACGCGCCGCATGCTGGGCATGTTTGCCGTCAGCCTGGCCGGCTTTGCACTGCTCGGCTGGCTGTCCACGCGCGGCTGGTTCTACACCGGCCTGGGCGTGCAACCCAACCTGATGATCGAGGGCCTGCCCGGCTCGGCGCCCAACGACGCGCTGGCGCTGCTGCTGTTCCTGCTGGCCGTGCCGGTGCTGACGCTGTTCGCCCAGCCGCTGATGGCGCAGATCTCGCGCCACCAGGAGTTTCAGGCCGATGCCTATGCAGTCAGCCAGGCCAGCGGCACCGAGCTGGCGTCGGCCCTGCTCAAGCTCTACCAGGACAATGCCTCCACGCTCACGCCAGACCCGGTGTACGTGAAGTTCTACTACTCCCACCCCCCCGCCACGGAGCGCCTGGCGCGCCTGCCCGTGGCCATGCAGCCATGACCTCGATGTTCCCCAAAAAAGACTGGTCTACGCAGACCAGGCGCGCGCTGTCAGCTACTGAAATCGTAGTAAAACTGACCGAACTCCCAGGCTGGCAGCTTTCCGGCGACGGCGCCGATGTGGCCATAGAGAAGACCTACCGCTTCGCCAACTACCACGAGACCATGGCCTTCGTGAATGCCGTGGCCTTCATCGCCCATGCGCAGGATCACCACCCGGATCTGTCGGTGCACTACAACCGCTGCGTGGTGCGCCTGAATACGCATGACGTGGGCGGCATCTCGGCCACCGACATTGACTGCGCCACGCGCATAGACGCCCTGCTGGCCGCGCCATGACGCGCAGCGAAGGCCTGGTGGTCGCCAGCCATGGCCGCCACTGCGTGGTGGAGAGCGCCGACGGCGTGCGCCGCATCTGCCACCCGCGCGGCAAGAAGAGCCAGGCCGTCGTGGGCGACCGCGTGCTGTGGCAGGCCGCGGCCCCCGGCCAGGCGCAGGGCCATGGCGACGAGGGCACGATAGAAAAGGTGCTGGAGCGGCGCAACCTGTTCTACCGCCAGGACGAGGTGCGCACCAAATCCTTTGCCGCCAACCTCGATCAGGTGCTGATCCTGATCGCCGCCGAGCCCGTGTTTTCCGAAAGCCAGCTCGTGCGCGCCCTGATCGCGGCCGAGGCTGCCGGCATCACACCGCTGATAGCACTCAACAAAAGCGACCTGGTGGAGCCTTTTGCACAGGCCTGGCAGCGCCTGTGGCCCTACCGCCATATGGGTGGCGAGCAGGACACGCGCCACCACTACCGCGTGCTGCCGCTGTCGCTGACGCAATCGGGCGCGGTCGATCGCGATGCACTGCTGCCGCTGCTGGCGGGCAAGACCACCCTGATCCTGGGTCCTTCGGGGTCAGGCAAGAGCACCCTGGTGAACCTGCTGGTACCAGGGGCTGCGGCGCAGACGGGCGAGATATCGCAGGCACTGAACTCCGGCCGGCACACCACCACCACCACCAGCCTGTACTGGATAGACGGCGCGCGCACCACGGCGCTCATCGACTCGCCGGGCTTTCAGGAGTTCGGTCTGCGTCACCTGGCGCCCACCGATCTGGCGCGCTGCATGCCCGACATTGCCGCGCATGCCGGCGGGTGCCGCTTCTACAACTGCAGCCACCTGCACGAGCCCGGCTGCGCCGTGATGGCCCAGGTGAGCGAGAGCCAGGACGCGCAGGCCATCAGCCTGCAGCGCTACCGCATCTATGGCGAATTGTTCGCCGAACTGAGCCAGAGCGCCTATTGATGGATATTGGACAAATACGGTTGTAGCGCCTGCCAATAAAGCGTAAATAGCTTTTAATTTGATAGCATCAACCGAGCAGGCGCGCCAGGGTCAGCAGCGCCAGCAGCAGCATCCACACCACGACCGAGCGCCACACCAGGCCCACCACGCTGCGCAGGTGGCCCACCTCCGGCTCGCGGCCCGGCGTGCTGCTGCTGTCCGCCATGTCGGCCCCGGCCTCAAAATCGGCGGCAAGCTCGGCGCCGGCGCGGCTGCGCAGCGCCTCTCCCCCTAAGCGCACGTTGATGGCGCCGGCCGTGGCGGCCAGCACCACGCCATCGTTGTCGTTGGGAAAGCGCTGGGCATGAAATCGCCAGCCGTCGATGGCCTCCTCGAAACTGCCCACCACGGCAAAGCTCATCGCCGTCAGGCGCGCCGGCAGCCAGTCGATGACCATCCAGGCCTGCTCCGCCGCGCGTTGCAGTGACTCACTGGGCGGATGGGCCGTGACCACGCGCGACCCTCGCCCCCAGTAGCGCGCCACAAATTCGGCCAGCCGGTACAACACCGCACCGGTCGGCCCCAGGCCCAGCGCCGCGAACACCGAGTACCACGCCAGCACGCCAAACACATGGCGGTGCGCCGCAATCACCGAATACTCGATCACATGGCGCACGATCTCGCTGCGCGGCAGCTCGCTGGCATCCACCTGCTTCCAGCGTGCGAGCAGCGCGCGTGCCTCGGCGGCGTCGCCATCCTCCAGAGCATCACGTATGGCCGTGAAGTGATGACTGAACTGGCGAAAACCCAGCGTGAGGTAGAGCACGGCCACGCTCCACAGCAGCGCCAGCGGCCAGCCCAGCCAATGCAGCAGCGCCCAATGCACGGCCAGCACAAACGCCGGCGGCACGAGTACGGCCAGGCTCCAGGCCACCCAGCCATGCCGGGACTGTCCGGCATCAAAACTGCGGCATACCGACAGGGCCCAGGCGCGCAGGCCGGCGTGGATGGGGTTGCTGCGGGCCAGCGGCCGCGCCTGCTCGATCAGCAAGGCGAACAGGATGGCAAAGAAACTCATGGCGGCAATGATAGCGGCGCCGCCCGGCAGGCCGCCGCGCCTGCAGTCACGCCAGCATGAAGCGGTAGAAGTTGCGCAGCATGGCCGCCGTGGCGCCCCAGATGTAGCGCTGGCGCGCACCGTCCTGGTAGGGCATGGCAAACCACTCACGGCGCAGGCCCTGCCACTCCAGCGCATGGCGTTCGTGGTGCGCCGGATTGAGCAGGAAGTCGAGCGGCACCTCGAATACGTCGGCCACCTCGTCCGGGTTGGGCGCCAGCACAAAATCCGGCCGTACCAGGGCCACGACGGGCGTGACGATGAAGGAGCTGCCAGTCACATAGATCGGCAGCTGGCCCAACACCTCCACGCTGCCCGCCTCCAGCCCCACTTCCTCATGCGTCTCGCGCAGGGCTGTGGCGGCGGCATCCAGATCCTCGGGGTCGCTGCGCCCGCCAGGAAAGGCCACCTGCCCCTTGTGCGTGGACAGGTGGGCCGTGCGTTCGGTGAGCAGCACCGTGGGCCGCTCACGCTGCACGATGGGCACCAACACCGCCGCCTCGGCCGGTGGGCGCTGCACGAACTTCTTCTCGCGCACGATCTCCGGCGTCCACAGTGGCGGCGTGGCAAAGCGCCGGCGCAATGCATCGGGGGTCTGCGCCGCCGCTGGGACCGCCGGCAAATGGCCGTCCACACCCACCAGCGGCACGGTACGTGGGTCAAAGTCGGGCAGCGACGACAGCGAGGAAATCACCGTCGCCGCATCAGAGCCAATGGGGCGAAATGAGCTCACAAAACAGCACCAGGAATGAAAAAACCGCTACAGGCCTGCGCACTGTAGCGGTTTTGCAGCTTGAGGCTTGCGCCGCGTGAATTACGCGGCGGTTGCGGCCACCTTGACGCGGGAGGGCAGCTTTTCCTTGATGCGTGCCGACTTGCCGCTGCGCTGGCGCAGGTAGTACAGCTTGGCGCGGCGCACGTCGCCACGGCGCTTGACTTCGATGCCGGCGATCAGCGGGCTGTAGGTCTGGAACGTGCGCTCCACGCCTTCGCCGCTGGAGATTTTGCGCACGGTGAAGCCGCTGTTCAGCCCACGGTTGCGCTTGGCGATCACCACGCCTTCGTAGGCCTGCACGCGCTTGCGGCTGCCTTCGACCACGTTCACGCTGACGATGACGGTGTCGCCAGGAGCGAATGCGGGAATGGTCTTGTTCAAGCGGGCGATTTCTTCCTGCTCGAGGATCTGGATCAGATTCATGGTTTGGTTTCCAACGATCATGGACGCGCCAGGATTGGCTGCGGCGCCCCTATTGGCGCCTTGTGGCTATTCGGCTGATCATGCTGCGCATGTGCCCATAGCGGCCGGCCAGAGGATCGAGAACCTGCGATTATAGTGGGTTTTGCGCTAGCACTGCCTCATCTGCGCGCGTGAGCAACCCACGCTCGCGCGCCGCCTGGAGCAGGTCGGGTCGATGGCGCGCCGTGGTCACGAGGCGCTGATCGCGACGCCAGCGCTCGATCTGCGCATGGTGGCCCGACAGCAGCGGAGCCGGCACGCCGCGGCCCTGCCATTGCTCGGGCCGGGTGTAGTGAGGGCAGTCCAGCAGGCCATCCAGGGCCGGGTTGAAGCTATCGAGCTGGTGACTGCCCTCGTCGTGCAGCACACCCGGCTGCAGGCGCGCCACGGCATCCAGCAGGGCCATGGCCGCGATCTCGCCGCCCGAGAGCACAAAGTCGCCCAGGCTGATCTGCATGTCCACATGGGCGTCGATGAAGCGCTGGTCCACACCCTCATAGCGGCCGCAGAGCAGCACCGCACCCGCCCCCGCCGACCAATCCTGCACCGCCGCGTGATCCAGCCTGCGGCCTATGGGCGAGAACAGCACCAGCGGCGCCGCCTGCGCTTCTGCACGATCGGCGCGGATGGCGGCCAGACAGCGCGCCAGCGGTTCGGCCATCATCACCATGCCGGGGCCGCCGCCAAACGGGCGGTCATCGACGCGGCGGTAGTTACCCACGGCATGGTCGCGCAGGCTCCACAGCCGCACCTGCACCTGGCCCGTGGCGTAGGCACGCCGCGTCACGCCGCTGGCCAGAAAGGGCTCGAACAGCTCGGGGAACAGGGTGATGACGTCAAAGCGCATGGGGGCTTCAGTAGTCAGGTTGCCAGTCCACCGTGATGCAGCACCCGGCCAGATCCACCTTGTCCACAAAGGCCGAAACGAAGGGGATCATGCGCTCCTGCGCCTTGCCCTCATGCTCGTAGCCCAGCACCAGCGTGGTCTGCGGTCCGGTGGGCAGCAGATCACGCACGGTGCCCAGCGGCACGCCCTCGCGGTTCACCACGGCCAGGCCGATCAGGTCGACCCAGTAGTACTCGTCATCGCCGGCCGCAGGAAAACTCGCACGTGGCACAAAGATGCGCGCGCCGCGCAGCGCCTCGGCGCCGTCGCGGTCGTCCACGCCCTGCGCCCAGGCCACGATGGTGTCGGAATGCGTGCGTGCCTGGCGTATCGGGAGCAACACGGTGCCGGCAAAGAAGCTCTTGGCGCCCCGTTCGGCGGGCTGCAAAAACCAGGCCCTGGAGGCCAGCAAGGCCTCGGGGTCGCTGCTGTAGGGCAAGACCTTGAACCAGCCCTTCACGCCCCAGGCATCGGTGATGCGGCCGACCTCCACCGCGTCAGGGGGCAGTTCACTGGCTTCCAGAATGGGGGGCTGAGGCATGGCGGCGGCAGGGCGAAAAGAATCGTGCATGAAAAAAGGCGGGGCCCGTCAGCTGTACCAACGGGGCCCGCCCTTTTCGGGACTGTGAACCGATCAGGCGACCTGCTTGGCGGCTTGCTTGATCAGGCGATCCACGGTGGGGGAGGCTTGCGCGCCCACACCCTTCCAGTACGTCAGGCGATCCTGGGCGATGCGCAGGGTCTCTTCGCCGCCCTTGGCGGAAGGGTTGTAGAAGCCCAGACGCTCGATGAAGCGGCCGTCACGGCGCACGCGCTTGTCGGCAACGACGATGTTGAAAAACGGACGGCCCTTGGAGCCGCCGCGGGAGAGTCGAATCACGACCATAATGAATCCTTCGGGTGGACGCAGCGGTTGCTGCATGAGTTTTTGCGGCGTTTGAGACACGCGACTTGGCCACCCGGCCAGCGACACGCAGCAAAGCCGGCAATTATAGCCCCATCCACGCAAATGCCCACCATACGCGCCAGCATTGACGGCGACATCGCCGCCATCACCGCCATCTACGCCCACCATGTGCTGCACGGCACGGGCACCTTCGAGGTCGACCCGCCCAGCAGCCAGGACATGGCGGCGCGCCGCGCCGAGGTGCTGGCCAGGGGCCTGCCCCATCTGGTGGCCGAGGAAGGAGGTCAGGTACTGGGCTTTGCCTACTGCAACTGGTTCAAGCCGCGCCCCGCCTATCGCTATTCGGCCGAGGACTCGGTCTACGTGGCCGATGCAGCCCGGGGGCTCGGCGTGGGCCGGTTGCTCCTCGACGCCCTGGCCGAGCAGGCGCAGGCCGCAGGGATGCGCAAGCTGCTGGCCGTGATCGGCGATTCGGCCAACGCCGGCTCCATCGCCCTGCACCGCGCTGCCGGATTCACCGAGGTCGGCGTGATGCGCTCCGTGGGCTGGAAGTTTGGCGCCTGGCGCGACATCGTGCTCATGGAAAAGCCCCTGGGCGCAGGCGACAGCAGCGCTCCCGAATAACGCCACAACCATCACCCCACCCATGAAGAACAAGACCCTCGCCACCTGGCTCGCCTTCCTCGGGGGGCCGCTGGGGCTGCACCGCTTCTACCTGTTTGGCTTTGGCGACATGCTCGGCTGGCTGCTGCCGGTGCCGACGGCGCTGGGGGTGTACGGCCTACAGCGCGTGCAGCAATGGGGTCAGGACGATCAGCTGAGCTGGCTGTTGATCCCGCTGCTGGGTTTCACGATCGCCGGCTGCGCGCTGTGCGCCATCGTCTACGGGTTGATGGCCCCGGAAAAATGGAATGCCCGCTTCAACCAGACCGCCGCGGCCGACGCCGCGCCTGGGCGCACCAACTGGTTCACGGTGTTTGCCGTGGCGCTATCGCTGCTGGTGGGCACTGCCGTGCTGATGGCCAGCATTGCCTTCAGCCTGCAGCGCTACTACGAATACCAGATCGAGGAAGCACGCAAGATTTCTCAGTGAAAATGGCCGATAGCGCCCATCCATCAAGCGCCAATGGCTATTATTTTAATAGTGATCAATACAGCTGCAGGCTGATCCAGTAGGCAATTGCGGCGACGAAGGCGCTGGCCGGGATGGTCAGAATCCAGGCCCAGACGATGTTGCCCGCCACACCCCAGCGCACGGCGCTGGCGCGCTGGGTGGAGCCCACGCCGACGATGGCGCCGGTGATGGTGTGGGTGGTGGACACGGGCACGCCCAGGGCGGTGGCAAAGAACAGCGTCAGCGCCCCGCCCGACTCGGCACAAAAGCCGCCCACGGGCTTGAGCTTGGTGATCTTCTGCCCCATGGTTTTGACGATGCGCCAGCCGCCAAACATGGTGCCCAGGCCGATGGCCGCGTAGCACGAGACGATGACCCAGGTGGGCGGCGCGCTGTCAGCAGCCGAGGCATAGCCGGTGGCGATGAGCAGCAGCCAGATGATGCCAATGGTTTTCTGCGCGTCGTTGCCACCATGGCCCAGGCTGTAGGCGCCGGCCGACACCAGCTGCAGGCGGCGGAACCATTTGTCCACCTTGATCGGTCGCGTGCGCCTGAATACCCAGGCCACCAGCACCATCATGGCCGAGCCCAGCACCATGCCCAGCAGCGGGGAGATGAAGATGAAGGCCACGGTCTTGATGATGCCACTGGCCATCAGCGCACCCGAGCCCGACTTGGCCACCACCGCGCCGACGATGCCGCCAATCAGCGCATGCGAGGAGCTGCTGGGGATGCCGTAGTACCAGGTGATGACGTTCCAGGTGATGGCGCCCACCAGGGCGCCAAAGATCACATGGGTGTCCACCACGCCCGGATCGGCAATGCCCTTGCCGATGGTGGCGGCCACGCTGAGGTGGAACACGAAGATCGCCACAAAGTTGAAAAAGGCCGCAAAGACAACGGCCTGCGTGGGTTTGAGCACACCCGTGGAAACCACGGTGGCAATCGAGTTGGCCGCGTCATGAAACCCGTTCATGAAGTCGAACAGAATGGCAAGCGCCACCAGCACGACCACGACCCATAGGGCGGTTTGTACCGTATCCATGGTGTAGAAAAGCTTATGCCTGGGCTCAGGAGTTTTCGAGGATCACGCCCTCGATGAGGTTGGCCACGTCCTCGCACTTGTCGGTGATGGTTTCGAGCAGCTCGTAGATGGCCTTGAGCTTGATCAGCTCGCGCACATCGGTTTCCTCGCGGAACAGCTTGCTCATGGCGCTGCGCAGCACGCGGTCGGCGTCACCCTCCAGGCGATCGATCTCCTCGCAGGTCTTGAGCGCGGCCTCGGCCACGGCCGGATCGGCAATGCGCGACAGCATCTTCACGGCATCGCGCACGCGCTCGCAGCACTTGACGCTCAAGTCCGTCAGGCGTGAAATTTCTTCGGTCATGTGGCGGATGTCATACAGCGCCATGGTCTCGGCCGAGTCCTGGATCAGGTCGGCCACATCGTCCATGGTGTTGATCAGTGAGTGAATCTGCTCGCGATCGATGGGCGTGATGAACGTCTGGTGCAGCGTGCGATTGACCTCGTGGGTCACGCGGTCGGCAGCGCGTTCGGCGTTGTCCACGTCCTGGTTGTACTGGTCACGCAGATGGGTGTCACTGTAATTGGCCACCAGCTGCGAAAAAGCGCGCGCCGCTTCGACAATACGGTCGGCATGCTGGTTGAACATCTCGAAAAAATTGCCCTCGCGGGGCAACAGCTTTCCAAACAACATGTCGACTCCTGATCGAACCTTCGTGCGTAGTACGACGCAGAGTTGACCATCGTGTGACAAAACTGCGAAAGGTGCGAGTTTAACCGCCGGCCCGCAGGCTCCCGGAATGCCAGGGCAAACCCTGATTGCTGTAGGATTTTTCTCACCCCGTGGCATCGCCCAGGCCCACAAGGCGCATCGGTGGCCGGCCGTAGATTGAAGTAAAAACCAATCGCCCCCCAGGAGGGGTCATGCCATCCACGCTTCGTCAACTGCTCTGCGCCACCCTGCTCACGGGCCTTGCCGCTGCCGGCCTGGCGCAAGCGCCCATGCCCCAGGCTGCGGGCATGTATGGTGGCTATGTGGGACTGGGCGCTGGCGCCTCCAGGTATGACCTGCGCAGCGGCAGCGGCGGTTTCGACTTCGACGATGGCGGCAGCGCCATCAAGCTGTATGCCGGCGCGTTTTTCCACCCCAACCTGGGGCTGGAGCTGGGCTACCTGGATCTGGGCAAGGCGCGCCGTATCGGCGGCAACAGCAGTGCACGCGGCCTGAACTTCAGCCTGGTGGGGCGCCTGCCCTTGGGCACGCAGCTGGATCTGCAGGGCAAGCTGGGCACCTTCTACGGCCGCACCGACACCCGGGGGGCAAGCGGCTATGGCGTGCAACTGGGCAAGGGAAGCGGC
This sequence comes from Alicycliphilus sp., assembly GCA_018054745.1. Classification (GTDB taxonomy): domain Bacteria; phylum Pseudomonadota; class Gammaproteobacteria; order Burkholderiales; family Burkholderiaceae_C; genus Alicycliphilus; species Alicycliphilus limosus. The sequence goes on from JAGPIX010000007.1 coordinate 38,409, forward strand.
TTTGGCCTGTCTTACGGCGCAGGGCTGCGTTGGGCCTTCACGCCGCAATGGTCTGCCGTGCTGCAGTGGGAGCGCCAGCGCCTGCACTTTGCCGACCGCCTGTCGGACGTGGATGCGGCCACGCTGGGCCTGCAGTACAACTACTGACACGCCCCAAAGGACGGGCCGTTCAGGCGCTGCGAAAGATGAAATACACCGCGCCGACCAGGCACAAACCAGCCCAGAGATAGTCCCATTTGAGCGGCTCGTTCAGATAGAACACCGCGAAAGGGACGAACACGGTCAGCGTGATGACCTCCTGCATGATCTTGAGCTGGCCCACGCTGAACTGTGCATGGCCGATGCGGTTGGCCGGCACCTGCAGCAGGTATTCGAACAGCGCGATGCCCCAACTCACCAGGGCCGCCACGTACCACGGCGCCGTGGCCAGATTCTTCAGGTGCCCATACCAGGCAAGGGTCATGAAGACATTGCTTGCCACCAGCAGCAAGATGGTCTGCAGCGGGATGGGCAGGGATTGCAGGACATGCATGGCGCAGTCAAAATCACTAGAAAAATAGCGCCCTAGCGCATATGCAACAAGCGCCAATAGCTATTAAAACAAAAGCACCACCAGGGCGGTGCCTTGGACTTCGCGCGGCTTGCCTCACTCGCCCAGATAAGCCGCGCGCACACGCGGATCCGACAGCAGATCCTGCCCCGCGCCGGTCATGGTGATCAGGCCGGACTCCATCACGTAGCCGCGATCGGCAATGGCCAGCGCCCGGCTGGCGTTCTGCTCGACCAGCACGATGGTCACGCCCAGGGCGTACACGTCGCGCACCACCTCGAAGATCTTGTCCACCATGATGGGTGACAGCCCCATGGAGGGCTCGTCCAGCAGCAGCACCTTGGGCTGGCTCATCAGCGCGCGGCCCATGGCCAGCATCTGCTGCTCGCCACCGCTCATGGTGCCGGCCAGCTGGTCCTTGCGTTCGCGCAGGCGCGGGAAGATGTTGAACATCTTCTCCACATCGGCGTCGATGCCGGCCTTGTCATTGCGTGTATAGGCGCCCATGAGCAGGTTTTCGGTGATGGTCATGCGCGCGAACACGCCGCGGCCCTCGGGCACCATCACCAGGCCATCACGCACCAGATCCCAGGCGCCACGGCCCTTGATGCTTCGGCCCAGGTATTCGATGTCGCCATCGTTCATGCCCA